>NZ_BAAASL010000006.1:0-336654 GCF_039532865.1 Streptomyces luteosporeus
CAGCTCCACATCCGTCCCTTCCTGAGCCTTCGAGGGCACCCCCTCGTTGGCTCGCCCGTCCCGCACTCAACGGATCAACGAGACTGAAGCACGGGCTTCATGAGACAGATCTGAACCGCGGAAAGAAGAAGTGGGTCAGCAGCAGGAGCGGCACGGTGTCGACGTCCAGCTCGCGCAGGCAGCGGTCGACGGCACCGGGCTCGGGGCCGGCGTCGACGACGACGGCCGTGTGCGGGCCGGCGGCCAGGGCGAGCGCGTCCCCTTGGCCCACGTCGCAGGCCACCAGCCGCCAGCCGGGCGGCGGCCAGCCGGTCACGGCCCTCTCCAGCGGTGCGGGGCGCAGGACGGCGAGCAGGAGCAGCAGCGCGCAGGCCGCGCAGGCCCAGGGCCGCCGGAGCAGCCGGGGCGCCAGCAGCACAGCGGCGGCCGTCACCGCGGCCAGCGCGAGAGCACCGGCCGGGCCGCCCGGCCACGGCACCCCGGCGCCCGGCAGCCCCGCCCCGGTCCGGGCCACGGCGGCCGTCCACAGCACCGGCCAGCCGGCCAGGCGGGCGAGCTGCTCGGCGACCGGCATGGCCAGCGGGGCGGTGGCCAGTGCGGCGAAGCCGAGGACGGTGGCCGGGGCGACCGCCGGCTCGGCCAGCAGGTTGCAGGGCACCGCCACCAGGCTCACCCGGGACGCCAGGACGGCCAGCACGGGCGCGCACACGGCCTGGGCCGCGCCCGCCGCCGCGAGGGCCTCGGCGATCCGGGGCGGCACGCCGCGGCGCCGCAGGGCGCCGCTCCAGCGCGGGGCGAGGGTGAGCAGGGCGCCGGTGGCCAGCACGGAGAGCAGGAAGCCGTAGTCGCGGGCGAGCCAGGGGTCGTACAGCACCAGCAGCACGACCGCCGCGGCCAGGGCCGGGAGCAGGCTGCGTCTGCGGCCCGTGGCGAGGGCGAGCAGGGTGATCAGGCCGCAGGCGGCGGCCCGCAGCACGCTCGGGCCCGGGCGGCAGACGAGGACGAAGCCGAGCACGAGCCCGCCGCCCAGCACCGCGGTCAGCCGCAGCGGAAGCCCCAGCCGGCCCGCGAGCCCGCGGCGCTCGGCGCGTGCGGCGAGGTGGGGCGGTCCGGTCAGGAGCACCAGGAGGACGGCGAGGTTGCCCCCGGAGACCGCCAGAAGGTGCGTCAGGTCGGTGGCCCGGAAGGCCTCGTCCAGCTCGGCCGGCACGCGTGAGGTGTCGCCGACGACCAGGCCCGGCAGCAGGGCGCGGGCGTCCGGGGCCAGCCCGTCCGACGCCGTGCGCAGGCCCGCCCTCAGCCGGCCCGCGAACCGCTGGGCGGCGGACGGCCCCACCAGGACCTGCGGCGGCCCGTCGCCCCTGACCCGCAGGACGGCCGCGATGCGGTCGCCCTGCCGGGAGGGCGGCGCGAGCCGGCCCTCGGCGCGCACCCGGGTGGACGGCAGGAGCCCCAGCCACGATTGACGCGCCATCAGCAGCACCGGGGTGCGCACGGCCGTCGCGGCGCCCTGTGCGGTGACCACGCGGGTCGCCTCCGCCTCCAGCACCACGGCGGGCGCGGCCTGCACCGCACCGCGCGCCCGCGGCCGGGTGACCCGGGGGTCCCCGGTGACGGTCGCCTCGACGGTGACCCGCGCGTACTGCCGCGCCAGCTGCGGCAGTGGCCCGCGCCGCGTCTGCGCGCCCGCCAGCCCGCCCACTGCCGCCCCGGCCGAGGCGCACAACAGCGCGGCCGCCACCGCTGCGGCCACCGCCGCTGCGCGCGGCCGCCCTGCCGGCACGCGCCGGGCCCGGGCGCGGACGGCCAGGACGCGGACGGCCAGGGCGAGGCCGCCCGCGGCGACCACGCCGCCCGCGCACATCGCCACGACCACCGGGACGTCCGCCGTCAGGCAGATCGCCGCCGCGCCCCAGGTCGCGAGTGCGGGAACCACCAGGCGCAGGTCGGGCGGCCCCTCGACGGGCCCGGGTGCCCGCGCTTCGAGGTCCGCGGCAGTGCCGGTCACGGCTGGACCAGGGGCTTGAGGTCGGCGAAGCGGCGGGCGCCGATGCCGGTGACGTGCTGGAGGTCGGCGACCGAGCGGAAGCCGCCGTGCTGGTCGCGGTAGTCCACGATGTGCCGGGCCAGGACCGGGCCGACGCCCGGGAGGGCCTCCAGTTGCTCGGCCGTCGCGGAGTTGAGGCTGACGGGCCCCGCGGCGGCACCCGGGGCGGTGCCTGCGGCAGGCCCTCCGGGCGGCGGCACGGCACCCGGGCCGGCACCCACCAGGATCAGCTCGCCGTCGACCAGCACCCGGGCGCGGTTCAGGCCCGAGGTGTCCGTCCCGGGGCGCACTCCCCCGGCGGCCTCCAGCGCGTCCTCCACCCGGGATCCGGCCGGCAGACGGCGCACCCCGGGCTGCCGCACCTTGCCGGCGACGTCGACCACTACGTCCCGCGCGCCGTCCCCGCCCCGTACAGGCGGGGAGGGCGGCCCGGCAGACCTCCCTGCGACCGGCCGGGGCGGTGCCGGCCGGTCCGGCGGGGCGACAGCGGCAGGCGCGCCCTCCCGCTGCGGCGCGTGGACCTCGTGCGGCCGCCCGGACCAGAAGTGGTGCACCGCCAGGCCGACGGCCGCCAGCAGCACGACCGCCAGCGCCGCGAGCGTCCTGGGCTCGATGCCGCACCGCACCTGCAGCCACACCGGCAGCCGGTCGCGCACTGCACCACGCCAGTCCCGGCGCGGCCGCGCCGGGGCGTTCGCGGGCGCGGCGGCGACGCGGTCACGCAGCGAACCCAGCCCGCGGTCCACCGCGGCCGCCGGAGCGGCAACGGAAACGGGCGTGGGGCGCGTTGGCGGCGCAGGCGCCAATACCGTGCGTGAGCGATCGGTCATGACACGGGACAGTAGCCCGGTCGCCGGATCGGCGCCGGACAGCCTCAATTCCGGTGGATAACCGGCCTCTTGAGGAAAATTTCGTCACCCTCACGGGCAACACGACACAACCGTGCTGCCGCCCTACCTCGGTGAGACCACCACACCCAGCAACCCCGGCCCCGTGTGGGCCCCGATCACCGCGCCGACCTCGCTCACGTGCAGCTCCAGCAGCCCCGGCACCCGCTCCCGCAGCCGTTCGGCCAGCTCGGCGGCCCGCTCGGGGGCGGCCAGGTGGTGGACGGCGATGTCGGCGGCCGCGGTGCCCGTGCGCTCGACCACGATCTCCTCCAGCCGGGCGATCGCCTTGGCCGCCGTGCGCACCTTCTCGCGCAGTTCGATGCGGCCGCCGTCCAGCTGCAGCAGCGGCTTGACGGCGAGCGCCGAGCCCAGCAGGGCCTGCGCGGCGCCGATGCGGCCGCCGCGCCGCAGGTAGTCGAGGGTGTCCACGTAGAAGTAGGCGGCCGTGCCCTGCGCCCGCTTCTCCGCCGCCGCGACGATCTCGTCGAGCGAACCGCCCGCCCGGGCCGTCTCGGCCGCGGCCAGGGCGCAGAAGCCGAGCGCCATCGCGACCATGCCGGTGTCCACGACCCTGACCGGCACGGGTGCCTCCCGCGCCGCGAGCACCGCTGCGTCGTACGTGCCCGAGAACTCCGCCGACAGATGCAGGGAGACGATGCCGTCCGCGCCGGCCTCGGCGGCCGCGCGATAGGCCGCGGCGAAGTCCTCCGGGGCGGGCCGCGACGTGGTGACGGGCCGGCGCTTGGCGAGGGCCTGGGCCACGGAACGGGCCGAGACCTCGGTGCCCTCCTCCAGCGCCTCGTCGCCCAGGACGACCGTCAGCGGTACGGCGGTGATGCTGTGCCGCTCCATCGCCTGGCGGGGCAGGTAGGCCGTGGAATCGGTAATGATGGCGACGTGGCGGGACATGCCCCGGAGGTTACCCGCCGGGCCGCTCCCGCGGCAGAGCGGCTTCACCTGCCGGGTCGCCTGCCGGGTCGCCTGCGGCTGGGCTCAGGCCGTGTTCTCCCGGCGGTGGACGGCCTTCTCCCAGGAGTACCCCGGCTTCCACCGGTCCTTGCGGCCTTCGAGCGCGGCCCGCGCCCCGCTCCGGCCCTCCGGGCCCTCGCCGGCCCCGGCCGGTCCGGCGCCCGCGGCGGCCTCCGCAGGGCCAGCGGTCCAGGACGCGCCGTTTGCCCCGGAAGCTCCGGCTCGGCCCGCACCCGAAGCGCTACCGGCCCCACCACCGGAAGCACCGCGAGCCCCAGCGACACCAGTGGCCCTGGAACCCCTACCAGCCCCAGGGACGCCGGCAGCTCCGGAGCCCCCACCAGCCCCAGCCACACCGGCAGCCCCGGAACCCCCTGCACCAGCGCCCCCGGAAGCCCCTGTCACCCCCGAGCCCCCGCCCGCCGGCGGTTCCTCCTCCCAGTGGCGCAGTGCGCCCGCCTCCATGCGGATCTGTTCGCTCAGCGCGTCGAGGTCCTCGGCGCCGAAGCGGCGGGCGCGGTCCTGGGCCGCCCAGCGGAGGGAGTCGGCCGAGTTGGTGATGCGTTCGGTGCGCTCCTTGAGCTCCGGGAGGCAGGCGGTGATGCGGTCCTTGTCGGGCTCGTCCTCCAGCTTGCGCAGGTCTTCGTCGAGCTCGCGCCCGTGGGCGCTCAGTCGCTCGAAGAGGGCGAGGGACTCGGTGAGGGAGGCGTCGTCCCGGGCGCCGGAGCGCAGCACCTCCTGGGTCGCGCGCATGGAGGTGCGCAGGGACAGCCGCAGTTCGGCGACCTCGCCCGCGGGGCCGGGCAGGCCGTAGCGGCGGGCCTTGAGCCGGGTGTCCTCCACCGTGCGCCGCGCCTGGGTGACGGTGCGGTCGACGCCGCGCTTGACCGCCCGTACCGCCCTGATCACGGCGATGACCACGAACGCCACGACGAGCGCACTGATCACGGCGAAGATCGCGGCGGCGGCTTCCATGAACACGCTCCTCGGGTAGGCGGCGGGCGGCGGCCGTACCCTTCCCGCGCCCGTACCTTTCCACCGTAAACGCAAGGGGCAGGCCGGGGGTTCCGGAAGAACCCCCAACCTGCCCGTAGGGAAGAACCCTTAACTCGTCGAACCCGTCACCAACACATCACGCAGGGACGATGTTCACGAGCTTCGGCGCGCGCACGATCACCTTGCGGATGCCGGCGCCGCCCAGCGCGGCCACGACCGCCGGGTCGGCCAGGGCGGTCCGCTCCAGCTCCTCGTCGGAGATCGACGGGGCGACCTCCAGGCGGGCCTTGACCTTGCCCTTGATCTGCACGACGCAGGTGACGGTCTCGGCGACCAGGTAGGCGGGGTCGGCGACCGGGAAGGACTGGTGGACGACCGACTCCTCGTGGCCCAGCCGGCGCCACAGCTCCTCGGCGATGTGCGGGGCCAGCGGGGCGACGAGCAGGACCATCCGCTCGGCCACCGAACGCGGCACCTCGCTCAGCTTGGTGACGAAGTTGTTCAGCTCGGTCACCTTGGCGATGGCGGTGTTGAAGCGCAGGTTCGCCAGGTCCTGGCCGACGCCGTCGATGGCCTTGTGCAGGGCGCGCAGCGTGGCCTGGTCGGGCTCGGCGTCGACGACGGTGACCTCGCCGGTGGTCTCGTCGACCACGTTGCGCCACAGGCGCTGCAGCAGGCGGTACTGGCCGACGACGGCACGGGTGTCCCAGGGACGGGAGACGTCCAGGGGGCCCATCGCCATCTCGTACAGGCGCAGGGTGTCGGCGCCGTACTCGGCGCAGATCTCGTCCGGCGTGACGGCGTTCTTCAGGGACTTGCCCATCTTGCCGAGCAGGCGGGAGACCTTCTCGCCGCGGTAGTGGTACGCGCCGTCGGCCTCCTCGACCTCGGCGGCGGGCACCGCGATGCCGCGGGCGTCGCGGTAGACGTACGCCTGGATCATGCCCTGGTTGAAGAGCTTGTGGAACGGCTCGGCCGAGGAGACGTGGCCCAGGTCGAAGAGGATCTTCGACCAGAAGCGGGCGTACAGCAGGTGCAGCACCGCGTGCTCGGCACCACCGACGTACAGGTCGACGCCGCCGTGCGGCTTGCCCTCGGCCGGGCCCATCCAGTAGCGCTCGGCGTCGGGGTCGACCAGGCGCTCGCTGTTGTGCGGGTCCAGGTAGCGCAGCTCGTACCAGCAGGAACCGGCCCAGTTGGGCATGGTGTTGGTCTCGCGGCGGTACATCTTGGGGCCGTCGCCGAGGTCCAGCTCGACGTTGACCCACTCCTCGTTGCGCGAGAGCGGGGTCTCCGGCCGGGTGTCGGCGTCGTCCGGCTCGAAGGTGCGCGGCGCGTAGTCCTCGACCTCCGGCAGCTCCAGCGGCAGCATCGACTCGGGCAGCGCGTGGGCGACGCCGTCCTCGTCGTAGACGATCGGGAAGGGCTCGCCCCAGTAGCGCTGGCGGCTGAAGAGCCAGTCGCGCAGGCGAAAGTTGACGGTGGCCTCGCCGATGCCGCGCTCGGTCAGCCACTGGGCCATGGCCGTCTTGGCCTCGGGGACGCGCAGGCCGTTCAGACAGACGCCCTCGCCGGCCGAGTTGATGATCTCGGCTTCGTAGGAGTCGAAGGAGTCGACCCACGTCGAGGGGTCGGTGCCGCGGTCGTCCGCGGGCTGCACGACGCAGCGCATCGGCAGGTCGAAGGCGCGGGCGAAGGCGAAGTCGCGGCTGTCGTGGGCGGGGACGGCCATGATGGCGCCGGTGCCGTAGCCCATCAGGACGTAGTCGGCGACGAAGACGGGGATGCGCTCGCCGTTGACCGGGTTGATGGCGTACGCGCCGGTGAAGACGCCGGTCTTCTCCTTGGCGTCGGCCTGCCGCTCGACGTCGGACTTGGCGGCGGCCTCCTTGCGGTAGGCGGCGACGGCCTCGGCCGGGGTGGCGTGCCCGCCGGTCCAGTCCTCGTGGGTGCCCTGCGGCCAGGCGGCGGGGATCACGCCGTGGTCGTCGGTGACGACGAGCGGGTGCTCGGGGGCCAGCACCAGGTAGGTGGCGCCGAAGAGGGTGTCCTGGCGGGTGGTGAAGACGGTGGCCGTGGCGCCGGGGGCGCCGTCGATGGCGAAGTCGACGCGGGCGCCCTCGCTGCGGCCGATCCAGTTGCGCTGCTGCAGCTTGATGGCCTCGGGCCAGTCCAGGGCGTCCAGGTCCTCCAGCAGGCGGTCCGCGTAGGCGGTGATGCGCATGTTCCACTGGCGCAGCTTGGACTTGAAGACGGGGAAGTTGCCGCGCTCGGAGCGGCCGTCGGCGGTGACCTCCTCGTTGGCCAGCACGGTGCCCAGGCCGGGGCACCAGTTGACGGGCGCGTCGGAGGCGTACGCCAGGCGGTACTCGCCCAGGACGTCGGCGCGCTCGACGGCGCTCAGCTCATTCCAGGGGCGCTGGTCGGGGGTGGCGCGCTCCCCGCTCTCGAACTGTGCCACCAGCTCGGCGATGGGCCGGGCCTTCTTCGCCTCCGGGTCGTACCAGGAGTTGAAGATCTGCAGGAAGATCCACTGGGTCCACTTGTAGTACTCCGGGTCGATCGTGGCGAACGACCGGCGCTTGTCGTGGCCCAGGCCCAGCCGCCGCAGCTGCGCCTTCATGTTCTCGATGTTGGCCTCGGTGGACACCCGCGGGTGGGTGCCGGTCTGCACGGCGTACTGCTCGGCGGGCAGGCCGAAGGCGTCGAAGCCGAGGGTGTGCAGGACGTTGTGGCCCGTCATGCGGTGGTAGCGGGCGTAGACGTCGGTGGCGATGTAGCCCAGCGGGTGACCGACGTGCAGGCCGGCGCCCGACGGGTACGGGAACATGTCCATGACGAACTTGTGCGGCCGGGCGGCGATCTCCGCGGCCGCCTCGTCGCCCGCCAGCTCGCCCCCGGGGTTGGGCGCGTGGTACGTGCCGTTCGCGTCCCAGAAGTCCTGCCAGCGTGCCTCGATGTCGGCGGCCAGCGCGGCCGTGTAGCGGTGCGGGGCTGCCACCTCGGCGGCGGTGGGGGTCTCGCTCATCGTCCTCTAAGCTCCATCGATCGTCGTCTTCGCCCTCTGCCTGCGGCTCGCTGGCCGCAAATGAAAAAACCCCTCGCACAGGAGGGGATGCCGCGCCGATGCCGACCCGCGGGGTCGGTACTGATCAGCGCGGCTCGCTAAGCAGAAGGCGTACGGCACGCATGGGCCCAGGTTACCCCAGGGGGCCCGGGGCCCGCACCGAAGGAGAGGGTGCGGTCCCCGGGCCCCGGGGGGCCTCAGCGCCCGCTGCGCGGGATGTACGAGGTCACGTAGTCGTTCGCCGGGGAGCCGACGCCGGTGACGTTGTCGTAGCCGGAGGTCGCCGACAGGGAGGTGTCGCCGCCCAGGCTGCGCAGGGAGGTGACCAGGCCGCCCTTGGCGTCCACGCCGTTGGCGTAGTCGACGCGCACGACGCCCAGGCCCTGGCCGCGGCCCAGCGGGTGGTCGGTGACGTCGTGGTAGGCGGCGGTGCCGTAGCGGTCGTAGATCGCGGGGTTGGCGAAGCCGATGGGCACGCCGTGGCGGGCCTGCTGGGCGAGCGCCTGGACGCCGGCGATCACGGGCGCGGCGAGCGAGGTGCCGCCGATGCGGTACTCGTCGTAGGCCACCTTGCCGTCCGGGAAGGTCTGGGTCTGGCCGACCAGGAAGCCCGTGCTGGAGTCGGCGACGGCCGCGATGTCGGGCTCGACGCGCATCGGCTTGGTGGTGCCGTTGGCCTTGGACAGCGCGTCGGGGACGACACCGCGCTGGTAGAAGGGCTGCTCGAAGACCTTGCTGGTGCCGCCGCCCGCGCCGCCGGTGAAGGCGCCGGGGAAGCCGTCCCAGCTGTGGCCGTCCTTCGACAGCGGGGCCTTGTGGGTGCCCCAGCCGGTCTCCCACAAGTACTTGTCGCCCTTGCCGACGGCGAGCGAGGTGCCGCCGACGGAGGTGACCCAGGGGGAGTTCGCGGGGGTGTCGACCTGCTTCACGCCGTGCTTGACGGTGTTGTCGCCGTCGTCGCCGGAGGAGAAGTAGAAGCCGATGCCCTCGACCGCGCCCTGCTGGAAGATCTGGTCGTAGGCGGCGGCGACGTCCGGGGTCTCGTTGGTCTCGATGTCGCCCCAGGAGTTGGAGACGATGTCGGCGAGCCGGCCGTCGACGATCTTGCGCAGGGAGTCGATCAGGTCGTCGTCCTGGCAGGAGGAGCCGGCCACGTAGACGATGCCGGCGTCCGGGGCCACGGCGTGCACGGCCTCGATGTCGAGGGTCTCCTCGCCGTACCAGCCGGCCGCGTCGCACTCGTCGGGCTTGGTGTGCGTGTAGTCGGCGGGCAGCACCTGGGAGAACTGGCCCTTGCGGTACGCCTTGTCACCGTTGCGCTTGGCGTACTGCTCGATGTCCTTGACGATCGTCGGCGAGGCGAAGGCGTCGGTGATCGCGACGGTCACGCCCTTGCCGGTGAAGTTCTTCGCCCCGTACGCGGCGCGCAGCTGCTTGCCGGTGTAGCCCTTGATCGCGTACGGCGCGTGGGAGCCGTAGGCGGCGGGCAGGTCGCTGTTGACGTTCGAGCCGTAGTAGGTCGAGAAGGGGCCGGCGTTGCGGAAGGCCGCGCTCGGTCCGGGCAGCGTGTCCTGGTGGTGGGCCAGCCGGGGCGCGTTGTTCAGGCCCACGACGGTCAGCACGGCGCCGTGCAGGGAGGCCGGTACGGAGGCCGTCCGCGAGGGCGCGTGGTAGGTCTTGCCGTCCTTGACGTAGTCGTGCAGCTCGGTGCCGAACGCCTTGCGGGCGGCAGCGGCGTCACCGGACACCGTGAGGTAGTGGTCGTTGCTCGCGGTCACCGTGAGGCCGGAGGACTTCAGCCACGCGGTGACCTCGGCTATCTGGGCCCGCGTCGCGCCGAATCGTTCCTTCGCCTGCTGCGCGGTCAAGTACTTGCCGTAGGAGGCGGACTTCGGGTCGGAGACGGCCCGGGCGTAGGCGGCCAGGCCGTCGGCGTCCCGGCCGGCCAGGTAGACCCGGGCCGTGACGGCCTTGGAAGCGGCCGTGGCGCCCTGGTCCGCGCCGGCGGTCGCCCACTGGGGCTTGGTGCCCACCAGCGACTGGCGGTCGTGCGGCGTGGAGTCGGCCTGCGCCTGGGCGGCCGGCCCGGCGAGCGCGAGCGCCCCCGCGACCAGCGGCAGGGCCGCGGCCAGGGACAGTCCGGCCCGTGCCCGTGAGCGGCTTGATCTCATGGAACCCCCTGAGAGTGAACGGTCACGTCACTCTGTCGACGAACCGTTCATCCTTGGGGCATGCGTTCGTCAAGATGAGATCAAGAAACTTACGGTCAACACCCTTGCAATGACGGGAGGTTGACGATCCCGGGTCCAGCGGGCGACGACATCCGCACACGAAGAAGCGGGCCACCCTTCCGGATGACCCGCTTCTTTGCTGTGGAGCTAAGGAGAATTGAACTCCTGACCTCCTGCATGCCATGCAGGCGCTCTACCAACTGAGCTATAGCCCCTTGTTCTGTTTTCCCGCCGCCCGGTTCCCCCGGCGACACCCAGAACATTACACGGTCCTACCCCCCTTTCGCCAAATCGATTCCCCGCCGAGGGGCGGGCGAGCCGATTTGTCCGGTTTGAGGGGGTGTTCGGCCGGCCGTTCAGGCCGTCGCGAAGGAGTAGAAGCGCTTGAGCGTGCAGAGCTCGTCGAGGAGCCGGCCGTAGATCGGCTCGCCCTCGAGCTCCCGGTAGACCTCGATCGGGTCGCCTTTTATGATCAGCGCCCGCGCGCACTCGACGCACCAGTACTGATAGGCGGAGTTGAGCGGCTCCATGTCGCGGACGATCGGCGTCCCGCTGCCGCACCAGTCGCACTTCCGGCTGTGAGCACCCATGGGTCAGCCCGTTCCCTCCCCTTCGGCCCCGTCCGTTCCCGGGCGTCCGATTCTGCCACGGAAGGGTATGGGAGCAGCAAGAATCCCGCCTCCCTGGATCAGGGAGGCGGGATCATCGGGTTGTGGAGCTAAGGAGAATTGAACTCCTGACCTCCTGCATGCCATGCAGGCGCTCTACCAACTGAGCTATAGCCCCGCTGTTCTCGGTTTCCCCCGGGCTTTCCCCGGTGTTCCCCGCGAACAAGAAGAACTTTAGCCTGCGACCTGCCCGGATGTGAAATCGGGCCCCGGGAGCCCCACGAGGGGGCTCCTCAGTCGTCGTCGCCCAGCACCGGCTCCGGCAGCGATCCGGCGTTGTGCTCCAGCAGGCGCCAGCCCCGCGCACCCTCGCCCAGCACGGACCAGCTGCAGTTGCTCAGGCCGCCCAGGGCCTCCCAGGAGCCGGCCTGCAGGCCCAGCAGCCGGCCGATGGTGGTGCGGATCGTGCCGCCGTGGCTGACCACGACCAGGGTGCCGCCGTCCGGCAGCTTCTCGGCGTGGGAGAGCACCACGGGCGCGGCCCGGTCGGCGACCTCGGTCTCCAGCTCGCCCCCGCCGCGCCGCACCGGCTCGCCGCGCTTCCAGGCCGCGTACTGCTCGCCGAAGCGCTCGGCGATCTCCTCGTGCGTCAGGCCCTGCCACTCGCCCGCGTACGTCTCGCGCAGCTCCGGGTGGCCGGAGACCGGCAGTCCGGTGACGGCCGCGAGCTCGGCGGCGGTGTCCCGGGCGCGCCGCAGGTCGGAGGCGACGATGGCGTGCGGCCGCAGGCCGGCCAGGAGCCGGGCGGCCCGGCGCGCCTGTGCCCGGCCGGTGTCGGTCAGGTCGATGTCCGTGGTGCCCTGGAAGCGGCGCTCGACGTTCCAGGACGTCTGCCCGTGCCGCCACAGGACGATGCGGCGCCCCCGGCCGCCCCCCGTGCCGTTCAGCTCAGGTCTCCGTCCACTCCGGCCTCGGCGGACTGCATCCGGGCGTGCTCGTCGGCCTTGCCGCGGGTGGCGACGGCGTCCTCGGGCAGGGCGATCTCCGGGCAGTCCTTCCACAGCCGCTCCAGGGCGTAGAAGACGCGCTCCTCGCTGTGCTGGACGTGCACGACGATGTCGACGTAGTCCAGCAGGACCCAGCGGGCGTCGCGGTCGCCCTCGCGGCGCACCGGCTTGGCGCCGAGGTCCTTCAGCAGCCGCTCCTCGATCTCGTCGACGATGGACTTGACCTGGCGGTCGTTGGGGGCCGAGGCCAGCAGGAAGGCGTCGGTGATCGACAGGACGTCGCTGACGTCGTACGCGATGACATCGTGCGCGAGCTTGTCGGCGGCGGCCTGGGCGGCGGCCCGGATGAGCTCGATGGAGCGGTCGGTGGCGGTCACAAGCCATGCTTTCGGTCAAGAGGGTCAGTACCCCTCCAGGGTCTCACGACCCACGCGCGCCACTCCCGGGCTTTTCCGCCGGATCGAAAGCGTGACTGAAAGCCCGGCCGAAAGCCGCCGGTGGCCTGCGGATCAGCTCTTGTAGTCCTTGCCCAGCACCACCGTGACGTCGGCGTTGGGGGCGCCCTCGCCCTTGCGCACGGCCCGCTCCGGCAGGCCGAGGGTGCGGGCGACCTCCTTGGCCTCGGCAGCCCGGGCGTCGTCGGCGTAGATCACGGCGGAGGCGGCCTCGGCCGCGCCGGCGGTGCCGCCGGAGACGTAGGTGTAGCCGCCATTGACGAGCGCGACCTGGGCCGTGGTGGCGGCGCCGGCCGAGCCGGTGGCATTCTTCACGCTCACCCGGGGCGGCGCGTTCTTGTCGGTGTTCTTCACCGTGCCGCCGAGCACGTCCTTGACCATGCTGTCGGCCGTCTTCTGGGCGAGCGAGCCGTCGGGCTGCACGGGCAGCACGGCGGTGGCGTACGCGCCGGTCTTGGCCTTCTCCGCCAGGTGCGCGAGCGAGGCGCCGAGCTGCTGCGGGCTGAGGGAGGGGTCGGGGATCTGGGCGAGGGACTCCACGGTGGTGGTGGCCGCCTTCGTGTCGCTGGACATCTTCCGCAGGACGGCCTGCATGACCTGCCCGAAGCGGCCGAGCTGCCGGCTCTGGTCCTCGCCGGCGGCGCGGTGGGTGGCGTAGGCGACCGCCGCCCGGCCGGCGAGGGTCTGCCCGCTGCCGCGGGTGACCAGCGGCCGGTCGCCGGCCTTCTCGGCGGGCACGTCGGTGTCGGTGTCGACGGTGATGCCGCCGACGAGCTCGACCAGGTTCTCCAGGTAGGGGGTGTCCAGCCGCCAGCTGCCCTTGATGTCGGCGCCCAGCAGGGTGTTCAGGGCGTCCCGGGTGCCACCGGTGCCCGCTTCCTGCACGGCCTTGCCGAGGGTGGTGGCGCCACCGCCGTCCTTGGCCAGGGCCAGGGAGTTGGGCAGCAGGACGGTCGTGGCCTTCTTGGTGGTCTCGTTGTCGACCAGCAGGGCGGTGGAGCTGTCCCCGCCCCTGGTCTGCCGCAGGTGCACGACGATCACGTCGCGCTTCTGCGCTGCGCCGGCGGCCTTGGGGGCCGGCTTGTCGTCCCCGCCGGAGAGCAGGAACCAGCCGATGCCGGCGCCGAGCGCGAGGACGAGCACCACCGCGAGGGCGACGACGCGGTTGCGGCCCTTGCGCTTGCGCTCGTCGCGGCGCTCGGTGCGGCTCTCGCTGAACTTCAGCCAGTCGATGACGTCCTCGGAGCCGTCGTCCGGCTCCTCGACGAAGGAGAACTGTTCGGTGCGGTAGTCCGGGGCCTCCTCGGCGGCCGGCCGCGGCTCGGGCACCGAGCCGTGCACCGCCGGCGCCTGGGGTGCGGCGGGGGCCTGCGCGGGGTGCGCGTCCTGCGGCGCGGGGCCGCCCTGCCGGGGAATCCACTCCTGCTGCTGGGTCTGCTGGGGCTGCTGGGCGAGGGGCTCGGGGCCCTGGGCGGCGTACGTGTCGTAGGACGGCTGCGGGTGCTGCGGCTGCTGGCCGGCGTACGGGTCGTAGGCGTACGGCTGCTGCTGCAGGGGCTGCCCGTACTGGTCGTACACGCGCTCGGGGGCGTCCGGCCGGTACACCGGTTGGCCGTAGGCGTCATAGCCGTACACCTGCGGCGGCGTCGCCGGGGACGCGTACGGGTCGTACGCGTACGGGTCCTGTCGGTCGTTCACCAGTGCCCCTAGAGCCCAGTCGGCGTTCGTGCGGGTCTCAGCCGTCGTGACGGTACAGCTTGCGCTTGTCGATGTAGCGCACCACACCGTCGGGCACCAGGTACCAGACGGGATCCCCCTGGGCCACGCGGGCGCGGCAGTCGGAGGAGGAGATGGCCAGGGCGGGGACCTCCACGAAGGAGACCCGGTCCTCGGGCAGCCCGGGGTTGGCCAGTATGTGACCGGGCCGGGTGACGCCGATGAAGTGGGCCAGCGGGAAGAGCTCCTCGGTGTTCCGCCAGGTCAGGATCTGGGCCAGCGCGTCGGCGCCGGTGATGAAGAACAGGTCCGAGTTGGGGTTGAGCTCGCGCAGTTCCCGCAGGGTGTCGGTGGTGTAGGTGGGTCCGCCGCGGTCGATGTCGATGCGGCTGACCGAGAACTGCGGATTGGACGCGGTGGCGATCACCGTCATCAGGTAGCGGTCCTCGGCCGCGGAGACCGTGCGGTGGCCCTTCTGCCACGGCTGGCCCGTCGGCACGAAGACGACCTCGTCGAGGTGGAACTGCGCGGCCACCTCGCTCGCGGCGACCAGGTGGCCGTGGTGGATGGGGTCGAACGTCCCGCCCATCACTCCGAGCCGCCGCTTCACGGGCCCTGTCTGCTCTTCCATGCGTGCAGACCCTACTGGGCGCGTTTTCACGCGTTGACGCCAGGGACCGGCGCGATCAGCGGTCGCGGTTGAAGCGCGTGGTGATCCAGAGCAGGAGCAGCAGGATGACGAGGGCGGCGCCACCGGTCACGGCGGGGCTGATGCTCTTGTGGTTGTCCACGTGCTCGCTCTCTGCGGCGAGGGTCAGCAGGGCGCTGTGGGCGTCGATGAGATTCACGTCGGCAGGACCTATCCGGGACGGGGTCGGTTGGAGACTTCTGCCACATCGTATGCGGGGCGCACCCGCGAGCTCACGCCGACTCCGCGCGTCGCCCGCGGGGCCTTGCTACTTGCGGTAGCCGCGCAGCAGGAGCCAGGCGAGCAGGGGAACACCGACGATGCCGACGAGCAGGACGGTGCGCAGCACGGCGCCCGGCCCCTGGTCACCGTGCGAGACGGCGAGGACCTGGGTGAGGGCGGGGTGGGTGGTGATCCCGTGCAGGGCGGGGCTGATGTCGGCCATGCCTCCACCGTAGCCGTGTCGGCGGCAGCGCCTAGGCTGGGGTCCCACAGGTCGGGTACGGGCCGGTCAGGGGCCCTTCCGAGCGGCGACGGCAGGGGGTCGGCGATGAGCGACGGCACGGGTGCGGGCGACGGCTGGCGGGGGCCGGCCGGGCAGCGCAGGCGGTTCCCGGGGATCTCCTCGCGGGCGTACGAGCACCCCGCGGACCGTTCGGCGCTGGTGGCGCTGCGCCGGCTGAGCGGTTTCGACGTGGTCTTCAAGGCGCTGAGCGGGCTGCTGCCGGAGCGCAGCATGCGCCTGCTGTACCTGTCGGATTCGGTGCGGGTGAGCGAGCAGCAGTTCCCCCACCTGCACACCATGCTGCTGGACGCCTGCTACGTCCTGGACCTGGAGAAGGTCCCCCCGATGTACGTCACGCAGGACCCCCGGCCGGGGGCCATGTGCGTGGGGCTGGACGAGCCGGTGATCGTGCTGACCACGGGCCTGGTGGAGCTGCTGGACGAGGAGGAGATGCGCACGGCGGTCGGCCACGAGGTGGGGCACGCGCTGTCCGGCCACGCGGTCTACCGAACGATCCTGCTGTTCCTGACCAGCTTCGCGGTGAAGGTGGCCTGGGTGCCGCTCGGCAACATCGCGGTGAACGCGCTGGTCACCGCGTTGCGCGAGTGGTTCCGCAAGTCGGAGCTGTCCGCGGACCGGGCCGGACTGCTGGTGGGCCAGGATCCGCGGGCGGCGCTGCGCATGCTGATGAAGCTGGCCGGCGGCAACCACCTGCACGAGATGAACGTGGACGCCTTCCTGGCCCAGGCCGAGGAGTACGAGCGCGGCGGTGACGTGCGCGACTCGGTGCTGAAGATCCTCAACGTGCTGCCGCGCAGCCATCCCTTCGCCACCGTGCGGGCGGCCGAGCTCAAGCGCTGGTCGGAGAGCCGCGACCACCAGCGGATCATGGACGGCCACTACCTGCGCCGCTCGGAGGACAAGGACGCCTCCGTCTCCGACTCCTTCCGCGAGTCGGCGAACCACTACGCCGAGTCGGTGCGCTCCAGCAAGGACCCGCTGCTGGGGCTGGTGCGGGACATAGCGGGTGGCGTCGGTGACCTGGGCGGCCGGCTGAAGGACACGTTCGGCGGCGGCCGGGCTGCCCCCGGGAAGGGCCCGGAGGGCCCCGGCGATGCCGGTCCGCCGTCCGACGGCTCGACGACCGCCCCGTAGGGGCGCGGGCGGCCCGCAGACGCTGCATCTGCGGGCCGTCGGTGGCCGATCGCGCAGTTCCCCGCGCCCCTACGGGGCGCGGCATGGTCCGCCGGACAGGCCCTAGTGGCGCGGTGGGGAGGGCTGGGCGGCGGGGTCCAGCGTGCCGCACAGCGCGCCGTCGGTGCTGCCGGTGGCGTACGGATCGGTGCCGGCCGGGCCGTCGCCGGTGGCCTTCTGGCCGGCGAAGAGCGGCCGCAGGAAGACGGCGTCGTCGGCGTTGCAGGACTGCGGCCCGGCCTGCACCGCGCTCTGCAGCACCTGCACATGGTGTTCCTGCAGGTCGTCGCGGTCGAAGCGGAAGCGCATCGTGCGCCGCACGGTGAACAGCGAGGTGGCGTCGGGCTTGCCGCCGGCCGGGCGGACGGCGTAGACGAAGGTGTGGTCCGAGGAGACCTCCAGCGCGGCCGGGGAGACCTCGGTGATGGCGAAGGTGCCCTGGGTGCGGATGGTGCGGTCGGCGAGGGCCACCTGGGAAGGGTCGAAGCGGATCAGCCAGCCGGTCGCCGCGTTGCGCCCGTCGTCGGCGGGGTGCGCGAAGCTGCGGTCGAACTGGTCGAGCTGGGCGGGGGCGAGCAGCAGCCGTACGGTGCGCTGGGCGCCGCCGGTGAGCACGCCCGGGTCGAGCGCTGACTTGACGACGTACTCCTTGGCCGTGGCCAGGGCGGCCATCACCATGGCCTCGGAGAAATTCTGGGTGCGCCGTGCGGCCGGAAGGGTGATCCCCTCGATGCCGTCGCGCAGGCGGGTGGCCGGGCTGTTGTCGAAGAGCTCCTTGGCCGACGGTGCGCCGGGCACGGCGTCGCGGGGCGCCAGGGGCACCAGGACGGTGCGCAGCGGCTCTGCGGCGGGCGGGCCGGGCTCCTTGTAGGGGTGGCGCAGGCCCATGTAGACGGCGGTGCCGAAGGCCAGGGCGATCAGGACGACCAGCAGCAGCACCTGCCGGGAGGCGCTGACGCGTGCCCAGGCGTGCCGGGTGCGGACGGCGGGCGCGTGGTCGTCCATGCGCTCGCGGGCGGAGAACTCCTGGAGCCGGGCAGCACGGATGAACGATTCGTCGAAGACGACGGATCGGTACTCCTCGTCGCCTCCCTGGGGGCCCTCGGGCGTGCCCTCAGGTGGGTCTCCAGGCCCGTTCATATCTCAAGAGTAGGTCTGGGGAGCCGCTGGTAAACGCGCTGCTGCGCGACAACTTCCGGGGAAATTTCAAGCGGCCGGGCGAGGGACACCAGCCCTGGCCACGGCTCCTGCGGTCGGTCACCGGCGAGCAGATGGTCACCATGGAGTGACCATAAGTGATCATCTGTGGGCAGGCTCAGCGGTACGGGGGCACCGCAGAGGCGACCGGCGGCTCGGAGTCGGCGGAGACCGAGGGCAGCGGCCCCTGCCGCTCCCCCACGGCGGCGTCCGCGCCCACACCGGTGGTGGCGGGCGGCGGGGCCGGGCCCTGCCGACCGCCGGAGGAGGTGCCGCGGTAGACCGCGGCGAAGGCGAGGGCCACCACGCCTATGCCCATGACCACCGCCAGCACCCAGGCCACCGGCCGGTGCCAGCGGGCGTGCCCGCGGTAGGGCCCGCGGGTCAGGCCGTAGCGCCCGTAGGGGCCGTAGGCGTCGTCCGGGTCGAGGTCGTGGGCCAGGGGCAGCTCCCCGGGTCGCACGGCGCGCAGCCCGCCCGGCAGGGCGCCGTCCAGGCCGGGCGGCGCCTCGTCGTACGGATCGTCGTCGGCGGGGCCGCCGCCGGCCCGCGCCCGGTCGGCCGCGAGCATCCGCTCGGCCGCCGAGGGTTCGTGGATCGCGGCGGCCCGCACGAAGTCCTCGTCGAAGACCACGGAGGCGAACGGGTCGTCCGCGCCTCCGTGGCGGTGGCTCTCGGGCTCCTCGCCGTCCGGGAACGGCTTGCCCCCCACGTCGTCCGGCACCCGTCCAGCGTAGACCCGCACCGGCCAAAGCGCGCGTCCGGTACGGGAATTCGGCTGCCGCTACCGCACGTGACCGTCGCCGGTGACGATGTACTTGGTGGAGGTCAGCTCCGGCAGGCCCATCGGCCCGCGCGCGTGCAGCTTCTGCGTGGAGATGCCGATCTCCGCCCCAAAGCCGAACTGGCCTCCGTCGGTGAACCGCGTCGAGGCGTTGACCGCGACCGTCGTGGAGTCCACCAGCTGGGTGAAGCGGCGGGCAGCGGCCTGCGAGGTGGTGACGATGGCCTCGGTGTGCCCGGAGGTCCACAGCCGGATGTGGCGCACGGCCGCGTCCAGGTCGTCCACCACGGCGGCGGCGATGTCGTAGGAGAGGTACTCCGCCTCCCAGTCGTCGGTCGTCGCGGGCACCACGGTGGCCCCGGTGCCGGCCTCGGCGGCCAGCTCCAGCACCCGCTCGTCGCCGTGCACGGTCACGCCCGCCTCGGCGAGCGCGGCCAGCGCGAGCGGCAGGAAGCGCTCGGCGATGTCCCGGTGGACCAGCAGCGTCTCGGCGGCGTTGCACACGCTCACCCGGCTCGCCTTGGAGTTGACCAGGATCTTCACGGCCATGTCGAGGTCGGCCTCGGCGTCGACGTACACGTGGCAGTTGCCCGTGCCGGTCTCGATCACGGGGACAGTGGACTCCTGCACGACGGTGCGGATCAGGGAGGCGCCGCCGCGCGGGATGAGTACGTCGACCATGCCGCGGGCACGCATCAACTCGCGTACGGAATCCCGGCTTTCGCCCGGCACCAGCTGGACGGCATCGGCCGGCAGGCCGGCCCCGCCCACCGCGTCGCGGATGACGCGCACGAGCGCGGTGTTGGAGGCGTACGCCGACGAGGAGCCCCGCAGCAGGACGGCGTTGCCCGACTTCAGGCAGAGCGCCGCGGCGTCCACGGTGACGTTGGGCCGGGCCTCGTAGATGATGCCGACCACGCCCAGCGGCACCCGCACCTGACGCAGGTCGAGCCCGTTGGGGAGGGTGGAGCCGCGCACGACCTCGCCCACCGGGTCGGGCAGGGCGGCCACGTCGCGCACGTCACGGGCGATGGCCCGCACCCGCTCGGGGGTCAGGGTCAGCCGGTCCACGACCGACTCGGCGGTGCCGGCCTCGCGGGCCTTGGCCACGTCCTCGGCGTTGGCCTCGAGGATCTCGCGGGTGCGCACCTCCAGGGCGTCGGCGACGGCCAGCAGCGCCTCGTCCTTCGCCGCACGCGGCAGTGGCGCCAGGTCGGCGGCCGCGGCGCGGGCGCGGTAGGCGGCACGCAGCACCGGGGACTGCGGCATGGGGTCGGCGAGGGGGGAGGGGAAAACGCTGCTCATGGCCGCAGCCTAACCCCGGGCCCGCCCCGACCGGCCGTCGTTCCACACTGCGGGACGGCCCCGCACCCCCTGCCGGGACCGCAGCGCCCGCACTGACCTGCGACTTCCCGGAAGAGGTGCCAGCAGGGGGTCAGAAGGGGTGCACTCCGACCGGGGTGGCGGGCGGCGGACCGTAGCCCTCGGCGACCCGCTGGTGGTACGTCTCCCGGTCGACGACCTCCAGCCCGACGATCTCCCACGGCGGCAGCCGGGCGGTCGAGCGGTGCTCCCCCCACAGCCGCAGCGCGACGGCGGCGGCGTCGTGCAGGTCGCGCGCCTCCTCCCAGTAGCGGATCTCCGCATGGTCGTTGGCGTAGCGGCTGGTCAGCAGGAAGGGGTGGTCGTGGGCGAGCTGCTCCAGCGCCCGGCGCACCTCCCCCAGGGGGGCCTCGGCGCCCGCGACGCTGAGGGTGACGTGCCACAGCCGTGCCGCCTCGCGGGTCTGCGGCACCTCGCCCCCGGCCCGCGCGGCCGTGCCGCCGGCGGTCGTGCCGACGCTGGTCAGTGCCCGCCCAGCCGTCCCTCGGGGCAGCGCTCCCGGGCGCCCTCGTCTCACCGGCGGCCTCCTGTTGCTCGCTGCTCCGCAACGGCGGCGGAGCCCTGGTGCACGGGGACGCGCGTCCACGGCGGCCCCGTACATCAAAGTGGACCAGCCGACGGGCGGCCGCGGGGCGGTTTTACGGAAAGGCTCCGCGTGAAGCGGGCACGGCCCTGCGCCCTACGGCAGCACGACCAGGTCGTCGCGGTGGACGACCTCGCGCTCGTAGCCCGGGCCCAGCTCGCGGGCCAGGTCGCGGGTGGAGCGGCCCAGCAGCCGGGGGATCTCCCCGGCGTCGTAGGTGACCAGGCCGCGGGCCACCGCCCGGCCCTCGGTGTCGCGCAGCTCCACCGGGTCGCCCGCGCTGAACTCGCCCTCGACCGAGGCGATTCCGGCGGGCAGCAGCGACCCGGTGCCCTCCACCACCGCGCGTACCGCCCCCTCGTCCAGGGTCAGCGCGCCGCGCGGCGTCGAGGCGTGGGCGAGCCAGAGCAGGCGGTCGGCGGACCGCCGCCCGGTGCGGTGGAAGTACGTACCCGTGGCGTGGCCGCGCAGCGCGTCGGCCGCCTGGCTGGCGGAGGTGAGCACCACCGGGATGCCGGCCGCGGCGGCGATCCGGGCCGCCTCCACCTTGGTGACCATGCCGCCGGTGCCCACCCCGGCCTTGCCGGCGCTGCCCAGCGAGACGCCCTGCAGGTCCTGCTCGCCGCGCACCTCGGCGATGCGGGAGCTGCCGGGGAGGCTGGGGTCGCCGTCGTAGAGGCCGTCGACGTCGGAGAGCAGCACGAGCAGGTCGGCGCGGACGAGGTGGGCGACGAGGGCCGCGAGGCGGTCGTTGTCGCCGAAGCGGATCTCGTCGGTGGCGACGGTGTCGTTCTCGTTGACGACGGGGACGGCGCCCATGGCCAGCAGCTGGTCCAGCGTGCGGCGGGCGTTGCGGTAGTGCACGCGGCGGCTGGTGTCGTCGCTCGTCAGCAGGACCTGGCCCACGCGCCGGCCGTAGCGGGCGAAGGAGGCGGTGTAGCGGGCGACGAGCAGGCCCTGGCCCACGCTCGCCGCCGCCTGCTGGCGGGCCAGGTCGCGCGGGCGGCGGTCCAGGCCCAGCGGGGCCAGTCCGGCGGCGATGGCGCCGGAGGAGACCAGCACGATCTCCTTGTCCCGCGCCCCCGCGCCGCCGAGGGTCTTGGCCAGGACGTCGACGAGGGCGTCAACCCGGTCGGCGTCCAGCCCCCCGCCCGAGGTGGTGAGAGAGGAGGACCCCACCTTGACCACGATCCGGCGGGCCTCGACGACCTCGCGCCGGGCCTCCTGCGTCGTCCCTTCCCCAGTCAACGTACGTACACCTCTGTCATCGCTGCCGTGGCCGCCGCCGGCCCTGTCGGAACGGCAAATCTACCCCGTACCCATTTGCCGCCGTTCGCCTCCGAAATCCGGCCGGTGCTGGTGTGGAAGATTGAGCGCCGACCGCCTCCGTCATACGGTCGGTAGTCGAGTCGTCACAGGTCGCTTCCGGCCGGCGGCTCCCCCTTCACTTTCGAAGTTCCTGCCAGGAGTTCCCCAGTGCCTTCCGCCGGAACAGCCACCCGCCGGGCCGTGCAGCTCGCGGCGCTGCTCACGATGCTGGCCCTCTCCACCGCGCAGCTCGCCGCCGCCCTCGCACCGCACTGCGCGCTCCTGATCTGCGCCACGGCCGCGAGCCTGGCGCTCGACGTGTACCTGCAGCACCGCGACCCGGGCCTGATCGCCGTGCTCGGCAAGATCCGCTTCGACGTCATGGTGCGCCAGCTGCTGCGCGACATACTGCTCCTGATCGGCCTGCTGCGGCTGCACGGCAACGGCTCCCTGCGCGACTACGCGCCGGTCTTCCTCGCCCTCGCGCTGTGCTACGCCACCCACCTGGCCTGCCAGACCCTGGCGATCCTGGTGCGCCGCAGCCGCACCCTGCCGTTCCTCACCCGCAACATCGACGCCTCCGGCCTGGGGCTCTCGCCGGCCCCGCCGCGCCTGCTGGCCCGTCAGCACGGCCGCCGGCTGCTGCGGTTCGCCGTGCCGGCCACCGCGGGCCTGCTGGCGACGGCCGGCACGGGCGAGGGGCGGTGGGCCCTGGCGGGCGTCGGCCTCGCGCTCGCGCTCGGCGCGGCCGGCACCGCGTACCTGGCGACCTGGCTGCTGCCCGGCAAGCGCATCGCCGGCGAGCGGCAGGCGCTGGAGTGGCTGGACGGGTGGCTGGCGGAGTACCGGCCCACCGTCGGCATGTACTTCTCCGGCGGCACCACCTCCGCCTACCAGGCCAACATGTGGCTCTCCACGCTCGGCGCGCTCGGCGGCAACCCGATCGTCGTGCTGCGCGAGCGCTTCATGATGCAGAAGATCGAGGCCACCGACCTGCCCGTCGTGTGCATCCCCAAGGTCGTGCACCTGATGGCCCTGGAGAAGTCCTCGCTGAAGGCGATGCTGCACCCGGCCAACTCCGGCAAGACCTCGCAGGTGCTGCGCATGCCCTCCATCAAGCACGCCTTCATCAACCACGGGGAGAGCGACAAGCTCTCCAGCTGCAACCCGTACGCCAAGGCGTACGACGAGGTCTGGGTCGCCGGCCCCGCCGCCCGCGAGCGCTACCGGCTCGCGGACATCGGCGTCGAGGACAAGGACGTCGTCGAGGTGGGCCGCCCCCAGCTCGCGCCCATCCGCACCGCCGCACCGGGCGCGGCGGCCGGCAAGCCGTACGTCACCGTGCTCTACGCACCCACGTGGGAGGGCTGGGACGGCAACCCGGGCAACACCTCCCTCGTCCTCGCCGGCGAGAACATCGTCCGGGAGCTGCTGGCCGACCCGGGCGTACGGCTGCTGTACAAGCCGCACCCGATGACCGGGTCGGTGGACGGGCGGGCCGCGCGGGCCGACGCGCGCATCCAGGCGATGATCCGTGCGGCGAACGCGGAGCGCAGCGGGCCCCGGCCCGGGCCCGCGGCCGCCGCCGAGCTGGCCCGCCGGACGGCCGAGCTCGACCGGCTGACCACCGCCGCCTTCCGCGAGAGTGCGGACGAGGTGGAGCGCATGCTGCTGCAGAGCACCCCGCCGCCGGGCCGGGCGGAGGCGGTCGAGGCCGCCACGGCCGCCTGGGAGGAGGCGTTCTGGGCCTCGCTGCCGGAGTGGGAGCACCAGGTCGTCACCGACGTGCGGCCGGCTCTGTTCAGCTGCTTCAACCGGTCCGACCTGCTGATCAGCGACGTGTCGAGCGTCGTGTCGGACTTCCTCGTCAGCGAGAAGCCGTACGCGGTGGCGAACACCGGCGGCATGGGCGAGGAGGAGTTCCGGGCGAACTACCCGACCGTGAGCGCGGCGACGATCCTCACCCCGGACGCGCGCGGCGTGGCGCAGCTGCTCGCCGCGGTCCGCGACCCCGCGCTGGACACGCTGGCCCGGGCGCGGCAGGAGCTGAAGGTGCAGCTGCTGGGGCCGGCGGACCCGCCCTCACTGGTCCGCTTCGACGCGGCGGTCACGGCGCTGGCGGCGAAGGCGGACGAGCGGCGGGTACGGATGGAGGCCCGGGCCTCCGAGATCCCCGCACCCCGCCTCGCCTCGGCCGCGGGCGCCTCCCAGCCGGGCGGCTGAGGCGGCGGGGAAGGGACAACCGGAACGTCGTCGGCCGGGCCGCGCACGTGCGCGGCCCGGCCGACGGCGTTCGTCCCCGAGGGGTCGCTCACCCGAACGGGTTGAAGCCCTCGTACTCGTTCTGGGCCTCGTCGCGCTCCGCCTCGCGCTCGCGGCGGCGCTGGGCGGCGGGACGCGGCGCCTCGAAGCGGTGGTCCTCACCGCGGCGGCCCAGCATCTCCGCACCGGCGGACATCGACGGCTCCCAGTCGAAGACGACCGCGTCGTCCTCGGAGCCGATCGCCACGCCGTCGCCCGCCCGGGCACCGGCCTTCATCAACTCCTCCTCGACACCGAGGCGGTTGAGGCGGTCGGCGAGGTAGCCCACGGCCTCGTCGTTGTTGAAGTCGGTCTGGCGCACCCAGCGCTCCGGCTTCTCGCCGCGCACGCGGTAGATGCCGTCGTCCTCCAGGGTGACGGTGAAGCCGGCGTCGTCGACGGCCTTCGGCCGGATGACGATGCGCGTCGCCTCCTCCTTGGGCTTGGCGGCGCGGGCCTCGGCCACGATCTCGGCCAGGGCGAAGGACAGCTCCTTCAGGCCGACGCGGGAGACGGCGGAGACCTCGAAGATGCGGTAGCCGCGGGCCTGCAGCTCAGGGCGGATGATGTCGGCGAGGTCCTTGCCGTCGGGGATGTCGACCTTGTTCAGGACGACGATGCGGGGCCGGTCCTCCAGGCCGCCGTACTCCTTGAGCTCGGCCTCGATGACGTCGAGGTCGGTCAGCGGGTCGCGCTCCGACTCCAGCGTCGCGGTGTCGAGGACGTGCACCAGCACCGAGCAGCGCTCGACGTGCCGCAGGAACTCCAGGCCCAGGCCCTTGCCCTGGCTGGCGCCGGGGATCAGGCCGGGGACGTCGGCGATGGTGTAGACGGTCGAGCCGGCCGTGACCACACCGAGGTTCGGCACGAGGGTGGTGAAGGGGTAGTCCGCGATCTTCGGCTTGGCGGCGGAGAGCACCGAGATCAGCGAGGACTTGCCGGCGCTCGGGTAGCCGACCAGCGCCACGTCGGCGACGGTCTTGAGCTCCAGGACGATGTCCTGGGCGTCGCCCGGCTCGCCCAGCAGCGCGAAGCCGGGGGCCTTGCGGCGGGCGGAGGCCAGCGCCGCGTTGCCGAGGCCGCCGCGGCCGCCCTGGGCGGCGATGTAGGTGGTGCCCTGGCCGACGAGGTCGGCGAGGACGTTGCCGCGCTTGTCGAGGACGACGGTGCCGTCCGGGACGGGCAGCACCAGGTCGGTGCCGTCCTTGCCGGAGCGGTTGCCGCCCTCGCCGGGCTTGCCGTTGGTGGCCTTGCGGTGCGGGCTGTGGTGGTAGTCCAGGAGGGTGGTGACCGACTGGTCGACGACCAGGGTCACGTCACCGCCACGACCGCCGTTGCCCCCGTCGGGGCCGCCGAGCGGCTTGAACTTCTCGCGGTGGACGGAGGCGCAGCCGTGGCCTCCGTTACCCGCGGCGACATGCAGCTCGACGCGGTCCACGAAGGTGGTCATAGCGGTGTGCCTCCAGATACTTACGGGATTGTCTTTGGTGTAACGCAGCGAGGGCGGACCCGCTTCCCGAGCCGGGAAGGGAGGTCCGCCCTCGAACTGTCGTTCTACTGTCGCTCTACGGAGCCTTGATCAGATGATCAGGCGACCGGAACGACGTTGACGACCTTGCGGCCACGGTGGGTGCCGAACTGCACCGCACCGGCCTGCAGCGCGAACAGCGTGTCGTCGCCACCGCGACCGACGCCGGCGCCCGGGTGGAAGTGGGTGCCGCGCTGGCGGACCAGGATCTCACCGGCGAGGACGACCTGACCGCCGAAGCGCTTCACGCCGAGCCGCTGAGCGTTGGAGTCGCGACCGTTCCGAGTGGACGATGCGCCCTTCTTGTGTGCCATGTGTTCTCAGTCCCTTACTTCGCCGGGGCGTCGATGCCGGTGATCTTCAGCGCGGTGTGCAGCTGACGGTGGCCGATCCGCTTCCGGTAGCCCGTCTTGTTCTTGTACTTCTGGATCCGGATCTTGTCGCCCTTGTGGTGGTCGACAACCTCGGCCTGGACCTTCACGCCGGCCAGGACCCAGGGGTCGCTGGTGACGGAGTCACCGTCGACGACCAGCAGCGTGGAGAGCTCGACGGTGTCGCCGACCTTGCTGGTGGAAATACGGTCAACCTCGATGACGTCGCCGACAGCAACCTTCTGCTGGCGGCCGCCGGTGCGCACGATCGCGTACACGCGGAACTCTCTCTCGCTAGGAACGGACCTCTGACGCCAGCCGCTCGCACGGGCCGAAGCACCGTGACGGTCCGAAAGGACGAGCGGCCTCCCCCGACGAGCGCCGGGAGGTGTTTGCTCAGGGGTTCGGTGCCGCACGGGACGCACGGACACCGACGGTCAAGGTTACGGGGCCTTGACCAGGGGGTCAAACCGGGCCCCCGTACCGCAGGTCCTCCGAATCGAAGGACCTGCGGCACAGGGGCCCGCGGCCGTCAGCCCTCCGTGGAGGACTCGGCGGCCACGGCTTCGGCGGCGGCCTTCTTGGTCGCCGTCTTCTTGGCAGGGGCCTTCTTGGCGGTCTTGGTGGCCGCCTTCTTGGCCGTCGCCTTCTTGGCGGTGGTCGCCTTGGCGGTGGTCGTCTTCTTGGCCGCCGCCTTCTTGGCCGTGGTGGTCTTCTTCGCCGCGGTCTTCTTGGCCGTCGCCTTCTTGGCGGCCGTCTTACGGGCCGTCTTCTTGGCGGGGGCCTCCTCCACGGCGCCCTCGGGCTCCTCGGCGGCCTCGGGGGCCTCCACGGCCTCCGCAGCAGCCTCGGGGGCCTCAGGTGCCTCCGGAGCCTCGGCGGCCTCGGCGGTCATCACCTCGACGTCCGCCTCGGCCATCACCACGGGCTCCGCAGCGGCCTCGGCAGCCGGTGCGGCCACCACGACCACGACCTCCTCGGCCGCCTTCGGCGCGCCCGCCGGAGCGGACGCCCGACGGGTCGCCCGGCGCCGCGGCCGCGCGGGAGCGGCGGCCTCGGCGGCCGGCGCCTCCACGGGCTCGACGGGCCGGACGGGCTCGACGGCCTCGACGGGCTCGGCCACCGGCTCGGGAGCCGCCTGCGGCTCCGCTGCCGGAACGACAACCTCCGCCGGCTCGGCGGCCTTCGGCGCACCGGCCGGGGCCGACACCTTGCGGGTCGCCCGGCGACGCGTACGGCCACCGCGGCGCGCGGCCGCCTCGGCCTCGGCGGGGCTGCCGAACCACTCCTCGTCCGCCCCGACCGCCGGCTGAAGGTCGGCCTCGGTCACCGCGACCGGCTCCAGCTCCACGGCCTCGGGGGCCTCGGCCTCGGCGACCGGCGCCTCGGCGAGGGGCGCGGGAGCGGCCTCGACGGCCGCCGCCTTGCCCTTCTTGCGGCCGCGCTTGCCACCGCCACCGCCGCCGGTGCCGACGGTCATGGCGTGGTCCATGTGGACGATCACACCGCGGCCGTTGCAGTGCACGCACTGCTCGGAGAAGGACTCCAGCAGCCCCTGGCCCACCCGCTTGCGGGTCATCTGGACCAGACCCAGCGAGGTCACCTCGGCGACCTGGTGCTTCGTACGGTCCCGGCCCAGGCACTCCAGCAGGCGCCGCAGCACCAGGTCCCGGTTGGACTCCAGCACCATGTCGATGAAGTCGATCACGATGATGCCGCCGAGGTCGCGCAGCCGCAGCTGGCGCACGATCTCCTCGGCCGCCTCCAGGTTGTTCCTGGTGACCGTCTCCTCCAGGTTGCCGCCCTGGCCGGTGAACTTGCCGGTGTTGACGTCGATGACGACCATCGCCTCGGTCCGGTCGATCACCAGCGAACCGCCGCTGGGCAGCCAGACCTTGCGGTCCAGCGCCTTGGCCAGCTGCTCGTCGATCCGGTACGTGGCGAAGACGTCGACCTCCGACGTCCACTTCTGCAGCCGGTCGGCCAGGTCGGGCGCCACGTGCGAGACGTAGCCGTGGATGGTCTGCCACGCCTCGTCACCGCTGACGATGACCTTGGAGAAGTCCTCGTTGAAGATGTCGCGCACGACCCGGACGGTCATGTCCGGCTCGCCGTACAGCAGACTCGGCACGCTGGTCGAGATCTGCTTGGCCTTCTTCTGGATGTCCTCCCACTGCGCCTGCAGCCGCTCGACGTCACGGCGCAGCTCGTCCTCGCTCGCGCCCTCGGCGGCGGTGCGCACGATGACGCCCGCGTCCTCGGGGACGATCTTCTTGAGGATCTGCTTCAGCCGCGCCCGCTCGGTGTCGGGCAGCTTGCGGCTGATGCCGGTCATCGAGCCCTCGGGCACGTAGACCAGGTAGCGGCCGGGCAGCGAGACCTGGCTGGTCAGGCGGGCGCCCTTGTGGCCGATCGGGTCCTTGGTGACCTGGACGAGCACGGACTGGCCGGACTTCAGCGCGGTCTCGATGCGGCGCGGGCCGTTGGCCATGCCGAGCGCCTCGAAGTTGACCTCGCCCGCGTACAGGACGGCGTTGCGGCCCTTGCCGATGTCGACGAAGGCGGCCTCCATCGACGGCAGCACGTTCTGGACCTTGCCCAGGTAGACGTTGCCGACGTAGCTGGTGGCCTGCTCCTTGTTGACGAAGTGCTCGACGAGGACGTTGTCCTCCAGCACGCCGATCTGGGTGCGGTCACCCTGCTGACGCACGACCATCACGCGCTCGACGGCCTCGCGGCGCGCCAGGAACTCCGCCTCGGTGATGATCGGCACCCGGCGGCGGCCCTGCTCACGGCCCTCGCGGCGGCGCTGCTTCTTCGCCTCCATGCGGGTCGAGCCCTTGATGGACTGCACCTCGTCGAAACCGGTGCCGCCCTCCAGACGCGAGGCGCGCGGCTCACGGACCTTGACGACCGTGCGCTCCGGCTCGTCCGCACCCGGCTCGGCCTCGATCGACTCACCGCTGCGGCGGCGACGGCGACGACGGCGACGGCTGCCCGCGGACGACGAGACGCCCTCCTCGGCCTCCTCGCCCTCTTCCTCGCCGGCCTCGGGCTCCTCCTCCGCGGCGGCCTCCTCGGCCGTCACGTCCTCCTCGGCACCCTCGGCGTCGGCGGCCTCGCCACGGCGCCGGCGGCGACCGCCCCGGCGGCGACGGCGCGACGGGCGCTCGCCCTCCTCGCGCTCCTCGTCCTCCGCCTCGGCAGCCTCCTCCTCGGCGGCCTCCTCGGCCTCGGTCACGACCGGCTCGGCAACCTCGGCGGGCTCGCCGCGGCGCCGCCGGCGGCGGCGCGACGGACGCTCGGCCGGCTCCTCCTCGGCCTCCACCTCGACCTGCCGCTCCTCGGCAGCGGCCGCGGCAGCGGCGGCAGCAGCGGTCTCCGGCGTCTGGAACATCGGCTCGGTGAACACCGGAGCCTGGAAGACCGCCGTCGGCGGCTTCGCGGCACGGCGGCGTCCGGGCGCCTCCTGCGCACCGCGCTCGACGACCTCGGCGGCCTCGGCGATCGCGTCGCTCTCCTCGGCCAGCACCGGCGCGGCCAGCGGCTCGCCGACGGGCGCCGTGGCGCGGCGGGTGGCCCGGCGGCGGGTACGGCCGGCGGGCGCGGCGGCCTCGGCGGCCTCCTCGCGCTCCTCGGCGACGGCCTCGGGGGCGGCGACCTCACGGGTCGCACGACGACGACGGCGGGCGGGAGCGGCGGCCTCCTCAGCAACCTCCTCGCGCTCCTCGGCAACAGCCTCAGGAGCGGCGACCTCACGGGTCGCACGACGGCGGCGACGTGCCGGGGCCTCGACGGCCTCCTCAGCGGCCTCCTCGCGCTCCTCGGCGACGGCCTCCGGCGCGGCAACCTCACGGGTCGCGCGGCGACGGCGACGTGCCGGAGCGGCGGCGGGGGTCTCGACGGCCTCCTCGGCCGGAGCGGCGGCGGGCTCGGCGGCAGTCACGACGGTCTCGGTCTCCTGCACGGCACCCACCGGCGCGGACACCTCACGCGTCGCACGACGACGGCGACGGGCAGGGGCAGCGGCAGCCGGGGCCTCGACGACGGCCTCCTCGGCCGGCGCGGGGGCAGTCTCGGCGGCGGCCACGACCGTCTCGGTCTCCTGCACGGCACCCACCGGCGCGGACACCTCACGCGTCGCACGACGACGGCGACGGGCGGGGGCAGCGGCAGCCGGGGCCTCGACGGCCTCGACGACAGCCTCCTCAGCGGCCTCCTCGGCCTCTTCGGTCTCCTCCGGCTCCTCGGTGACGGCGGCCTCGGTGGGCACGGTCTCCTCGGGAGCGGCCGGGGCGGTCACCTCGCGGGTGACCCGGCGACGGCGGCGCGCCGGGGCGGCGGCCTCCGCGGCCTCCTCGGGGGCGCCCTCCAGGGCGGCCTCGGCGAGCTCCGGGGTGGTCTCGGGAGCCTCGGCGGCGCGCGTGGCGCGGCGGCGCGTCCGGGCGGCGGGCTGCTCGGGGGCGGCCTCGGCGGTCACGGCCGGCTCGGCGGCCTTGCGGGTGGCCCGGCGGCGCGGCGTACGGGCGGCGGGTGCCTCCTCGGCGGCGGCCTCGGCAGCCTCCGGGGCCTCGGCAGGGGCGGCCTCGGCAGCCGGTGCGGCGGCCTTGCGGGTGGCCCGGCGGCGCGGCGTACGGGCGGCGGCCGCCGCCTCCTCGGCGGCGGCCCCGGCCGGCTCGGCCTGTGCCGGCGCCTCGGCGGCGGCCTCGGCAGCCTCCGGGGCCTCGGCAGGGGCGGCCTCGGCGGCCGGTTCGGCGGCCTTGCGGGTGGCCCGGCGGCGCGGCGTACGGGCGGCGGCCGCCGCGGCCTCGGCCACGGCCTCGGCGGGCTCGGCCTGTGCCGGCGCCTCGGCGGCGGCAGTGGTCTTGCGGGTCACGCGGCGGCGGGGCCGCGCGGGGGTCTCCGCGGCGGCGGCCGGCTCGGCGGCGGCCTCGGGGGCCGAACCGGTGACCGGCTCGGCGGCAGCCCCGGCGGGCGGGCCGGCCGGGCGGGACGCCGCACGGCGGCGGCGCCTCGGCGGCAGCGTGTCGCTGGGGCTGTTGTCGTTGTTGTTGCCGGCGACGCTGTGTGCGCCCTCCGGCCCCATGGGCTCAGTGGAATCGAGCATGCGGGCGGTTCTCCCGTCACGCTCCCGGGCGCCGCGCCGTTCTCCGGCCGCCGCGCCGCGTGATGAGCGCGGTACCGCAGTCCGGGGCGCGGTCGCCGCACGGGAGCTGTCGTCTCACTCGCCGGGTCCGTATCTCGACGGCACCGGCGAAAGTCTCCTGGTCAGTGCGCCTGCCGGACCGGGTGGCTCCCTGGTGGCGCGGCGGCGCGTCGGCGGCCGTCCCAAAGGGAACCTTCCGGCACCTGCTACGCGGCTCCCGGCCCGGCGGCCGTGGGTGCAGCGGCCGGGGCGGCGTCGCGGTCGGGCGCGAGCGGATCGGTCACCGTGCCGGACTCCTCATCGAGCAGCCCCTGCGCCAGCCTGGTCACCGCAGCGGGGACCGGCGGCGCCAGGTCGGCCACAGCGCGGAGACCGGACAGGACGTCGTCGGGTCGTACGGCAGGTGTCGCATGCCGAACTACCAGCCGCAGTATCGCACAGGCACCGTTGCCCGGCCTATCGGCCGGAGCGTCGAGCGCCTCGAGTCGGCACACGGCGCCCCGTGCGTCGAAGGTGCGCATGCCGTTCTTGGTGCGGCGCTGCACCTCCACCGCGTCCGCGGCGAGGAACGCCGCCACGGCGCGCTCGGCGTCCGCGACGTCCACGCCGTCGAGCCGCATCTCCCACACGGAGGCCTGCAGCCGGTCGGCGAACGAGGAGGTGTGCGCCTCCACGGCGTCGACGACGTCGAGCCCGTCGGGCAGCGAGTCGTCGAGCAGCGTGCGCAGCAGCGCCGGCTCGCGGGCCTCGGCGAGCTGGATCTCCAGGTACTCGGCCTCGCTGGCGGTACCGGTCGGCGCGGCGTTCGCGTACGACACCTTGGGGTGCGGGGTGAAGCCGGCCGAGTAGGCCATGGGCACCTCGGCACGGCGCAACGCCCGCTCGAAGGCGCGCTGGAAATCGCGGTGGCTGGTGAACCTCAGGCGGCCGCGCTTGGTGTAGCGCAGGCGGATGCGCTGCACCACGGGTGCCGGCGGCGGGCCTTCGGGCTGTCGCTTGCCCAGTGTTCTAGTCCTTCGTGAGTGCGGTCGTACTGCTACCTAGAGTACGTGCAGCGAGGGCCCCGCCGACCTGGCAGGACCCTCGCCCGAACATATTCGCTACTTGACGACCGAGAGCGGCAGAAGCTTCTTGCCGGTCGGGCCGATCTGGATCTCGGTCTGCATCGCCGGGCACACGCCGCAGTCGAAGCAGGGCGTCCAGCGGCAGTCCTCGACCTCGGTCTCGTCGAGGGCGTCCTGCCAGTCCTCCCAGAGCCAGTCCTTGTCCAGGCCGGAGTCCAGGTGGTCCCAGGGCAGGACCTCCTCGTACGTGCGCTCGCGCGTGGTGTACCAGTCGACGTCGACGCCCATGGTGGGCAGCGTCGCCTCGGCGCACTTCATCCAGCGGTCGTAGCTGAAGTGCTCGCGCCAGCCGTCGAAGCGGCCGCCGTCCTCATAGACGGCGCGGATCACGGCGCCCACGCGGCGGTCGCCGCGCGAGAGCAGGCCCTCGATGATGCCGGGCTTGCCGTCGTGGTAGCGGAAGCCGATCGAGCGGCCGTACTTCTTGTCGCCGCGGATCTTGTCGCGCAGCTTCTCCAGCCGCGCGTCGGTCTCCTCGGCGGACAGCTGCGGCGCCCACTGGAACGGCGTGTGCGGCTTGGGCACGAAGCCGCCGATGGAGACGGTGCAGCGGATGTCGTTGGACTTGGAGACCTCGCGGCCCTTGGCGATCACGTTCATCGCCATGTCCGCGATCTGCAGCACGTCCTCGTCGGTCTCGGTGGGCAGGCCGCACATGAAGTACAGCTTCACCTGACGCCAGCCGTTGCCGTACGCGGTGGCGACGGTGCGGATCAGGTCCTCCTCCGAGACCATCTTGTTGATGACCTTGCGCATGCGCTCGGAGCCGCCCTCGGGGGCGAAGGTCAGGCCGGAACGGCGGCCGTTGCGCGTGAGCTCGTTGGCGAGGTCGACGTTGAAGGCGTCCACGCGGGTCGACGGCAGGGAGAGACCGATCTTGTCCTCCTCGTACCGGTCGGCCAGGCCCTTGGCGACCTCACCGATCTCGGTGTGGTCGGCCGAGGACAGCGACAGCAGGCCGACCTCCTCGAAGCCGGTGGCCTTCAGGCCCTTCTCCACCATCTCGCCGATGCCGGTGATGCTGCGCTCGCGCACCGGGCGGGTGATCATGCCGGCCTGGCAGAAGCGGCAGCCACGGGTGCAGCCGCGGAAGATCTCCACGGACATCCGCTCGTGCACGGTCTCGGCCAGCGGCACCAGCGGCTGCTTCGGGTACGGCCACTCGTCGAGGTCCATCACGGTGTGCTTGGACACGCGCCACGGCACGCCGGAGCGGTTGGGCACGACGCGCCCGATGCGGCCGTCGGCCAGGTACTCCACGTCGTAGAAGCGCGGCACGTACACGCCGCCGGTCTTCGCCAGGCGCAGCAGCAGCTCGTCGCGGCCGCCGGGACGGCCCTCGGCCTTCCACTCCCGGATGATCTTCGTGATCTCCAGGACGGCCTGCTCGCCGTCACCGATGACGGCGCAGTCGATGAAGTCCGCGATCGGCTCGGGGTTGAACGCGGCGTGCCCGCCGGCCACGACCACCGGGTGGTCGATCGTGCGGTCCTTGGCCTCCAGCGGAATGCCGCCGAGCTCCAGCGCCGTGAGCATGTTGGTGTAGCCCAGCTCGGTGGAGAAGCTCAGGCCGAACACGTCGAACGCGCCGACGGGACGGTGCGAGTCCACCGTGAACTGCGGCACGTCGTGCTCGCGCATCAGCGCTTCCAGGTCCGGCCACACGCTGTAGGTGCGCTCGGCGAGCACGCCCTGCTGCTCGTTGAGGACCTCGTAGAGGATCATGACGCCCTGGTTGGGCAGACCGACCTCGTACGCGTCCGGGTACATCAGGGCCCAGCGGACGTCGCACTCGTCCCACGGCTTGACGGTGGAGTTGAGCTCGCCGCCTACGTACTGGATCGGCTTCTGCACATGCGGGAGCAGGGCTTCGAGCTGCGGGAAAACCGACTCGACAGACATCGCTGGACCTTCGTGAGCTGACAGGGGTGACCCTCAAGAGTAACGTGCCCGCCTGCGGTGCCTGCGCGGTGATCTTTCCCCGGCCCCGCCCTTTCACCGTTTCCCGGGGGCTCCGCCCCCGGACCCCCGGTCCTCAAACGCCGGACGGGCTGATTTCAGCCCGTCCGGCGTTTGAGGACACCGGGCGGAGCCCGGTCCCGGGGGTGCTAGGGGGCGCAGCCCCGCTAGGAAACGGTGAAAGGGCGGGGCCGGGGCTCGGCTCGCCGCAGGCGCGCCCCCGTCACGGCAGGGGACGCACCTGGGCCCAGGCGCCCGCCAGCTCCCGTTCGTCCTCCGCCGCCCGGTGCTCCTCCCTGCCGTACAGCAGCCCGTACGTGAACGTCGCCTCTCCCGCCACCGCCGCCTGGGCGGCGATCGTCTGCAGGGCCGTGCGGGTCAGGACGCTGTCCTGGTGGTCGCCCAGCACCGTCTGCACCGCCTTCACGTCCCGCGCGAAGCGCTTCGCCGGCTTGCCCAGCGCCGGGGTCGCGGCCTCCGCCGCGTAGCGGGCGCGTTTGGCGGCCTTGCGGGCCTCGTGCAGGGCGAGGTCCCGGGCCCGGCCCGGTTCCGTGGCCAGGGCGTGCTCCACGCGTGCCGCCAGGCGCGCGTGGTCGCGCCGGAGGGCCTTGGTGAGCACCGGTTCCGCGGGGCGCCCCGCGGCGGGCCGCAGGGGTGGGTCGGCGAGGAGGGCGTCGAGCGCTTCGAGCAGGGCGAGGTAGCGCTTGCCGTCCAGTACGGCGGTCACTTGCCGCCGCGTTTCGGCCCGATTGCGGGTGGCCCAGATGCGCAGCCGGGCCCGTACCGGCCCGCGCACCAGCGGTCGCGGCACGTCCTCCAGTGCTTCGCGCAGGCGTTCCACGAGTACTTCGCGGTCGCGGTCGACGCCGAGTTGCGCGGCGAGCCATTTGAGTTCCTCGCCGATCGGGTCGGTCGCGCGCCGGTCGAGGATCTTGCCGTAGGTGCGCAGGGCGCTGCGCAGCCGCCGGGTGGCCACCCGCATCTGGTGGACGGCGTCCTCGGTGCCCAGCCGTGCGCCCGGGTCGAGGGCGACGACGGTTTCGGCGTGTTCGCGCAGGTAGGCGAGTATGTGTTCGCCGGCCGTGGCCGGCTCGGCGGGGGGCTGCGGGGCCGGGTGGGCAAGGCCCAGTCCGTCCAGGGCGCGGGCGAGTTTGCTGGGGGCCGGGGAGGGCCGCAGTCCGGCTTTGCGCAGGTGGGGTTCGAGGGTGTCGAGGAGGGCGGGGTCGCCGCCCGGGGCGAGTTCGACCTCGGCCTCGGTCCATTGCAGGGGCCCCCGGTCGCCGTCCGGCCGCTCGGCGGTGACCGCATCCGTACTGGCCTCGGCCAGCAGCGTGCCGTCGGCGGCGAGGAGGTGCTGGACCGCGCGGCGCGTGACGATCCGTACGAGGGGCAGCAGCGCCTCCTCGCGCGTACGGGAGCGGACGAGCCCCGCCAGCCGGGGCGGGACGCGCTCGCCGAGGGGGACGCGGATCTCGTCCCGTACCCCGGGGGCGACGGGCAGTTTCAGGTGCCAGCCCGCGTCGGTGCCGCCGCTGCGGCGGCGCAGGGTGATGCCGGCCGCGGCCAGGCGCAGGTCGGCGGTGTCGTAGTAGACGGCGTCGAGCTCGACCGTCTCCTGGTGGGTGACGGCGGCGACGGGCCCGGCGCCGCTGAGGTCGGGCAGGTGGGCCCTGCCACTGTCGTTCTCGGCTTCGTACTTCCGCTCGATCTCTCGCACGGTGTCCGCCATGACGCCGAATCTAGTGCGCGAACGCCGTCGTGGGCAGCCTCAGGCGGACACCGGTCGTTGCGCCTTGATGGACTGCAGGAGGCCGACAGCTATCCACGCGGCGAACATGGAGGAGCCGCCGTAGGAGACGAAGGGCAGGGGCAGGCCGGTGACGGGCATGATCCCGAGGGTCATGCCGATGTTCTCGAAGCTCTGGAAGGCGAACCAGGCGATGATTCCGGCGGCCACGATGGTGCCGTAGAGCTCGGTGGTCTCACGGGCGATCCGGCAGGCGCGCCAGAGGACGACGCCGAGCAGGAAGATGATGGTGCCGGCGCCGAGGAAGCCGAGTTCCTCGCCGGCGACGGTGAAGATGAAGTCGGTCTGCTGTTCGGGGACGAACTGGCCGGTGGTCTGGGAGCCGTGGAAGAGGCCGGAGCCCGTCAGGCCGCCGGAGCCGATGGCGATGCGGGCCTGGTTGGTGTTGTAGCCGACGCCGGAGGGGTCGAGGGCGGGGTTGGCGAAGGCGGCGAAGCGGTTGATCTGGTACTCGTCGAGGACGCCGAGCTGCCAGACGAGGACGCAGCCGATGACGCCGGCGCCCAGGAGCCCTGCGATCCAGCGGTTGGAGGCGCCGGAGGCGAGCAGCACGGCCAGGACGATGACCACGAGCACCATGACGGAGCCGAGGTCGGGCATGAGCAGGATGACGGCGATGGGCAGGCCGGCGAGGCCCAGGGCCTGGACGACGGTGCGGTGGTCGGGGTGGCGGCGTTCGCCGCCATCGACCTTGCCGGCGAGCAGCATGGCCATGCCCAGCGTGATGGTGATCTTGGTGAATTCGGAGGGCTGGATGGAGAAGCCCCCGCCGAGCTGGATCCAGGAGCGGGCGCCGTTGATGGTGGCGCCGAGCGGGGTCAGGACGGCCAGGGTGAACAGCACCGAGACGCCGTAGAGGATCGGCACGGCGCCGCGCAGCGAGCGGTGGCCGAGCCAGACCGCGCCGACGGCGAGGGCGAGCCCTATGCCGGTGTTGAGGACGTTGCGCAGCAGGAAGTAGTACGGGTCGCCCTGATTGAGCTCGGTGCGGTTGCGGGTGGCGGAGTACACGAGCAGGGTGCCGATGCCGGACAGCGCCAGGGCGGCGAGCAGCATCACCCAGTCCAGGCGGCGTACGACGGAGTCGCGCGCGGTCAGCCGGGACCAGGTGCCGCGCTCGGGGCTGAAGCGGCGGACGCGGTAGCCCTCGGTGGTGCTCATCGGAGGGTGTCCTCCCTGCGGCCGGGGGCCTCGGGCGAGGGCTCCGCCGGGTCGGACGGCGCGCCGTCGGACGGGGAGGCCGAGGGCGAGGCGGAGTCGGAGGCGGACGGGCTGGGCGAGGGCATGGGCTGGGCCTCGATGGTGCCGTCCTTGTCGATCTTCGGCAGCTTGGTCTCCGGGTGCGGCAGCAGGGCCTTCTTCTCGTCGATCTTGCCCTGGTCGTCGACGCCGTACAGCGCGTTGTAGATCTTGCGCACGGCCGGGCCGGAGGCGCCGGAGCCGGTGCCGCCCTGGGAGATCGTCATCACGACCGTGTAGTCGTCGGTGTAGGTGGCGAACCACGAGGTGGTCTGCTTGCCGTAGACCTCGGCGGTACCCGTCTTGGCGTGCATGGCGATCTGCTTCTGCGGCCAGCCCTCGAACCGCCAGGCCGCGGTGCCGCGGGTGGCGACGCCGGCGAGCGCGGCGTCGAGCTGGTCGCGCAGCCTGCCGTCGAAGGGCAGCTTCCCGTGGGCGGTGGGCGGGATCTCCTTCACGCTCCTGCCGTCGGGGCTGATGACCGCCTTGCCGATGGTGGGGTTGTACAGGGTGCCGCCGTTGGCGATGGCCGCGTAGATGGTGGCCATCTGGATGGGGGTGACGAGGGTGTCGCCCTGGCCGATGGAGTAGTTGACGGAGTCACCGGCGCGCATGCGCATGCCGGAGACGCAGTTCTCCTGGGCGATCTTCCCGGCGTAGCTCTCGTCGTTGCCCTGCTTGCACCAGGTGTCCTTGTTGGCCTCCCAGTAGCGCTTCTTCCACTCCCGGTCGGGGACGCGGCCGCGCACCTCGTTGGGCAGGTCGATGCCGGTCTCCTTGCCGAGGCCGAACTGGTGGGCGGTCTTGTAGAACCAGTCCGCCGGGTGCTTGGGATTGTTGCCGCCGTCCTTCTGCCACTGGCGGTAGGCCAGGTCGTAGAAGACGGTGTCGCAGGAGACCTCCAGCGCCTGGCCGAGGTCGATGGGGCCGTAGCCCTTGGACTCGAAGTTCTTGAAGACCTGGCTGCCGATGCTGTACGAGCTGGAGCAGTTGTAGTGGTCGGTGAAGGAGTAGCCGGCGTTGACGGCGGCCGTGGTGCTGATGACCTTGAAGATGGAGCCGGGGGCGGCCTGGCCCTGGATGGCGCGGTTGAGCAGCGGGAAGCCGGAGTCCTCGCCGGTGAGGGCCTTGTAGTCCTTGGCGGAGATGCCGCCGACCCAGGCGTTGGGGTCGTAGGTGGGGTTGGAGGCCATGGCGACGACGCGCCCGGTCTTCGACTCCATCACCACCACGGCTCCGGCATCGGCCTTGTAGGTGGTGCCGGTGTTGCGGTCGACCTCCTTGCGGGCGTCCTTCATCGCCTGGTCGAGCTCGCGTTCCGCTATGGCCTGCACCCGGGCATCGATGCTGGTGACGATGTTGGAGCCGGGCTGGGCCTTGTCGCTCCTGGCCTTGCCGATGACGCGGCCGAGGTTGTCGACCTCGTAGCGGGTCACGCCGGCCTTGCCGCGCAGCGCCGTGTCGTACTGCCGCTCCAGGCCGCTGCGGCCGACCTGGTCGGAGCGCAGCAGCGGGGAGCGGCTCTTCTTGGCCTTGGTGATCTCCTCGTCCGTCACGGGCGAGAGGTAGCCGAGGACCTGTGCGGTGTTGGAGCCGCCGGGCCCGGGGTAGCGGCGTACGGCGGTGGGCTCGGCGGTGATGCCGGGGAAGTCCTCCTGGCGCTCGCGGATCTGCAGCGCCTGCTGGGTGGTGGCCTCGTCGGTGATGGGGATCGGCTGGTAGGGCGAGCCGGCCCAGCAGGGCTTGGGGGTCTTCGCGTCGCACAGCCGCACCTTGGCGGCGACGTCCTCGGGCTTGAGGCCGAGCACGCCGGCGAGGCGGGTGAGCACGCCCCTGCCCTTGTCCTTCATCCGCATCAGGTCGGTGCGGTTGGCCGAGACCACCAGGCGGGTCTCGTTGTCGGCGAGCGGCACGCCGCGGGCGTCGAGGATCGAGCCGCGGGTGGCGGGGGCGACGACCTGCTGGATGTGGTTGCTGGCCGCCTCGGCGGTGTACTGGTCGCCGTTGCGGATCTGCAGGTACCACAGCCGGCCGGCGAGGGTGAGCAGGAGCGAGAAGACCAGGACCTGGATGACAACCAGCCGGATCGTCACCCTCCGGCCCGCTTCGCGAAGGTTCCTCAAAGCCGCCGCACCCCCTTGATCTTCTGCTTCCTCCCCTGTCCAGCGAGCAGCCCGCTGCGCTGCGTGCCCATCAGGCCGCGGCGGCCGCCGAGCCGGGAGCGGCGGGTGCGGCCGATGCGGAAGGTGCCGGCGGAGCGGGGCCGGTAGGTGTTCTCGCTCGCGGCCGCCACGGGCGTGCCGTCGCCGGTGAGCGGGTCCCCGGCGGTCTGCCGGGCCAGCGCCATGACCAGCGGGACGGTGAACGGCGCCAGCAGCAGGTCGTACGCGGCGGCGGTGAGCACCAGCCCGCTCAGCCCCACGTGCCGGGCCGCGGTGTCGCCGACCAGCGAGCCCACGCCCGCGTACAGCAGCGTGGAGAGCACGGCCGCGCCCACCACGGCGACCATGGGCACGGTGGCCGAGCGCACCCGGCCGGTCTCGGGCTTGGCCAGGCCCACGAGGTAGCCGATGACGCACAGGACGAGCGCGTAGCGGCCGGTGGCGTGGTCGGCGGGCGGGGCGAGGTCGGCGAGCAGGCCGGCGCCGAAGCCGATGAGGCAGCCGGCGGTGTGGCCGTAGACCAGGCCGAGGCCGACGACCACCAGGAGCATCAGGTCCGGGACGGCGCCGGGCAGGTGGAGCCGGGCGAAGACGCTCACCTGGAGGACCAGGGCCACCACGACGAGCACGGTCGAGAGCAGGATCCGGTTCAGGCGCATGTCGTCAGTCCTGGGGCTTGGCGCTCGGGCTGGGGGTGACGGTGACGGTGACGGTCACGGTGGGGGCCGGCTTGGGCGCCTCCGGCTTGGGCGGCAGGACGGTGTCGCGCGGATCGTCACGAGGGGCCTCGACGACGACGCCGACGATGTCGAGCTTGCTGAAGCCGACGAAGGGACGCACCTGCAGGGTGCGGGTCAGGCCACCGGCGGAGGGCTCGACGCGCACCACCTCGCCGACGGGGACGCCGGGCACGAAGGGCTTGTCCTTGCTGGAGCCGAAGGTGACCAGGCGGTCGCCCTTGTGGACGGCGGCCTTGCCGTTGAGCAGTTCCACGCGCAGGGCGCTGTCGCCCTGGCCGCCGGCGAAGCCGAGTTCACCGGTCTTCTCCATGCGGGTGCCGACGGTGAACTTGGGATCGCTGGCCAGCAGGACGGTGGAGGTGCCCGGGGCGACGGTGGTGACGCGGCCGACGAGGCCGTCGCCGTTGATGACGGTCATGTCGCGGCGGACGCCGTCGTCGCTGCCGATGTCGATGGTGACGGTCCAGGAGAAGCCCTGGGCCGCTCCTATGGCGATGACCTGGGCGCCCTTGATCCCGTACTGGCCGCGGCCGGCGGTCTTCAGCAGGGCGTCGAGCTCGCGCGTGCGGCCGCGGTTGCGGTCGTCGCTGCCGAGGCGCTGCTTGAGGGCGGTGTTCTCCCGTTCGAGTTCGGCGATGCGGCTGCTGCGGTCGCCGGAGTCGCGGACGGCGGCGACGGCGTCGCCGACCGGGTCCACCGCCGCCGCCACGCCCTTCTCCACGGGGCCGAAGGCGGAGGCGGCGGCGTGGCGGACACCGTCGAGCGGGGACTGTTCACCACCGCGGATGTCGACCGTGATCAGCGCGAAGGCGATCGCGATCAGCAACACCAGCAGCAGCCGGCTCTCTCGTGTGTCCCTCACGTGCGGCGGCGTGCCCTTCTCGTCGGACCGCCCGGCTGCGGGTCCGGACGGTCATTAGGGAGCGTTCTGCCTGTATATCAGTTTGTTTCGGCGGCAAGGGGATTGCCGCCGTCGGTGGCCGCCCGACCGCTAGCGGCGCGGCTGGGCGTCGAGCACCTGCTGCAGGGCCTCGAACTCCTCCACGCACTTGCCCGAGCCGAGGGCGACGGAGTCCAGCGGGTCCTCGGCGATGTGGATGGGCATGCCGGTCTCCCGGCGCAGCCGCTCGTCCAGGCCGCGCAGCAGGGCGCCGCCTCCGGTGAGAACGATGCCGCGGTCCATCACGTCACCCGACAGCTCGGGCGGGCACTTGTCGAGGGTGGTCTTGACGGCGTCGACGATGGAGTTGACCGGCTCCTCGATGGCCTTGCGGACCTCCGCGGCGGAGATGACCACGGTCTTGGGCAGCCCGCTGACGAGGTCGCGGCCGCGGATCTCGGTGTGCTCGTCCTGCTCCAGGTCGTAGGCGGAGCCGATGGTGATCTTGATCTGTTCGGCGGTGCGCTCGCCCAGCAGGAGGCTGTACTCCTTCTTGATGTGCTGGATGATCGCGTTGTCCAGCTCGTCGCCGGCGACCCGGATGGACTGCGCGGTGACGATGCCGCCCAGGGAGATCACGGCCACCTCGGTGGTGCCGCCGCCGATGTCGACGACCATGTTGCCGGTGGCCTCGTGGACGGGCAGGCCGGAGCCGATGGCCGCCGCCATGGGCTCCTCGATGATGTGCACCTGACGCGCACCGGCCTGGGTGGAGGCCTCGATCACGGCGCGGCGCTCGACGCCGGTGATGCCGGAGGGCACGCACACCACGACACGCGGACGGGCCATCCAGCGGCGCTTGTGGATTTTCAGGATGAAGTAGCGCAGCATGCGCTCGGTGATCTCGAAGTCGGCGATCACACCGTCCTTGAGCGGGCGCACCGCGACGATGTTGCCGGGGGTCCGGCCGATCATCTTCTTGGCCTCGGCACCGACCGCCAGGATGCCACCGGTGTTCGTATTGATCGCGACGACTGACGGTTCGTTGAGAACGATCCCCCGGCCTCTGACGTACACCAGCGTGTTGGCGGTCCCGAGGTCGACAGCCATGTCACGGCCGATGAACGACATGTTGTTCCCCATGAGGATGCGTCTGGCCTTCCCAGTTTGAGCGATCGCTTACTCGAGGTCGGCAGGTGTGGTGCGCTGCGGGCGCGGAGGCTTCATCGTAGTCTCGACCGGTCGGACGCGGCGCGAGGGTTCCTCCGCCATTGTCGGCGGAACACGAGCCGGCCCCAGTAATGGTGACGTCGTGTCGGAGTGAGAGGTTCCCTCGTTCGGCGCGCATATGCCGGGGGGCGACCGAAAGGAAATCGGTCGCCCCTGATCAGAATGGGCGTTCGTATCCGCCGTATCCGCCGGTTTCAGGAGAGGCCGGGAAAGAAAATCTTGATTTCCCGCTCCGCGGAGCCCTCGGAGTCCGAGGCATGGATGAGGTTCTCGCGCGTGATGGTGCCGAAGTCACCCCTGATGGAGCCGGGAGCGGCCGAGATCGGGTCGGTCGGGCCGGCCAGCGCCCGCACGCCCTCGATCACGCGCTCGCCCTCGACGACCAGGGCGACGACGGGGCCGGAGGACATGAAGCCCATCAGCGGCTCGTAGAAGTCGCGGCCCACGTGCTCGGCGTAGTGCTGCTCAAGGGTGCCGCGGTCCAGCGTGCGCAGCTCCAGCGCGGAGATCGTCCAGCCGGCCTTGCGCTCGATACGGGCGATGATCTCGCCGATCAGCCCGCGGCGGACCGCGTCCGGCTTGAGGAGGACGAGGGTGCGCTGGCTCATGCTGCGGCTCCTTGGAGGGGACTCGTAAAGGTGATCGTGCCCGGTTGGGCGGAAGGGTACAGGCAGGGTGCGCCGCACCGACAATCCGGCTACTGCGCCTCCGCCTGGGCGGCCGCGAAGCGGGCCTTGGCCTCGTCGACCTTGCGGCCGAAGTGGACCGAGGTCCACCACAGGCCGGCGAAGACCGCGCCGAGGATGAACATCATCGGCACGACCAGACCGCTCGCGATCAGCCCCAGCTGCAGCGCCCAGCCCAGGGCCACGCCGCCGGGCCGGGTGAGCATGCCGCACAGCAGCACGCTGAGCACCATGGCCGTGCCGCTGACGGCCCAGACCGTGCCCGTGGACAGGTCGGAGGTCTGCATGGCCACCAGGCCCGCGAAGCCGATGACGAAGAATTCACCGATCAGGGTGCTCGCGCACAGCGTCCGCATCGTCAGCCCCTGCCCTTCAGCAGCAGCCGGGCCTCGCCGACCGTGACGACCGAGCCGGTGACCAGGACGCCGGCGCCGGCGTACTCGTCCTCCTCCTCGGCCAGGGTGATCGCCGCCTCCAGCGCGTCGTCCAGGCGCGGCTCGACCTGCACGCGCTCGGCGCCGAAGACCTCGACCGCCAGGGCGGCCAGCTCGTCGACGTCCATGGCGCGCGGGGTGGAGTTGCGGGTGACGACGACCTCGGCGAAGACCGGCTCGAAGGCCTCGAGCAGGCCCTTGACGTCCTTGTCGCCGCTGGTGCCGACGACGCCGATCAGGCGGCTGAAGCCGAACGCCTCGGTGATGCCCTCGGCCGTGGCCTGCGCGCCGGCCGGGTTGTGCGCGGCGTCCAGGACGACGGTGGGGCTGCGGCGCACGACCTCCAGGCGGCCCGGGGAGGTGACGGAGGCGAAGGCGCGGCGCACGGTGTCGATGTCCAGCGGCCGGGCGTGCTGCGAGCCGATGCCGAAGAAGGCCTCGACGGCGGCCAGCGCGACGGCGGCGTTGTGCGCCTGGTGCGCCCCGTACAGCGGCAGGAAGACGTCCTCGTACTCGCCGCCCAGGCCGCGCAGGGTCAGCAGCTGGCCGCCGACGGCGACCTCGCGGGAGACGACGCCGAACTCCATGCCCTCGCGGGCGACCGTGGCGTCCACCTCGACGGCGTGCTTGAGGAGCACCTGGGCGGCGTCCACGGGCTGCTGGGCGACCACCGCGGTGGCGCCGGTCTTGATGATGCCGGCCTTCTCGGTGGCGATCTCGGCGGGCGTGGTGCCCAGCCGGTCGGTGTGGTCGAGCGCTATCGGCGTGACCACGGCCACGGTGCCGTCGACGACGTTGGTGGCGTCCCAGGTGCCGCCCATGCCCACCTCGACGACGGCCACGTCGACCGGCGCGTCGGCGAAGGCGGCGTACGCCATGCCCGTGAGGACCTCGAAGAAGGAGAGCCGGAACTCCTCGCGCTCGTCGACCATGCGCACGTACGGCTCGATGTCGCGGTAGGTCTCGATGAAGCGCTCGGCGGCGATCGGCGCGCCGTCCAGGCTGATGCGCTCGGTGACCGACTGCACGTGCGGGCTGGTGTAGCGGCCGGTGCGCAGGTCGAAGGCGCCCAGCAGCGCCTCGATCATGCGGGCGGTGCTGGTCTTGCCGTTGGTGCCGGTGATGTGGATGGCGGGGTAGGCGCGCTGCGGCTGGCCCAGGATGTCCATGAGGGCCTCCATGCGGCCCAGCGAGGGGTCGAGCTTGGTCTCGCCCCAGCGCCCGGCGAGCTCGGCCTCCACCTCGCGCAGCGCCCGGTCGACCTCGGGGTCCTCCGGACGGGCGGGCACGCCGTCGCCCTGCGGCGGCCCGGCCTGGGTGCGCAGGGTCCGGCTGCCGGCCTCGATCACGGCCAGGTCGGGGTCACGGCCGGTCTCGGTCTCGACGATCTCCTCGAACGTCTCGTTCGCGTCGTTTCCGCCGGTTTCACCGGCCTCGTCACGTCCGGTATCGCCGTTGTCGTCGTTCATGGGGCGCTCGCTCACGGCGACCAGTCTACGGACCCCGGGCGGCCGCGGGGCCGGGGCGCCCCCGGCGCCAAGGGGAGCGGATTGATCCGCTTTGCCCTACGTTGGGAGACGATGGCATCGGCGTCCGGGGGCCCGAAGGACCCGGACCGGCTGCAGGCCGTCCTGCAGGCGGTCCTGGAGGCGCTGCCCGGCGGCGCCCTCCTGCAGGGCCCCACCGACGAGGTCCTGGCCGTCAACCGCCGCTTCACCGAGCTGTTCGGCGTGCCGGGCCCCGGCAGCGGCGCGGCCCCGACCCCCGGCGTCCATGTGCACCGGGTCGCCGAGCTGCCGCTCGCCGACGGCCGCGTCGTCCGCCGCGAGGTCGAGCCCCTGCGCGACGGGGACGCGTACCTGGGCGCCCTGTGGGTCTTCACCGACATCACCGCCGCCAAACGCCGCGAGCGCGACCTGGAGCGCGACAACCGGGCCCTGACCGAGCTGGCCCGGCAGCGCAACGCCTTCACCGCCGCCGCCTCCCACGAGCTGCGCACCCCCCTGTCGTCCATCAGCAGCTTCGGCGAGCTCCTCGCCGACCCGTCCTTCGGCACCCTCACCGACGAGCAGCAGTCCTTCCTGCAGGCCATCCGGCGCAACGCCGAACGCATGCAGCGGGTGATCTCCGACCTGCTGCTGACCACCCGGATGCGGGCCCCGGGAGCCGAGCCCGGACTGGAGCTCGGCGACATCGACGTGCCGCAGCTGCTCCTGGACGCCCTCCTGGAACACATGCCCGCCATCGAGCGCGCCGGCCTGTTCGCCGTCCTGGACTGCGCGCCCGGACCCACCCTGCGCGGCGACGCGCACCGGCTGCGGCACGTACTGGGAAACCTGCTGGAGAACGCCGCCAAGTTCACCCCGCCCGGCGGCCGCATCGGCATCGCCGCGGCCCTGCGCGGGGTGCACTGGGACATCGAGGTCACCGACACCGGCATCGGCATCCCCGAGGAGTCCCGCCACGAGATCTTCACCGGCTTCGTCCGCGCCCCCAACGCCCGCTCCGGCGGCTACCCCGGCACCGGCCTGGGCCTGGCCATCGCCCGCACCGTCGTCGAACTCCACGCCGGCACCATCACCGCCGGCGGCCGGGCCGGCGAGGGCGCGGCCTTCCGCATCCGGCTGCCGGTCGCCGGACCCGCTGCCGGACCCGCTGCCGGACCCCACGCCGCCGACCCGGCCGGAGGAGCGCCATGACCCGCGTCCTTCTCGTCGAGGACGACCCCGACCTGGCCCTGGCCGTACGCGTCCTGCTCGCCCGCAACGGCTACGAGGCCCTGCACGCCGAGGACGGCCGCGAGGCCCTGCGGCTGCTGTTCGCCGAACGCCCCGCCCTGATGATCCTCGACATCGGCCTGCCCGGCCTCGACGGCTGGGACGTGCTGGAGCGCACCCGCGACATGTCCGACCTGCCCGTCCTGCTGCTCACCGCGCGCGGCGCCGAGAGCGACCGCGTACGCGGCCTGCGCGCCGGCGCCGACGACTACCTTCCCAAGCCCTTCGGCAACGACGAGCTCCTCGCCCGCGTCGAGGCGCTGCTGCGCCGCAGCGCCCCCGCCCGCTGGGCGGGCGAGAACCACGGCGAGGACGGGCTGCGCCTGGTGCCCGAACGCCGCTCGGCGATCTGGCAGGGCCACGAGACCCGGCTCAGCGACATCGAGTACCGGCTGCTGCAGCTCCTCGTCCGCAACCGCGGCCGGGTGATCACCACCGAGCAGCTGCTGGACCGCGTCTGGGACGACCCGGAGGGCACCGGCCGGGAACGGGTGAAGTTCGCGGTGCTGCGGCTGCGCCGCAAACTGCGCCAGGCCGCGGGCGACGAGGCCGCCGACCCGCTGGAGGCCGTGCGCGGCCTCGGCTACCGCTACCGGCCGCCGGGGGACGAAGGTCCCTGACCGCACCGGGACCAAGGTCCCCGATCATCCGTTCGCAACCGTCCGGCAACCGAAGACCCTCCCGCCCCGCAACCGACGCACCACAGGCTCGTGAGCGTTCGCCGTCGTCGTCCGCTCCAGGAGTCCTTCTCGTGCTGTCCCTGCCCCCGCGCAGCGTCGCGATCGTCCTCGGCACCCGCCCCGAGCTCGTCAAGCTCACCGACCTCGTGCGCCTCCTCGGCCCCGCCGCGCACCTCGTCCACACCGGGCAGCACTACGACGAGAACCTCTCCGGCCGCTTCCTGACCGAGCTGGGCCTGCCCGAGCCGACCTTCCTCACCGGCGTCGGCGGACAGCCCCGCGCCGTCCAGATCTCCGCCGCCCTGGCCCAGCTCGACGACCTCTTCACCGCCGAGCCGCCGCTGGCCGTCGTCGTCCAGGGCGACACCAACGCCGCCCTCGCCGGCGCCCTGGCCGCCAACGCCCGCGGCATCCCGCTGCTGCACGTCGAGGCCGGCCTGCGCAGCCACGACCGCAACATGCCCGAGGAGCACAACCGCGTCCTGATCGACCGCATCGCCGACGTGCTGTGCGCCGCCACCGAGGACAACCGGGCCAACCTGCTCGCCGAAGGCATCGACGACGCGCGCATCGCCGTCACCGGCAACACGGTCGTCGAGGCCGTCCACGGGCAGCTGCCCGCCGCCGCGGAGCGCGCCGCGCTCCTGCAGAGTCACGGGCTCGTGGCCGACGGCTACGTCCTGGCCACCGTGCACCGGCCCGAGAACACCGACTCCACGGCCGCCCTGCGGGCCGTCCTCACCGAGCTCGGCGCCCTGGCCTCGGCCGACCGGCCCGTCCTGCTGCCGCTGCACCCGCGCACCCGCGGCCGCATCGAGGCCGCCGGCCTCGGCGGCCTCCTCGCCCCGCTGACCGTCACCGCGCCGCTCGGCTACGCCGAGTTCCTCGGCCTCGCCCGGCACGCGGCACTGCTCGTCTCCGACTCCGGCGGCATCCAGGAGGAGTGCACCGTCCTCGGCCGGCCACTGGTCGTGGTGCGGCGCTCCACGGAGCGGCCGGAGGCCATGGCGGACTTCGCGGAGCTGGTGGAGCCGGGGCCCGGGATCGGTGCGGCGGCCCGGCGCCGCCTGGCCGAGGGCCCGGCGGGGCTGGCACGGCTCGCCACCCTGCCGAGCCCCTTCGGGGACGGGCGCGCGTCGGAGCGCATCGTCACCCTGCTGACGGCGATCGCGGCCCCGGCCGAACTGGCCGCCGCGGCGTAGGAGTCATTCCCCGACCCCGCCCTTCCACCGTTCCCCGGGGCTCCGCCCCGGACCCCTGTCCGCGCGAAGCGCGGCAAGGGGGGTGCAAGGGGGCGCAGCCCCCTTGGAAACGGCGAAAGGGCGGGACCGGGGCCAGCCGCCCGCAGGGCCACGCACCGCAACCCGCATCCCACCCTCACCGGAGCACAGCGCAGCCGCATGTTCTCGAACCCCTTCCTCCTCGCCTTCCCCTTCTTCCTCCTCCTCTGCTTCCTCCTCTACTGGGCCGGCGCCCGCCACGCCTACCTGCGCCGCCCCGCCGTGGAGAACGGCAACCCCGACGCGTTCGGCTGGCACTTCTTCGTTCCGTGCCGGGACGAGGAGGCCGTCGTCGGCACCACCGTCGCGCGGCTGCGCGCCGATCACCCGGCCGCGCACGTGTGGGTCATCGACGACGACAGTGACGACCGCACGGGCGCCATCGTCGCCGGGCTCTCCGAGGAGGACCGCCGGGTGCACCTCGTGCGCCGGCACCGTCCGCACGCCCGCCAGGGCAAGGGCGCGGCGCTCAACGCCGCGTACGACGAGCTGAACGAGTTCCTGTCGAAGGACACCGACCGCGAGCGCGTCGTGGTGTGCGTCGTCGACGCCGACGGCCAGCTCGCCCCCGACGCCCTGGCCCGTGTCAGCGGCCCGCAGGGCTTCGGCGACCCCGAGGTCGGCGGCGTCCAGGTCAGCGTCCGGATGCGCAACGCCGGCGAGAAGCACCCGCTCGGCGAGGACCGCGGCCGCGTCGCGAACGCCTTCGCGCGCCTGCTGGTGCGCATGCAGGACATGGAGTTCTCCGTCTCAAACGCCGGCATGCAGCTGCTGCGCGGCCGTACCGGTTCCGTCGGTCTCGGCGGCAACGGCCAGTTCACCCGGCTCGCCTCCCTGGACCGGATAGCCGCCGCGGAGCGCCGCCCGTGGCAGCGCGGTGCGCTGCTGGAGGACTACGAGCTGGGCCTGCACATGATCCTGTCCGGTGACCGCATAGCGCACATAGCCGACACCTGGGTCTCCCAGGAGGGCCTGCCGCACGGCCGCCGCTTCCTGACCCAGCGCACCCGCTGGGCGCAGGGCAACCTGCAGTGCGTGCGCTACGCGCCCCGCATCGTCTCCTCCCGCCACTACGGTGGCAGGGGCGTGCTGGAGACGCTGTACACGTTCCTGCAGCCGGTCGCGCACCTGGTGACGCTGGCGCTGTGCGCGGTGATGTTCGTCCTGCTGGGCCTCACGGCCGCCGAGGACGGCGTGGGTGCGGCCTTCGGCGGCATGCTGGCGCTGTGGCCGCTGGTGCTGGGGCTGGCCGTGCTGTCGATCGGGCCGTTCGTGCTGTGGGGCCCGGTCTACCGCCGGGACTTCGCCTCCGACCGTTCGCTGCTGACGGCGGTGCTGTGGGGGCTGGCCCTGTGGCTGTACGCCTACCATCTCTTCCCGGCGTCGGCGCGCGGTTTCGTGCGGATGCTGCGCGGCCGCAACGGCTGGGCGAAGACCCGCCGCAATGCCGAGAGCACTGCGTCGGGCCCGGTGGCCATCGAGGCGTGAGCCCCGCCACAGCCCACCCGATCGGAGCAACCTTCCTTCCGTTTCCGCCATCTGACCGACGGTGACATTCATGCCCGGAGCGGTTCCGGGTGGCGGAACGGGAGCGTTGTGCGCACACCCCACATCGGCAACCGGACACACTTGGTCCTGCTCACGGCGTGGGCCGTGCTCTGGTTCGCCATCGTCGAGCCCAGCGGGGGCTTCTCCTGGCACTACCTCCGCACCGGCGGCGAGCTGATCTACGGGTCGTCCGGGGACGGCGGGCTGAACCTCTACGCCCGCCACCCCGAACTGCAGATGGGTCCCATCAGCTTCCTCGTGGCCGGCCTGTTCAACCCCTTCCCGGCCGAGGTCGGGCAGGTGCTGGCCGAGGCGCTGATGTCGACGCTGGGCCTGGTGGTCCTGGTGCTCGCCGGTCGCAGCGCGGCGCGGCACTTCCTGGGCACCGGCACCAACCACCAGCGGCTGCGGCAGCGCGTACTGATCGCCGGGCTGGCGTTCACTCCCATGTGGATCGAGGTCTCGGTCCGCTTCGCGCATCTCGACGACGTCCTCGCGCTGTTCTTCACCGCGCTGGCCGTGTACTACCTGACGCGCTGCAACGCCGCCGCGACCGGCATCTGCATGGCGCTGGCCCTGGATTCCAAGCCCACGGCGCTGGCGTTCGTCCCGCTGCTGCTGGCGCTGCCGAAGGAGCGCTGGCTGCGGGCGGGGCTGTGGTGCGCGGCGCTGGTGGCGGTGGCCTGGCTGCCGTTCTTCGTGGTCGCCCCGGACTCCTTCGCCGCCGCGAAGTTCACCATTCCCAACAACCCGGCCTCGGCGCTGCGCTGGCTGGGCGCCAACGACCCGCAGACGCCGAGCTGGGCGCGGCCCGCGCAGGCGGCGCTGGGCCTGGCGCTGGGCACGATCGCCGTGTGGCGGGGCCGGTGGGCGGCAGTGGTGCTGCTGGGCGCCAACGCGCGCATCATGCTGGACCCGAGCGTCTACACCTACTACACGGCCTCGGTGCTGCTGGGCACGCTCCTGTGGGACGTGTGCGGGCAGCGGCGCCTGGTGCCGTGGTGGAGCTGGATCGCGCTGCTGGTGCTGTACGGCAGCGTCTTCCTCGTCCCGGACGAGTCGGCGCGCGGCCTGATCAGGCTGGGGTTCGTGGTGGTCTCCACGGCGTACGTGCTCTTCGCCCCGGTACGCGACCGGCGCGAGCGCAATCAGCACCGGCCCCTGGGCCGGGTGGAGGAGGAACCGGTGGAGGGCCCGTGGGGCCCGATGTGGGACCCGGGCCGCACCAGGCCCTGGGAGGCCCGCCACCACGGCGCCCCGTAGGGGCGCGGGGAACTGCGCGACAAGCCACGACGCGCTCGCAGACGGAGTGCCGTGCTGCGCCGGGCCGTCGGTGGCCGGTCGCGCCCACGCGGCGGCAGCCGCAGGTCGACACGGCCCCGCGCCCCTATGGGGCGCTGCACAAGAAAGGGCCCCCGTCGCTCGCGCGACGGGGGCCCTTCGCATCGGCCTGCGCTCAGGCGCCCGGCAGGGCCCGGAGCTGGCCGGTGATGCGCTCGATGTCGGCCTCGGCCGTGGCGAGCCGCGTGCGGATCTTCTCCACCACGTTGTCGGGCGCCTTGGCCAGGAACGCCTCGTTGCCGAGCTTGGCGTTCGCCTGGGCCTTCTCCTTCTCCGCCGCCGCCAAGTCCTTCGTCAGGCGCTTGCGCTCGGCCTCGAAGTCGATCGCACCGGACAGGTCGAGCTCGACCGTGGCGCCGGCCACCGGCAGGCTGGCCGTGGCCTGGAAGCCGTCCTCGGCCGGCTGCAGGCGCAGCAGCTGGCGGATGGCGGCCTCGTGGGCGGCCAGCGCGGTGCCCGACAGGTCCAGGCGGGCCGGGACCTTCTGGCCGGGCTGCAGGCCCTGGTCGGAGCGGAAGCGGCGGACCTCGGTGATGACCTGCTGGAGGTTCTCGATCTCACGCTCGGCCTCGGCGTCGCGGAAGCCGCTGTCGACGGGCCAGTCGGCGATGACGACCGACTCCTTGCCCGTCAGTGCCGTCCACAGCGTCTCGGTGACGAAGGGCACGACGGGGTGCAGCAGCTTGAGGGTGACGTCGAGGACCTCGCCCAGGACGCGGGCGGAGACCTCGGCCTGCTCGCCGCCGCCCATGAACGTGGTCTTCGACAGCTCGACGTACCAGTCGAAGACCTCGTCCCACGCGAAGTGGAAGAGGGTGTCGGTGAGCTTGGCGAACTGGTAGTCGTCGTAGTACGCGTCGACCTCGGCGACCACCGTGTTCAGGCGGGAGAGGATCCAGCGGTCCGTCGCCGACATCTTCTCGGCGGGCGGCAGCTCGCCCTCGACCGTCGCGCCGTTCATCAGGGCGAAGCGGGTCGCGTTCCACACCTTGTTGGCGAAGTTGCGCGAGCCCTGGACCCAGTCCTCGCCGATGGGCACGTCCACGCCGGGGTTGGCGCCGCGGGCGAGGGTGAAGCGGACGGCGTCGGAGCCGTAGGTGTCCATCCAGTCCAGCGGGTTGACCGCGTTGCCGAAGGACTTCGACATCTTCTTGCCGAACTGGTCGCGGACCATGCCGTGCAGGGCGATGGTGTGGAACGGCGGGGTGCCGTCCATCGCGTACAGGCCGAACATCATCATCCGGACGACCCAGAAGAAGAGGATGTCGTAGCCGGTGACCAGGACGGAGTTCGGGTAGAACTTCTCCAGGCTCTCGGTCCGCTCGGGCCAGCCGAGGGTGGAGAAGGGCCACAGGCCCGAGGAGAACCAGGTGTCCAGGACGTCGGTCTCCTGGTGCCAGCCCTCGCCGGTGGGCGGCTGCTCGTCGGGGCCGACGCAGACGGTCTCGCCGTTCGGGCCGTACCAGACGGGGATGCGGTGGCCCCACCACAGCTGGCGCGAGATGCACCAGTCGTGGAGGTTGTCGACCCAGTCGAAGTACCGCTTCTCCATCTCCTGCGGGTGGATCTTGACCTTGCCGTCGCGGACGGCGCCGCTGGCGGCCTCGGCCAGCGGGCCCACCTTGACCCACCACTGCATGGACTGGCGCGGCTCCAGCGTCGTCTTGCAGCGCGAGCAGTGGCCGACGGAGTGCACGTAGGGGCGCTTCTCGGCGACGATGCGGCCCTCGGCGCGCAGGGCGCCGACGATGGCGGAGCGGGCCTCGAAGCGGTCCAGGCCCTGGAAGGGGCCGTGGACGGTGATGATGCCGTGCTCGTCGAGGACGGTCAGCGACGGCAGGTCGTGGCGGCGGCCGATCTCGAAGTCGTTCGGGTCGTGGGCCGGGGTGACTTTGACGGCGCCGGTGCCGAAGCCGGGGTCGACGTGCGCGTCGGCGACGACGGGGATGCGGCGGCCGGTCAGCGGCAGCTCGATCTCGGTGCCGATGAGGTGCTTGTAGCGCTCGTCCTCGGGGTGGACGGCCACGGCGGTGTCGCCGAGCATCGTCTCGGCGCGGGTGGTGGCCACCACGATGGAGGCGTCGCCCTCGCCGTACTTGATGGACACGAGCTCGCCGTCGTCGTCCTGGTACTCCACCTCGATGTCCGAGATGGCGGTCAGGCAGCGCGGGCACCAGTTGATGATGCGCTCGGCGCGGTAGATCAGCTCGTCGTCGTAGAGCTTCTTGAAGATCGTCTGGACGGCCTTGGAGAGGCCCTCGTCCATGGTGAAGCGCTCGCGCGACCAGGCGACGCCGTCGCCGAGGCGCTTCATCTGGCCCGAGATCTGGCCGCCGGACTCGGCCTTCCACTTCCAGACGCGCTCGACGAAGGCCTCACGGCCGAGGTCGTGCCGGGACTTGCCCTCCTTGGCCAGCTCCCGCTCGACGACGTTCTGCGTGGCGATGCCGGCGTGGTCCATGCCGGGCTGCCACAGCGTCTCGAAGCCCTGCATCCGCTTGCGGCGGGTCAGCGCGTCGATCAGGGTGTGCTCGAACGCGTGTCCGAGGTGGAGCGAGCCGGTGACGTTCGGCGGGGGGATGACGATGGTGTACGGAGGCTTCTCGCTCTTCTCGTCCGCCTCGAAGTAACCCCGCTCTACCCAGCGCTCGTACAGCGGCCCCTCTACCTCGGCCGGCGCGTACTGGGTCGGCAGTTCGGGGGTGCTGTCCTTGGGCCCGCGTCCGGGGCTCTGCTGAGTGTTATCGGTCACGGACGGAATTCTACGGGTCACCGGTGACAGGTCACGAACTGCTTTCCGCCCCCTCTCCGCCCCGCCGTTCGCCATGGACAGGCCATCCGGGAGGATGACGCGCACACGTTCGGCCACCCCCTGCCCCACCTCACGGCGACAAGAGAGAGACGATGAGCCAGCACCAGCCCGGCCCGTACGGCGCGCCGCAGCAGCCACCCCAGCAGCCGGGCCCCTACGGCCAGGGCGGAGCCCAGCCGGGCTACGGCTACCCGCAGCAGCCCCCGGCGCCCTACGGCGCGCCCCCGCAGCCCGGCCCGTACGGCACCCCCGCGCCGGGCCCGTACGGCGCGCCCCAGCCGGGGCCGTACGGTGCGCCGGGTCAGCCGGGGCCGTACGGGGCGCCGCAGCAGCCCGGGCCGTACGGTGCCGGGTACGGGCAGCCGGGGATGCCGGGGCCGTACCCGCCGCCGGTGCCGCCGAAGCAGAGCAACACCGGCAAGGCCATCGGCATCGCGCTCGGCGCGGTGATCCTGGTCGGCGCGATCGTCGCGGGCGGCTTCGTGCTCCTGGCCGGCGGCAAGGGCGGCGGGGGCGGCGGCACCACGGCGACCTCCGGCAAGCGCTACAAGCTCACCGCGCCCGACGCGATCCTCGCCGGCGAGTACAAGAAGGACCCGGACGCGAACGTGCCCGCGTTCGGCGCGGACGAGAAGACCGAGCTGCGGCAGATCGGTGTCGCCGACCCCGAGTCGATCTCGGGCGCCTACCAGACCGACGCCCCCGTGATGACGCAGAAGCGCATCCGCTTCATGGGCGCGTGGGGAACCATCAAGCGGCCCGAGGGCGTGGTGGACGGCATGTTCCTGTCCCTGCGGACGGCGATCAAAAAGGGCACCAACGACAACATGGAGCTCATCGGCTCGGCCGAGCGGGTCTCCCCCGCCGGGCTCGACGACGGCGCCGTCATGAAGTGCCAGCAGACCCGCCTGGTGGGCACGACGGCGCCGGGCGGCAAGCCGATCACCATGCAGATGTGCGTGTGGGCCGACCACAGCACCACGGCGATGGTCCTCTCCCTGGACCAGGCCGCGGTGCTCGCCGGCAAGCAGGTCCCGCTGGAGCAGGCCGCCGAACTGACCGCGAAGACCCGCCGCGACGTGCGGGTCGAGATACCGAAGCAGTAGCCGGAGAGGACACCGCGCAGCCATGAGTCAGCCCCCGCAGCCGGGCCCGTACGGCGTGCCGCCGCAGCAGCCGCCCCAGCAGCCCAACCCCTACGCCCAGCAGCCCCCGATGCCCCAGCAGCCGCCGCAGGCGCCGTACGCCCAGCAGCCGGGCCCGTACCAGAACGCCGGCGGTTACCCGCCGGCGTACCCGTCGCCCTACCCGCCGCCGGTGCCCGATCAGCGCTCCGGCAAGGGCAAGGCCATCGGCATCGCCATCGGCGCGGTGGTCCTCGTCGGCGCGATCGCCGGGGGCGGGTACGTCCTTTTGGCCGGCAAGCAGGACGGCGGCAAGGACGACGCCAAGGCCGCCGCGCGTTCCAGCGCTTCGGCCTCCCCCTCCCCTTCCGCCTCCGCCTCCTCGCTCGCCCCGGGCGACGACGGCAAGCGCTACAAGCTCGTCACCCCCGACACCGTGCTCGACGGCGCGTACAAGAAGGACCCCAGCGGCAGCGGCGGCGGCTTCGCCTCCGTCGACCAGAAGAGCCTTCTGCTGCTGGGCGTCAAGGACGCGCAGAACGTCAGCGCCGGCTACGTGACCGAGGGCACGGCGGCCGAGCGCAAGGGGCTGAAGTTGACCGGCCTCTACGGGCAGGTCAAGGACCCCGAGGCCACCGTGGACAGCATGTTCCTGAGCGTGTCGATCGCGTCGTCGAAACAGAAGTCCGACGGGACGAAGACCACGCTCGACGGCGACCCGCAGAAGATGACGCCCGCCGGACTCGAACCGGGCGCGGTGTTGAAGTGCCAGAAGACCCAGTACTCCGGCGGGGAGCTGGGCTCGCGGACGTTCAAGATGCCGCTGTGCATCTGGGCCGACCACAGCACCGTCGGCACCGTCTTCGTCGCCGACGCCTCGGCGCTGGTGCCCGGCGGGCCCGAAGTGACCCTCCAGGACGCCGCCGAGCGCACCGCGAAACTGCGCAAGGAGACGCGCGTCGAAGTTACGAAGCAGTAGCCGTCGTTCCGAAACCGTTGCGGGCTCGACCTCAAGCCGGTACCAGCCGTCGCAAGGATGACGCAGACCCCCCACGGAATGATCCTGCGTCGAAAAGGACACGATGAGCTACAACCAGCCGGGCCCGTACGGTGCTCCCCCACAGCCGTACGCCCAGCAGTACTCCCCCACGCCGTACGGGGAGCCCGCCCCGCCCTACCAACAGGAGCCGCCGCGGCGCGGCAAGGGCAAGGCGATCGGCATCAGCGTCGGCGCCCTCGTGCTGGTGGGCGCCGCCGTGGGCGGGTACCTGTACTCCACCGGCGCCATCGGCGGCAGCGGTGGGAAGAAGCCGTACATGCTCGTCATGCCGGACGCGGTGCTGGGCGGCAAGTACACCAAGCTGTCGACCTCGGCCCCGGACAAGCAGCCCGAGTCCATCGCCGACAACGAGGACGCCAAGGCGCTCGGCATCGAGGGCGGCACGACCGTCTCCCAGAGCTACACCAACACGGACAAGCAGCGCCTGTCGGTCAGCGGCGCCTACGGGAAGATCGCCAACCCCCGCAAGACGGTGGAGGCGCTCATCGCCCGGATGGAGGAGTCCCGCAAGAAGCTGCTGGGCGCCGCCAAGACCAACGTGCAGAACGTCACGCCGTGGACGGACATCGCGCCCGGCGGCTTCAACGGGGCGGTGATGAAGTGCAAGGCGGACAAGAGCAGTTATTCCTACGGCACGATCTCGTCCTCGACCGAGAGCTCGGTGTGCGTCTGGGGCGACTCCGACACCATCGGCGTCGTGCAGCACACGGTCTCCAAGACCGTGGGCGGGCTCGCGACCGGTGCGGAGGTCTCCGCCAGCGGCAACGCCATGACCGCCCAGGAACTGGCCGCGGCCACCGCCACCGTGCGCACGGAGACGCGCAAGGAGCAGGAGGAGCAGTAGGCCTCCGAGAGCGGAAAAGGGGGCTCCCGCCGTGTGGCGGGAGCCCCCTTCTCGTGCCCGGGCTGTCGTCAGGCGCTCTTCTCGTGGCGCTCGCCCTGCTCGGCGCGGGTGCGCGGGACGAGGGTCGGGTTGACGTTGGACTGCACGACGTCGGCGGTGATGACGACGCGGGCGACGTCCTTGCGGGAGGGCACCTCGTACATCACCGACATCAGGACCTCTTCCATGATGGCGCGCAGGCCGCGGGCGCCGGTGCCGCGCAGGATGGCCTGGTCGGCGATGGCTTCGAGGGCCGGACGGTCGAAGTCCAGCTCCACGCCGTCGAGTTCGAACAGCCGCTGGTACTGCTTGACCAGGGCGTTGCGCGGCTCGACGAGGATCTGCAGCAGGGCCTCGCGGTCGAGGTTGTGCACGGAGGTGATGACGGGCAGCCGGCCGATGAACTCGGGGATCATGCCGAACTTCACCAGGTCCTCCGGCATGACCTCCTGGAACTGGTCGCTGGCCTCGATCTCGCGCTTGGAGCGGATCGTGGCGCCGAAGCCGATGCCCTTGGCCCCGGCCCGGGACTCGATGATCTTCTCCAGGCCGGAGAAGGCGCCGCCCACGATGAACAGGACGTTCGTCGTGTCGATCTGGATGAACTCCTGGTGCGGGTGCTTGCGCCCGCCCTGCGGCGGCACCGAGGCCGTCGTGCCCTCCAGGATCTTCAGCAGCGCCTGCTGGACGCCCTCGCCGGAGACGTCCCGTGTGATCGACGGATTTTCGCTCTTACGGGCGACCTTGTCGATCTCGTCGATGTAGATGATGCCGGTCTCGGCCTTCTTGACGTCGTAGTCGGCGGCCTGGATCAGCTTCAGCAGGATGTTCTCGACGTCCTCGCCGACGTAGCCGGCCTCCGTCAGGGCCGTGGCGTCGGCGATGGCGAAGGGGACGTTGAGCATGCGGGCGAGGGTCTGGGCGAGCAGCGTCTTGCCCGAGCCGGTGGGGCCCAGCAGCAGGATGTTGGACTTCGCCAGCTCGATGCCGTCGTCGCGGTGGCTGCCGTTCTCCCCGGCCTGCACCCGCTTGTAGTGGTTGTAGACCGCGACCGACAGCGCCTTCTTGGCGGCCTCCTGGCCGACGACGTAGCCCTCGAGGAACTCGTAGATCTCGCGGGGCTTGGGCAGCTCCTCCCAGCGGACCTCGGAGGTCTCCGCGAGCTCCTCCTCGATGATCTCGTTGCAGAGGTCGATGCACTCGTCGCAGATGTACACACCCGGACCCGCGATGAGCTTCTTCACCTGCTTCTGGCTCTTGCCGCAGAACGAGCACTTGAGCAGATCGCCGCCGTCACCGATGCGTGCCACGAGGTGCTTCCCCTTCGCCTGGGATCCGCCTTGTTCTGCGAACCCGAGTGCTTGCCTATCGACGGTACCTTGCCGGGCCCCCGGTGCGGGCCCCCCTTGGCCCTGTTCGGCCAAGGGAGGTCCGTCGCGGACGGCGCGGTGGCAACCGGGACGGCTGACCGATGAGGACGGTCAGACGGCCACGGACGACTTGCGCGTCGAGACGATCTGGTCGACCAGACCGTAAGCGAGCGCGTCCTCAGCGGTGAGGATCTTGTCCCGCTCGATGTCGTCGCGGATCCTCTCGATCGGCTGGGTGGAGTGCTTGGCCAGCATCTCCTCCAGCTGCGTGCGCATCCGAAGGATCTCCTGCGCGGCGATCTCCAGGTCCGACAGCTGCTCGCGGCCCGTCTGGGTGGAGGGCTGGTGGATCAGCACCCGGGCGTTCGGCAGCGCCATGCGCTTGCCCGGGGTGCCCGCGGCCAGCAGGACCGCGGCGGCGGAGGCGGCCTGGCCCATGCAGACCGTCTGGATGTCCGGCTTCACGAACTGCATCGTGTCGTAGATCGCGGTCAGCGCGGTGAACGAGCCGCCCGGCGAGTTGATGTAGATCGAGATGTCACGGTCGGGGTCCATCGACTCCAGGCACAGCAGCTGCGCCATGACGTCGTTGGCGGAGGCGTCGTCGATCTGGACGCCCAGGAAGATCACGCGCTCCTCGAAGAGCTTCGCGTACGGGTCGTACTCGCGCACGCCCTGCGAGGTGCGCTCGACGAAGCGCGGGACCACGTAGCGGGATTCGACCTGCGGGCCCGTGTAGAGGCCGCTGGGGGACGAGATGTTCATGCGGGTGTTCACTCCTGATGGCGGTCGGTGGGCTGGATTGCGGCTTGCTGGCGTACGGCCGGGGATCAGGCCCCGGTGCCGCCGCCGCCCGGAACGCCGGAGGCGTGGGTGATGATCTCGTCGATGATCCCGTACTCCTTGGCCTCCTCGGCCGTGAACCAGCGGTCGCGGTCGCCGTCGCGGATGATCGTCTCGACGCTCTGGCCGGTGTGCGCGGCCGTGATCTCGGCCATGCGCTTCTTGGTGCGCAGCAGCTGCTCGGCCTGGATCTTGATGTCGGAGGCGGTGCCGCCCAGGCCCGCGGAGCCCTGGTGCATGAGGATGTCGGTGTTCGGCAGCGCGAAGCGCTTGCCGGGGGTGCCACCGGTGAGCAGGAACTGGCCCATGGAGGCGGCCAGGCCCATGCCGATGGTGACGACGTCGTTCGGGATGTACTGCATGGTGTCGTAGACCGCCATGCCGGCCGTCACCGAACCACCGGGGCTGTTGATGTAGAGGAAGATGTCCTTGGTCGGGTCCGCGGCCAGGAGGAGCATCTGCGCGGTGATCTTGTTGGCGATGTCGTCGTCGACCTGCTGGCCGAGGAAGATGATCCGCTCCCCGAGCAGCCGGTTGTAGACCTGGTCGCCGAGGCCACCACCGATGGCGATGTCACCGGCGGCAGAAGGCATCAGATTCGTCACGTGTCCACCTGCTCGTCTCTGACGGCAACGGGCCGTCTCCGCGTCTTCTCTCGGGAACCGGGGGGCTGCGGTGCCGGTGGGCGCCGGCGCGCTGCCTTTTCTCCCCTGCCCTCGTATCTACGGACCCTAACGCGCTGGTCGGCGGGCGCCATCCCGCATCAGGAACTGTTCGCTCTGAGCGCATGAGCCACGGCCGCGGGAACCCTCGGCAAGCCCCGGGGAAACACGACGGGCCCGGACGCGCAACGCGTCCGGGCCCGTGCGCTCACTCACGCGAGCGGGTGAGGGGCGACCCCGGGGGCTCAGGCCTCCGTGGTCTCCGCGGCGGCCTCGACAGCAGCCTCGGCAGCCTCGTCCTCGTCCGCCTCGTCGAGGTCGACGACCTCGCCGTTGGTGTCCTTGACCGTGGCGGCCTCGACGACGGTCGCGAGGGCCTTGCCGCGGGCGACCTCGCCGACGAGCATCGGGACCTGGCCCTGCTCGACGACGGCCTGCGCGAACTGGTCGGGGGCCATGCCGGAGGACTGCGCGCGGCGCATCAGGTGCTCGGTCAGCTCGTCCTGGCCGACGGAGACCTTCTCCTTGTTGACGATCTCGTCGAGGACGAACTGGGTCTTGATGCCCTTCTCGGCCTGCTCCTTGAGCTCGGCGTCGAACTCCTCGGCCGTCTTGCCCTGCATCTCGAGGTACTTCTCGAGGGTCATGCCGATCTGGCCGAGCTGGTGGTGCTCGAGGTTGTGCTTGCGCGTGCGGATCTCGTCCTCGAGCAGCTTCTCGGGCATCGGGACCTCGACCAGCTTCAGGAGCTCCTCGAGGACCTTCTCCTGGGCCTGGGTGGCCTGGTCGAACTTCTTCATGCGCTCGAGGCGCTTGCGGCTGTCGGCCTTGAGCTCCTCCAGCGTGTCGAACTCGCTCGCCATCTGGGCGAACTCGTCGTCCAGCTCCGGCAGTTCGCGGGCCTTGACGGCCTTGACCTCGACCTTGATCTCGGCGTCCTTGCCCTCGGCGCTGCCACCCTTGAGCTGCGAGGTGAAGGTGGCGGAGCCGCCGGCCTCCAGGCCCTTGACGGCGTCGTCGATGCCGTCGAGGAGCTGGCCGGAGCCGATGGTGTAGTCGACGTCCTGGGCGACGCCGTCCTCGAGGACCTCGCCGTCGACCTTGGCCTCCAGGTCGACGGTGACGATGTCGCCCTCGGCGGCGGCGCGCTCGACCGGGGAGGTGGTGGCGAAGCGCTCACGCAGCTGCTCGACGGACTTCTCGACGTCCTCGTCGGTGACCTCGGTCGCGTCGACGGTGACCTCGATGCCGGAGTAGTCCGGGATCTCCAGGGCGGGGCGGACGTCCACCTCGGCGGTGAAGGTCAGCAGCTCGCCGTCCTTCAGCTCGGTGATGTCGACGTCGGGCTGACCCAGCGGGTTCAGCTCGCCCTCGTTGACGGCCTCGGTGTAGAACTTCGGGAGGGCGTCGTTGACGGCCTCCTCCAGCACCGCACCGCGCCCGAAGCGCTGGTCGATCACGCGGGCCGGGATCTTGCCCTTGCGGAAGCCCGCCACCGTGACCTGCTGGTTGATCTTCTTGTACGCCGCGTCGAGGCTGGGCTTGAGCTCCTCGAAGGGCACCTCGACAGTGAGCCGAACCCGAGTCGGGTTCAGGGTCTCCACGGCGCTCTTCACGGTTCGGTCTCCTTGGGGCTGACTTCTGGGATTCTGCTGATGTCCAGCGGATCGCGCCCGGTCGACAGACACACGGACACGTAGCTTGCATAGTAACCGCAAGCCCCAGGGGGCCCCAATGTGATCTTGCTGGTCGGGGTGGCCGGATTCGAACCGACGACCTTCCGCTCCCAAAGCGGACGCGCTACCAAGCTGCGCCACACCCCGTAAGTGCGAGACGTAGGGTACATGCCCAGGGGGCGTCCGGACGCCGCTTTTCCGCAGGGCAACCGGTGCACGGGGGTGGCGTGCGGGGCACCGCCCCGACCCGCTACGATGCACACCGTGCCGCGCGCCCCTTCCGGTGCACGCGCAGCGTACGCGGGCGTAGCTCAATGGTAGAGCCCCAGTCTTCCAAACTGGCTACGCGGGTTCGATTCCCGTCGCCCGCTCCACGGAACGCCTCCGACCTCCGGTCGGAGGCGTTCGTGCATCCGGCACACGCCCCCGGAGGGCACGCCCTTGGAGGGCGTCCTCAGAACTTGATGCCGTTGATCGTCTGGGCGATCGAGCTGAGGAAACGGTTGATCGAAGGCGCCATGCCGGTCGAGGCGAGGAAGAAGCCGAAGAGGATCGCGACGATCGCGGGCCCCGCCTTGATGTTGTTGCTTCGGATCATCACCACCAGGATGATCGCCAGGAGCAGCACCACGGACAGTGAGATGGCCACAACTGATCACACCTTCGATAGGGAAAACCCGGCCCGGACCACGACCATCGTGCCACCAACTCGCCCCGTATTGGGATGCCGTGACGATTCATCGGGGTACGAGTAAGGGTTCGTCCCCCCGCCCCGGCGCCACTGCCATCCCAGCAGTCTCAGGAGTGCGGCTCGGACGAGCGCAGGTGCCGCATCAGCGTCTCCAGTGCCTCCCATCCCTCCGCTGTCTCTCCGTCACCCAGGACGTAGTAGTAGCCCGGCCGTCCGGCGGGCCCCAGCCGGACGGCCGCGGCGGGCAGCGGCGTACGGGCGGCGTGGGCGCGGCCGACGCCGTGCACCTCCTGCGCGCCGAGGACGAAGGCGTACGGCACCGGCGGCCGCTCCAGGCGCGGCGGCGTGGTGAGGTCGGCCCGGCCGTGGCGCACCTGGGCGAGCATCGTGCGCAGCCCGTGCCGCGCGGTCAGCTCCTGCGCCAGCTCCTGCAGGGCCGCGAGCGGCGGCTCCTCGCCGGCGGCGAAGCCGACGGCCACGGTGAGGTCCTCCTCGATCCCGTCGGCCGTGCGCACGACGCGCAGGGTGCCCTGGGCCCGGCCGCCGACGAGGACGGTCCAGGTGGGCCTGGGGGCGCGTTCGTGGGCCAGGTCGGTGAGCCGGCGGCGCGACCAGGGCAGGTTCGCGGGCTCGGCGGTGCCCCAGCCGGCCGGCAGGCAGCCGGCGAGGTGCTGCCAGACGGCCTCCGCCGCGCCGCCGAGGACGAGGTGGGCGTCCGGCTGGTGGCGGGTGCGCAGTGTGATCAGCAGCTGGCGTTCGCCGGTGGGCGCGGTCTCGCCGAAGGCGGCGGCCACCGGCGTGTCGCCGGCGGCGTCGCGCGCCGGGGCGAAGGCTCCGTCCTGCCAGCGCAGCACGGCGCCGGACAGCCCGTCGTAGTAGCCGTCGCGCTCGTCCTGCACGACCCAGCGCGAGGGCTGGGCGGTGAGCAGGGTGCGGGTGGCCAGGGAGAGGCGGCTGTGGCCGGGGGTGACGATCTGCAGGCCGCGGTCGCTGGCCAGGGCGGCGCGCCAGGCCTCGGACAGCCAGCTGGTGGTGGCGATCACGGGGCGGTCCTGCAGGACGACGGCGACCTGCTCGGTGAGCACGTCCACGGCGGGCTGCGCGGCGGCCGGCGCGGGCACGGCGGTGACGCCGGAGACGTCGACCGGGGTGCCCGGGTCGTCGGTGCCGGGGGCGCCGGGCGGCCAGACGCGGCCGCCGAGCAGCTTGGCCAGGCGGGCGGCGAAGACCCCGGCGAGCCGCTCGGCGTCCGGCACGGCCGTGGAGGCGCGGGCCTCGACCCACCACAGCGGCCCGTCGCCGGCGGGTGCCGCCTCGCCGAGCAGCCGGGCGGCCTCCCCGGGCACCTGCAGCAGCATCGGCGCCTCGATGGAGACCAGCGGTCGTCCCTGTTCGTCGCACAGCTGCACCACGGCGCCGTCGGCGGTGGTCTGCACGCGCAGGTCGGGGCCGCCCGAGAGCAGGCCGGCCAGGACGCTCCAGGCGTCCGGCATGCGCTCGGTCAGCGCGATGACGTCCTTGGTCATGCCCGCTCCGCTTCCTCGGTCTCGTCGGCCAGGGCCGTCTGGATCAGCCGGGTCGGCTCGCCGCGGCGCACCAGCGTGCCGCGGCCCGGCGGCTGGGTGCTCGCGTAGACGCCGGGGAAGAGCTGGCCCTCCTGCCGGTCGCCGGTCATGACGACGGCGGTGGTGCCGGATTCGCGCAGCGTCATCAGGAACGGCTCGTACAGCGCCCGCGAGGCGCCCGCCACGCGGCGGGTGACGACGAAGTGCAGGCCGATGTCCTGGGCGGAGGGGATGAACGGCAGGAACGGCGCCAGCGGCTGCTGGCCGGCGGTGGTGAGGATGTCGTAGTCGTCGATGAGGATGACGATGCGCGGCCCGGAGTACCAGGTGCCGGACGCCATGGCGTCCTGGGCGGCGAGGTCGTCCGGCATGCGCTTCTCGAGCTCGGTGGCGATGCCGGTGGCCAGCGCGCCGCACAGGCGGGAGTTGTGCGCGTAGCCGCCGCGGTACTCCTCGGGGACGAGCTTGCGCAGGCCGCGCCGGGGGTCCATGACGGCGAAGACGAGCTCGTCGTCGCCGTAGCGCTCCATCAGGCCCTCGGCGACGAGCCGCAGCAGGTTGGTCTTGCCGCACTCGCTGTCGCCGAGGATCAGCAGGTGCTGGTCGCGCCGGAAGAGGTCCAGCAGGACGGGCGCGAGCGCGGTCTGGTCCAGGCCGAGCGGCACCCGGTTGGGTTCGGCGGTCGGCGAGGGCAGCGAGGCCGCGGGGATGCGGGCGGGCAGGACGCGTACGCGCTGGGCGCCGTCGCCGGACCAGGCGGCCCGGACGACCATGGCCGCCTGCTCGACGGCCGGGCCGAGCTCGGAGGTCGAGGCGAGGGAGTCGATGCGCGGCAGCGCCGTCTGGGCGAAGAGCTTGCCGTCGGTGAGCACCCGGCCGGGCTCGTCGGGGGCGAGGGTCTCGGCGAGCTTGCGGTCGATGCTGGAGTCGCCGGGGTCGTTCAGGCGCAACTCGACGCGGGTGCCGAAGGTGGCCTGGGTGGCGATGCGCACGTCGTTCCAGCGCAGCATGGAGGCCACGACGTGGATGCCGTAGCCGCCGCCGCGCTTGAGCAGGTCGGTGACGGCGTCCTCGATCTCGGCGAAGTCGTCGCGCAGGGCGCCGAAGCCGTCGATGACCAGGACGATCTCGGTGGAGGCGAGCTCGGGCACCTTGCCCTCGGCGCGCAGCTCGCGCAGCCGCTCGACGGAGTCGATGCCGTGCTCGCGGAAGAGCTCCTCGCGCGCGGCGAGCATGCCGCGCACCTCCTCGACCGTACGGGCGGCGCGCTCGCGGTCGGCGCGGCCGGCGATGCCGCCGACGTGGGGCAGGCCGGAGAGCGCGGCCAGGCCGCCGCCGACGAGGTCCAGGCCGTAGATGCCGACCTCGCGCGGGGTGTGGGTCATGGCCAGCGACAGGGCGAGGGTGCGCAGCAGCGTGGTCTTGCCGGCCTGGGGGCCGCCGATGACGGCGGCGTGGCCGCCGGCGAGGGAGAGGTCGAGGACCCACTGGCCCTGCCACTGGCGGGCGGGGTCGTCGAGGATGCCGAGCGGCACCTTCATGAAGCCGGGGCGTACGGCCAGTTGCATGCCGCGGGCGCCGGAGTGCACGGGTCCGGCCGAGACGTCGAGGGAGACCGCCCTGGGCAGCGGGGGCAGCCAGATGGCCCGGGTGGGGCTGGCTGCGGCGCGCAGCTGGTCGACGATGACGGACATCGTGGTGGGGCCGGGGTTGCGGTGGCGCATGGCCGGCTCGCCCTCGCCGGGGCCCGCCTCGGGCTCGGCGAGGTCGTTGTAGTCGGGGTAGGGCAGGACGGCCGGGCCGGTGTCCTCGGTCTCGCGCAGGGCGGGGCCGCGGTAGGGGCCGGAGACGAAGCTGGCCTTGAACCGCTCGTAGGCGCTGACGTCGACCTTGAGGTAGCCGAAGCCGGGGATGGGCGGCAGGTTGAAGGCGTCGGTGGTGTCGAGGACGGTGCGGGACTCGTCGGCGGAGAAGGTGCGCAGGCCGAGCCGGTACGACAGGTAGGTGTCCAGGCCCTTGAGCTTGCCGCCCTCGATGCGCTGGCTGGAGAGCAGCAGGTGCACGCCGATGGAGCGGCCGATGCGGCCGATGGACAGGAACAGGTCGATGAAGTCGGGCTTGGCGGTGAGCAGTTCGCCGAACTCGTCGATGACGACGAACAGGTGCGGCAGCGGGTCGAGGTCGGGCCGGGTCGCGCGCAGGGCGGCGTAGTGGCCGATGTCGGCGACGTTGCCGGCGTCCTTGAGGACCTGCTGGCGGCGCTGGACCTCGCCGGCGAGGGAGGAGTGGACGCGCTCGACGAGGCCGGCCTGGTTCTCCAGGTTGGTGATGACGCCGGCGACGTGCGGCAGGTCGGCGAAGGGCGCGAAGGTGGCGCCGCCCTTGTAGTCGACGAGGACCATGGCCAGGTCCTCCGGCGGGTGGGTGGCCACCAGGGCGAGGACGAGGGTGCGCAGCAGCTCGCTCTTGCCGGAGCCGGTGGCGCCGACGCACAGGCCGTGCGGGCCCATGCCGAGTTCGGAGGACTCCTTGAGGTCGAGCAGGACGGGCTCGCGGCTGTCGCTGACGCCGATGGGCACGCGCAGGAAGGCGCGTTCGCCGCGCGGCTGCCACAGGGCCGCGACGTCGAGGGCGGCGGGGTCGTCGATGCCGAGGAGTTCGGCGAAGTCGACGGGGCCGGACAGCGGCGCGTCCACGAGGGACTCCGCGGACAGGCGCAGCGGGGAGAGCTGGCGGGCCAGGCCCTCGGCGCCGGCGGCGGTGGCCGCGTCCACGGTGCCGCCGGAGGTCAGGGGTTCGGGGTGGCGCAGGTCCTCGATGCGCACCTCGTCGCCGTCGACGGTCAGGCGCAGCGAGACGTGGCCGGGTTCCTGGATGCGCTCGGCGACCAGGTGCAGGACGGTCACGCCCATGTCGGGCAGGGGCACGGCCTCGTCGGGGCGGGGCAGTTCGGCGGCGTCCTCGCCGTAGCCGTCGCTGACGACGAGCAGGCGGCCGGCCATCTCCAGGGCGTCCTTGCCGGACAGGCCGCGGCGCACCTCGGCGGCGTAGGAGGCGCGCTGGCGCAGGTCGCGGCCCATGAGGCGGCCGAGGGCGGCCAGGGAGGGGGCGATGCGGCGGGCGGCGACGGGGCCGTCGTGCTCCTCGGGGTCGAGGGTGTGGGGCAGCCACTTCAGCCAGGTCCAGTCGGCCATGCGGTCGCCGGGGCAGGCGAGGGCGAGGGCGACGTCGTCGGGGGCGTGGGTGACGGCGGTCTGGGCGAGCAGGGCGCGGGCGACGCGCAGGACGCCCTCGCGGTCGCCGACGACGCTGACGTTGCCGGCGCGGTCGAGGGGGACGGTCAGGGGCAGGTCGGCCGCGGTGGAGAAGCGGTTCTTCAGGGCCCCGGCCTCGTTGAGCATGAAGCGGTCGGGCGGGGTGAGGACGCTGCCGCCGGGGCGGCCGACCGTGATCTCGCGCACGGGCATGCGGCCGGTGCCCACGCGCACGCGCAGGAAGTCGCCGTCCAGGCGGCGGCGTTCCCACAGCCGGGCGGGGTCGCGCACGATGTCGTACAGCGCCTCCGGCGGCGGGTCGAGGACGCGGGCGACCTCGCGGCGCTCGCGCTCCTCGGCGCCGAGCTCCTCGCGCAGCTCCTCCAGGTACTCCAGGTAGCGCTCGCGCTGCTGGCGCCGGGTGCGCTGGGCCTTGCCGCGCTGGGAGAGCAGCATGCCCACCGAGCCGATGACGGTGACGACGAGCACGATCGCGCCGAGCGAGGCGAACTGGCTGTTGCGCACGACCGTCATCATGATCACGGAGCTCATGACGCCGGCGATGGGCATGAGGGAGTGCAGGGCGCCGCCGGTCTTGCCCTCGGGCAGGTTGGGCGGCGGCTCGATGGTGCGCGCCTCCGGCGCCGGCAGCGGGCGCGTGGTGCGGGCGGGGCGGTGGACTATTCGGGTGGTCATCGAAACGCCTGCTTATCGGTCGCTGCTCGACGGGCGCCGGCTCATGGCGCGGGTGAGGACTTCGGCCGCGAGCTCGGTGACGGCCTCGCGGGTGCCCTGGCCGAGGAGATCGGTGCGGATGGGCCCGCCGCCGGCCAGGTGCCGGTCGTACGGCAGGGTGACGACCTTGACCCCCTCCAGCTGCAGGTGCTCGCTCGCCGCGGCCACGTCGAGCGTCGTGTGGGGGGAGGCCGAGGTGAGGACGACCACGGTGCCCGGCAGCATGCGCGGCCGCGGCACGGAGGCCATCCACTCCAGGACGGCACGGGTGCTGGTGATGCCCTCGGTGGTGGCGGGGGTGACCAGGACACGGGCCTGGGCGGCCGACAGGGCGGTGCGCGAGAGCTCGCTGGGCAGGCTGTCGCAGTCGACGACGGTGATGCCGAAGTAGCGCCGCAGCGCCACCATCGCCGAGCGGTACTCCGCCAGTTCCAGCCGGTTGCCGACGCGGCCCTGGCTGCCGGGCAGTAGCCAGCCGCGCTCGGGCAGCTGGACGAGGTAGCCGACGACGTCGGTCAGCTGCATCGAGGGGTCCAGGATCCGGGCCAGGTCGCTGGTGGTCCAGCGCACCTTGGTCACGCCCAGCCGGGAGGGCAGGGTGCCGAGGCTGGCGTCCGCCTCCAGCATCAGCACCGGGTCCTGACGGTAGTGCGCGTACGTGCGTCCCAGCAGCGCGGTGACGGTGGTCTTGCCCGCGCCGCCGCGGATGCTGGTGACCACGATCTGCCGGCCGGTGGTCAGCGGCTGCTGCAGCGCCTGCGCGGTGCGGGTGGCCTCCTCCACCTCGCGGGTGGCGGAGGAGCCGACGAGCCGGCGCAGCGAGCGGGAGGTGCGGCGGGCCGCCGAGTCGCCGGCCAGCTGCTTGCCCTTGACCAGTTCGGGCGGCAGGGGCAGTTCCATGGTCACCGGCGTCGGCAGCGGCCTGGGCGCGGGCGCCGGGGCCGGCGCGGGGGCCGGCGGCGCGGCCGGCTCCTGCGGTGCGTTCCTTCCCGGGCCGTCCGCCTGTGCAGGGCCGTTCGCCTGTGCCGGGCCGTCCGTGGGGAGCGGGGTCTCCTGGGGCGTGCCGAGGTTGTTGAGCTTGCCGAGGTCGTTGGTCAGGTCGCGCAGGTTGCGCAGGACGTCGCCCTGCCAATCGTCCTGGGACATGGGGTTTCTCCTGGGTCTGCCGTACGCACTAGAACTGGTGGAGCAGGCGCACGTACACGCCGAACACGCCGACCGCCAGCGGGAACAGGGCGATCACGCCGATGGTCTCGACGAGGTCGACCGCGCGGCGCAGCCGCACGCCGACGTGTTCCGGCAGCCGCACGGCCAGGACGGCCAGCGGTGCGACGGCCACCGCGCACAGCGCGGCCAGCGGCCCGTACGGGGTGCCGTGCACGTGGTCGGTCCACAGCACCGCCAGGCGCACCAGCAGCACCAGCGACGCGGCCAGCAGCGCCACGACCTCGGCGACCAGCGGGAAGGCGCGCGAGCGGGAGAGCAGGACGACGGCGAGGACGGCGCCGACGCCGACCGTCCAGGGCGTGGGCGCGGTGACGGCGAGCAGTCCGCCGGCGGTGGCGGAGGCGGCGACGACGACCGTGGCAAGGGCCAGGCCCCGGTGGGTGGCGGCGAGTGCGGTCTCCACCTCGTGCCGGCTGACGGAGGCGCCGCCGGAGCGGCGGTCGTCCAGGCCGGTCAGGCCGGCCGCCATCAGCGCGAGGCGGGGCAGCAGGCCGAGGACCACCACGGAGACGACGGCCATGACGGAGCCCAGGCGGGCCGCGTCGTCCTGCACCAGCGCGACGGCCTCCCACACGCCGCCGGTCGCCACGACCGCGCCGGCACCGATCAGCCCGCCCTTGCCCAGCGGCGAGAACAGGCCGAGCAGGGCCAGGGTGACGGCGAGCGCGGCGGCCGTGCCGGCGAGCCGGGCCGGGCCGCTCCAGGCGTGCGCGTCGGCACCGGTCCACGCGGCGAGGACGCCCAGGGCGCCGCCCGCCAGCACCAAGGTGGTGCCCAGGTCGCGGGCGGCCTGCCCGCCGCGCCCGCCCATGCGGGCGGCGACCGCGCCGAGGACGGCGAGCAGCACGGCCACGACGGTCAGCGGACCCGCCACGGCGGCGGTTCCCAGGCTGCTGCGGGCGAGCACGCCGGCGGCGACCGCGAGGGCGATCGTGGCCAGGCTCGCGGTCCACCGCCGCGCCTCGGGCCGCCAGCGCCAGGCCCGTACGTCCAGGTCCTCGGCGACCTCGTCGGTGACGTCGTGCACGACGGGCGCGGACGGCGCGTCCTCGACGCGCACGAGCCGCAGCAGCGCGCCGTCGGGCACCCGCGCCTCGGCGAGGGTGCCGTCCTGCGGCAGAACCGTTCCGTCAGCGGTGATCAGATGCCGGGCGGCCGGGCGCTGCCCGACCCTGTCGTCCAGCAGCCGCAGGACGTCGGGCAGCAGTCGCCCGATCGGTTCGTCCGCGGGCAGCACGAGATCCACCCGGCGGCGATCGCCGACGAGGGTCACCCTGCTCAATTCCGTACGCTGTTTGGCCCCCACGTTCACCACGCGGCAGAACCTATCACTGGGCTCATGACGAGGGCTCCGTCACTTTCTGCGTTCCTTTCGGCTTCTTCGCCGCTTTCGTGTGCGAGGCGGCCGGCTCGGGTACCGCCGACGGCGAAACGGACGGGGTTGCATCGGCGCTCGCCGACGGACCCGGTGTCGCCGGTGCGTACCGCTGTTGCTGCTGCTTTTGCTGTTCCTTCTGCTTGGCCAGGGTGACCTTGATGAAGGACCAGCCCACACAACCGGCGCACAGCACCGCGGCAATGGCTATTCCGGCGAATACCTTGCCGAGCTTCTCGTCCGCCGTGCGCCGCGCCCGCTGGGCCCCGAAGAGCAGGGCGTCGCGCATCCGCCGGCGCCGTACCGAGACGGACTCCAGCAGTTGACTGTCGTAATCCTTCGCCATCATTCCCCGCTAGTTCCGCGTACTGCAGTTCCGCGTACTGCGCACATCGCGGACAACGCTAGTGGTCGCCAGTAGTCGCTAGTAGTGCGGATAACGCTCGTATGGAAAGACCGGGTCACCGTCCGCGACCGGCCCGGTGCCGTGGAACGCGTACGCCAGGTCGTCGGCGACCTCGGCGATGACGGCACGCCCCTCCGTACGCGACAACCACGCCGCCGGCAGCGCGGCGTCACCGTACAGGGCGCCGATCAGGTTGCCGCACACAGCCCCCGTCGAATCGCTGTCGCCGGAGTGGTTGACCGACAGCAGCAGCGCCTCGGCCACCGAGTCGGGACGGGCCAGGGCCGCGTACACGGCGATGGCCAGGGCCTCCTCGGCGACCCAGCCGCCCCCGAGGCGCTCGGCCTTCTCCGGCGCCGGCTCCCCCTCGGCGGCCAGCTCCAGGGCCCGGCGCAGCGCCTCGCTCGTCTCCTCGTGCCCCCGGTGCCGGGCGAGCAGTTCGAGGGCGCGCAGCACCGCGCCCTCCAGCGACTCCCCGTCCAGCAAGTGCCGGACGATCGCGGCGAAGGCACCCGCGGCGTACGCACCCGTCGGGTGGCCGTGGGTGATCTGCGCACAGTGCGCGGCCAACCGGAAGGCGTCGGGGGCGGGCAGGCCGGTCAGCCCGAAGGGCGCCGAGCGCATGACCGTCCCGCAGCCCTTGGAGTCGGGGTTGACCGGCCCGTGCGAGCCGTCGAGCGGACCGTACGGGTCGGGCACGTACTCCTGCCGCAGCCCCGACAGACAGGCGTTGCCGGGCATCCGCCGCGCGTACAGCCACGGCTGCAGCCGCAGCCACCCCGAGCGCACGAGGTCGTCGCCATCCTTCGGCGGGGGCGGGGCCGGGTGGCTCTGGGTCTCCAGCCAGCGCAGGTAGGCGTTGCGTACGAGCGCGGTCTCTGCGCCACCGAGGCCCTTCGACTGCGCCCGCGCCCGGGCCCGGATGAGGCCCTCGGCGGTGAACAGCGTCATCTGCGTGTCGTCGGTGACGTGGGCGACGACGCCATTGCTCGCGGGCACAGGGCCGGTGATGCCCCGGGGGCCGAAGGAGGAACGGATGCGGTCGAGGGAGAGGAACTCGACCGGGTTCCCCAGCGCATCACCGACCGCACCCCCCAGCAGGCACCCGCGGATGCGGGCGCGGAGGGTGTGGGTGCGGGGGTCGGTAAGGGGAGGGGTCACTGGCCCTCGCGGCGGCGGTAGTGCGTGCGGTACAGCTCGATCGCCCGCTCGAACGGGAAGCTGGGCACGAAGCTGACCTGCCCGTCGTCCTTCGCGATGACCACGTGCGAGCCACCGAGGTTCTCCGGCGGACGGGTGGGATCCGGCTCCGGCGCGCCGGTCGCGTAGACGAGGTACCCCTCGTCGAACTCATGGACCGCCAGCCCCATCGGGCTGCCGTCCGGCCACGTCGCGGGGCAGTAGCCGCGCGCGACGGCCACGGCCTCCTCGGGCGTCGACGGCACGCGGGGCGCGTATTCGGGGGTGTGGGAGGACATCGTCGTTGTCGTTCCTACGTTCCTACTGGGCGGCGGTCGGGTTGTGGGGAGTGGCGTAGGGGTTGTGCTGCGGGTGGACGGGCTGGGTGTACGGGTTCACCGGCGGGGTGGCGTACGGGTTGTACTGCGGGACCTGCGGGTGGACCGGCTTGTTGTTGTACGGGTTCACCGTCGGCTGCTGGACCGGCTGGTGAACCGGTTGCTGAACCGGCTGGTGAACCGGTTGCTGAACCGGCTGGTGGTACGGGCTCTGCGGGTGGACGGGCTGCTGAACCGGCTGCTGGTGAACCGGTTGCTGGACCGGCTGGTGGTGCGGGGTGACGGTCGGTACGGCCGGGGCGTGCTGCGGCAGCGGCGGCACCGGCTTGCGGTTGGCGTCCATGACGATCGACCAGACCCCGGCCGCGTTCGTGTGGATGGGAACGTCACTGACGAGCTTCGCCTGGGTGTCCACCCACAGGATCCTGCCGTGGTGGTTCACCGCGGTGAAGGCATGGCCCGTGGCCGCGACGCCGCCCTCCGGCGCCGGCCACGCCACGGCGATGGCAGCCGCCGACCCGTGCCCGGACGCGCGCAGCCGCTGCGCCAGCTGTTCGTAGGCCGGCCCCTTGCCCTCGTAGTGGTACGAGGCACCGGCCCAGCGCTCGATGTTCGCAGTGGAGTTCCGCTCGGCCGACATGCGGTCCAGTGTGCCGTCCGGCAGCATGTCCCACGTGCGCGGCGCGGAAACCTGCGGATTGCCGTACCAGGTCTCCAGGAACGAGCGCAGGCAGTCTGCACAGTTGTTGCTGCGGCCGGGGACGGACATGCCGCCGTCGTTCTGCAGCTGCGCCCAGTGGTCGGTCGGGTCGGGGAAGCGCTGGAAGTTGCCGGCGGCATCGCGCGGGACGGCGTTCTCCAGCAGCACCTGGTCGATCGCGTGCGGCTCCCGCAGCCCGGCGGGCCCGCCCTTGAGCTCGTTGCGGATGTCGAGGTGGCTCGCGGACGCGGTGGAGGGCTGGGGGACGGGGTCGCGCGGGGTGTAGAGGGGGTCGTGCTTCCCGCTGAGCTCACTGGGCCGCTCGGGAGCGGAGGAGTCGTGGTGGGTGTTGCCGTTGCCGTCGTGGTGCCCGTGGTCACCGGCGGGGTGGTCGCCGTCGTGCCCGGAGGGGGCGTCGTGGTGGTGCGGGGCGTCGTGCCCGGAGGGCGAGTCGTGGTCGGAAGGCGAGTCGTGACCGTGCGGCGCGTCGTGACCCGAAGGCGCGTCGTGCCCGTGCTCGTGACCGGAAGGCGCGTCGTGGTGTGCGGGCGCATCGTGCCCGTGGGGCGTCGCCGCGGGCGCGTCGTGCCCGTGCGGGGCCGCCGCGGGCACATCGTGCCCGTGCGGAGTCGTGGCGGGCGCGTCGTGCCCGTGCGGGGCCGCCGCCGGCGCATCGTGGTGGCCGGGCCCGGCCTCCGGGGTGCCGTGGCCGGGGCCGGGGCCGACAGGGCCGTGCCCCGGCGTCTCGCGCGGCGCACCGTCCATGGTCGGAGCGTGCGCACCGGGCGCATGCGCCGCGTTCTCCGCACCATGCGCACCCGCATGCACGCCGACCGGCTGCTCCGCGTGCACCGAAGGCGCGTGGACCGGCGTGGCCGTGGACGAGGGGATCTGCTGGTGCGCGGCACGGTCGGCGGCGGAAGCCTCGACCGGGATGGGCTCCGTGTGGGGCGCGCCCGTCGGGGAGACCATCGTGCCGTTGTCGTGCAGAAGCGTTCCGTCCGGCAGCTTCACCGAGTGGTCGGCCACTGACACGGGTACGGAGAGGTCGTGCGGTACGGCGATGCCGCCCTCCGGCACCGAGAAGCTGGCCGGCGTGACCTTCGCGCCGTTGCCCAGGTTCGCCTTGAGGCCGGACATCATGTCGCCGACCTTCGGGATCGCGACCTTGAGGCCCTCGATGCCCTTGCCGACGCCCTTGGCGACGTACGTCATCGGGTCGATGACCTTGCCGATCTTTCCGGCAACGCTCGCGACCTTGGCGACCGTGCCGGCCTTGGCGACGTTGCCGGCGCCGGTGAGGGTGGTCAGGATGTTGAAGGTGACGGCGCCGGCCGCGCGCGCCGGGTTCTTGCTCCACTCGTCCCAGGCCAGCATGGCCTTGCCGGCCTCGCGGGCGACCTTCTTCGAGTCCTGGACGAATTTCGGCAGCATGGAATCGGGAATGGCGCGGCCGATGGGGCTGGAATAGACGGCCACGCCCACGGCGAGCATGCCCAGTCCCTTCCAGGCGTTCTTCATGTTGTCCCAGCCGTCGAAGCCGACCAGGGTGCCCAGACCCTTGACCGTGCCCCAGACGCCGTCGACGATCAGGCCGTCCCACACGAACGACTTGATCCAGTGCCCGACTTCGTACCAGTGGTGGCGCTCGTCCTCCGGCTCGCCCCAGGCCGTCTTGGCGTGCTTCATGTCCTCGGCCTTGAAGCCGTACATGTTCTTCTTGTGCGAACCGTCGTCCGCGATGAAGTGCGTACCGCCGACAAGCCCCGTGATCTTGTTGGCGGCACGCCGCTCGGCCTCGTAGAAGGCGGCGACCGTGGTGTCGATGTCACCGCGGATGCGCTTTTGGTGGTTGACCTTGTCCTCGTCGTAGTCCCAGTCGTCGTCGCCCTTCACCGAGGCGACGAACTTCTCGGCCTCCGACTTCAGGGACTTGAGCTTCTCGGCCAGCGGCCGCACTTCGGCCGCGTACTCGGTCAGCGCGGAGGAGACCTTCTCCAGCTTGCCGCCGAAATCCTTCGCACGGTCCCGCACCGGAAGCGTCGTCGCGAAGAGCTTCTCCGCCTCCGGTGCGTGATAGAACGCCGACAGTCCGTGGAACTTGGTGTGGACGTCACCGCCCGTGTCCCGGATGTCGCCCGCGTTCTTCGTCAGAGCGGACGCATTCTTCTCCAACTCGGCGAGGTTTCCGGTGAACTGCGGTATCTCCCCCGGTACGAGCACGACCCGCTACGCCTTTCCTGTGCCCTTGCCCTGCTGACCCTTGTCGCCCTGCTGGCCCTGGTTGCCCTTGAGTTCTTCGGGCGTGGGCGCCTTGATGGCGTTGTTCTGGGCGTCCTGTGCCATCTGCTCGTCGCCGTGCACGTACGCCTTGGTCGCCTCGACGGCGCCCTTCATGGACTTGCCGGTCCGCGCGGCGATGAACTGCAGGTCGCCCTTCGTCTTCTGCGCGAACTCCGCGAGGGCGACGGCCACCAGGCCGCCCCCGCCCTCGGGCGCCTTGCCGCCGGCGGCGATGGTGCCCGCGTGCGTGCCGGCGTGCTCCATGTTGGTGGAGTACGAGGTGAGTTGCCCTTCCAGCTTTCCGGCCACCTCACCGGTAGCGGAGAGGACGGAGTTCACACCGCCCACGTCGATGTCCCACTTGCCCATGCCGGACCCTCCCCGTTCGTACTGACTGCTAGCCGATGGCGTCGACGGCGGCCTTCGCCTTGGCCAGCGTCGACTGCGCCGTACCGTCGTTCTTCTCCATCGTCGACCGCAGAAGATGAATGATCTGCCGCACCTCGGTCGCCGCCCGGTTCCAGCGCACCTCCTTGTCGTGGTACGCGTCCGACACGCCATCCGCCTGGAAGTCGGCCATCGCCGCCTTCACCGCACCATCACGCTCCGTCAGCACCGTCTCCAGACGCGAGATGATGCCCTGCAGCGAACCCTGCACCTCACTGGACGCACCCGTGTCATAGCTACGGCGGTCCGCACCTGCACCAGCCATCGTTCCGAATCCCCCGTTCCCTTAACGACCCGAGAAGCGAGCCGCGTCGAAGTTCGCCGCCGCCATCTGCTGGCGCGCGTTGTCCGCCGACTCCTGATCACCCTGACCGAAGGAGGAGTCCATACCGGACTGACCCCCCAGAATCGCACTCAGCGAGCTGTTCAGCGCCGCCGTCACCTCATCCGAATGCGCCTTGAACTGATCGAACGCCGCCTTGCCCGAACCGTTGAACTTCCCCTCCAACGGCTGCGCGGCGACAATCAACTGGCGGATCAAACCGCCCAGATCGTCACTCGAACCCCGCGTCTTCGAAACCAGGCCGGACAGCGTCGTACTGCCCATATCGAACTTCATGAGCACAGACCCCCGAGTTCTCTCTCACGCCACTCGATGACTCGAACATGTCTACCAACATCACCAAGGTGATCACAAAGCCCTGGCTCCGCTGACGGGTGCTCTGTTACGAGACCGTGGCGTGTGGTTGGTGTTGCTATGTCCCGCGCACGGCCTGGAAGACGATGAACGCCACCCAGGCGACCGGCAGCAGCAGACCGAGCATGTACGGCCGCTGGCGCAGCGGTACACCCGGGTCGAGCTGCTGCCGCGGCTGCCCCGGCACGGGCGGCGGCAGCTTGGTGATCCGGGCCCGCACGACGAGGTTCCACAGCAGCGTGAAGGGCGTGAAGAGCACGAGGGAAACCGGGCTCCACCAGCCCTGCACCATCGTCTTGCCGGTCATGTCGCGCCATACGGACATTCCGCAATTGCGGCAGAACGGCCCCTCCAGGCGCAGGAACCGCATCATGACCAAAATGCCCTGATGCCCGCGCACGGTCGCATCGACGGCGGGGAAGCCACCGCAAATACGGCAGTAGGTGTGATGATCATGCGCAGCCGGCGCGAATCCCGGCTGCGGGTGAGCCTGCGGCGGCGCGTAACCGACCGGCTGCTGTGGGTGCTGGTACTGCGGAAAAGTCTGCGGTTGCGGCGGAGTCGCCACGAATGTCCCCCGTACGTATCAATCAAAGAATCCCGGACCGCGCACGACTCGCGGCGGGTACAGGCGTTCATGTCTATCAACGTTGCAATACACATGCAAAGCGCCCGGACAATACGGACGGGTCTGATGGAATCCTTGGAACCCATGATGCCGACGGACTACCTCACTCTCACCCCACAGCCCTCGACGACGGCCCAGCTCCTGGCAACCGAGGCCCGCCGCCGCGGCATGCCCGTGCGGACCCTCCCCAAGCCCGCCCCCACCGACGGCCGCCCGGGCGCCCACTACTTCGGCGGCCCGAAGCTCGCGGCACGCATACGCGACGCCCTGGGCATCGCCCTGCTGGAACCGGCGGACGACTGGCTGACGACACTGCCGTACGCGTACGTCCGGCGGCGCATCACTTCATCCACCCTGGCGGAAGCCGGCCGCCTACCGGGGCGGACCTTCGTCAAACCGCCGAGCGACAAGAGCTTCCCCGCAGCCGTCTACGAGGACGGCACCCACCTCGCACGCACCTGCCCGGACCTGTCCCCGAAGACCCTGGTCCAGGTATCCGACGTGGTGACGTGGAAACGGGAGTTCCGCCTCTACATACTCGACGGCGAATGCCGCACGGGCAGCCAGTGCGCGACCTTCGGCCGCCTGGACGCAGCCCCCTTGTCCGGCCACCCGGACGAGGCCGCCGTCCTGGACTTCGCCCGTACGGTCCTGAGCACGCACGCCCACACGCTGCCGAGCGCGGTGGTACTCGACGTGGGCCTGCTGGCCGACGGCTGGGCGGTGGTGGAGGCCAACCTCCCCTGGTTCACGAACTGCTACGCAGCCTCCCCGGACCGCGCCCTGGATGTCGTCCTCCGCGCAGCGGGCCCCCGCACACGCCTGACCGCGCGCGACACCCCGTTCTGCCGCCACCTCACCCGGCCAACACCCTGAGCCGCTCCGCATCCACGGCCGGCACCCGATAACCAGCTGCCCGGACCTGCGCCACGAACGCCTCAGGAAGCGGAAAGCGGTACCGCTCCACGTAGAACCACAGCACCCCGCGCCACACCCACTCCCCGTCAGTAAGAAGTGACCCGCCCCCAAGGACGAACTCCCCGGAACCGAGCACATCCTCGACGCCGCCCATGGAAGCGAAGAGCACGTGCCCAGCGCGCAGATAGTCGGCCAACTCCGCCGAGTCGGACTGGCCCTCTCCCGCCCCCGGGCGGAACTCAGGCCCCGGCGCGTCGAGAAACCTCACGACCGCTGCCCCTCGGGGGCATACAGTCGACCGTCTCGGAAACGGCTTTTCATCGCAGTCTCAGTTGTCTGTCATGAGGCGCGTAACACCGAGCGCTACCTCAGCGTTGGCGATCATCCGGGTGATTTCGATGGGCAGGTTCCTGAATTCCTCCATCACCACGGCATAGGGCTCCACCTGATGCCGCTGCCCATCGAGCCCAGTGGCCCCGACCACATAGCGAAACCCCCAGGGGGCCGACGAATCGACGACGGCCTCCCACCGGGCTTCGCGGCGCCGGATGAGGACGTCGGCAAGGTAGGAGGTGAGGTCCGAGTGCAGAGTGACCCAGTCCGACTGCTCGAACTCCTGCAGCGGCAGGCGGGACACGTAATTCTGCAAGGCGGGCAGCAGGTTCAACGGGTCATCCGCGTACGCGCCGTCCGGCACCCCCAGCATCCGAGCGATCTCCACCCCGTTGCGGTGCGCCCCCTCGGCCCAGCCGGCCAGGTCCGGCCCCCGCCGCTCGGAAGCTTCACCCCTCGGGCACTCCTCGATCACAGAGGGAACCTCACGTATCGAACTCGCCGAGCCAACCTCGGTCCAGGAGGCCTTCCGGCAGGTAGTCGGACTCCACCTCGATGGGGAAGCCGGCGTCATGCGCGAGGCAGGTCACGGCCAGCAGACCGAGGGCCACCAGCCCCTCGGAGTTGACGATGCGCTCCTGGTCCGCCGTCCAGTACTCCTTGTGCCACCGGAGTGCCTGAGCCAACTCGGAATTGAAGGCCTCGTGGTCCTGGATGACATACCGGTAAAAAAGGTTGATCGGCGGGTAGAGAATCTTGAGCATCAGCTCCTGATCTGCGATCCGGATGGCGGCCGGATCCGTTCCCTGGATGGCAGCGACCAACTTCTGGCCGACATCGCCGGACTGCAACCACCATGTCTGGAGCGTGTCGATCCAGGCGTAGATGTACTCGTCGTATTCGCCGGATTCCCTGAGCAGGGAAAGAGGCACCTTGGCCAGTTCCGTCATCCGGTCCTGCTCACGGCAGACCACTGCCAGCCAGAACGCGGTGATCCAGTTCCCGGCGTCCGTGAAGTAGGTCGGACTGACGGCCTGGATCGTGCGCACCTCGTGCGCGATGCGGCATTCCACGGTCTGCTCTTCCACGGTGGCAGCGACAAACAGGGCGGAACCGACCTGCATCGCCGAGACGAACGCCTCCCAGGTCGGGAACAGTTCGGCCTTCGGGTCGATGCCGCAGCGGGTGAAGGCCGCAGTGAGCGAGGTGTCGAGTGCCAGGTTGAAGGAACTCGGCGAAGCCTCAAGGGAGTCGATCAATCGACCGGCAAGTGCGTCGAGCTGCTCCACTCGGCGTGCCGCTTCGTCGGCCGAAAACTCGTGCCGAGGTTCCAAGGCAGCCATTAATGCAGCTCCTCTAGCTGAGGTCGAAGTGATTCATCAGAATACGCAGCTCTCCCGGCCGCACCCACCCACCGGTAAAGGGGAGTCTCGCGCCGCATCGCGCTCTGCACGGCCCGGACCGGCTCCCGTCTCCCCTGCTGCGCCTGCGCCGCACCGCCGTCGTCTCCCCCGCCGCCGGCTCGACTCGGCTCAAGGCGCTTCGGCCTGCCCGTGGGTGTCGGCCAGGGCGCGGTGGACAGCGCGCGCCCAGACGGATGCCTCGTCGGGGTGATCCAGAGACGTCAGGAACGTCCCGCAAGGTCTCGCAATACGCTCAGGCTCGTCGCGTCGGTGTCCGACCCGGGAAGCAGACATCCTGCGCCGGCCCCGTCGACGGCTGCGAGCTCCCGAACGGCTTCCGCGGGTGAGAGCCCACGGTTCTTCGCGGATGCGAGCCGTGCGAGCCAGAAGGCGCCCGCTTCGAAGGCCGCTTCGCCCGCTGCGCTCCGAGGTTCGTATCCCGCGGCTGCATCGACGTCGGCCTCCCACAGATATCCGAGGATTCGATCGCCGCGTGCCACCGTCACATAATGGACATTACCCTCGGTCTCGTCGGCGTAGCCTTCCGGCTCCGAAGCCGCGGCCTCGGTCAGCTTCTTCAGCCTGTACGGGACTTCGAACATGTCCCAGGAGTCAAGGAGTTCGGGGTCCTCGTCCGGAAGCGCCTCGAAGCCTTCAGCGGTGGGCGTGGCGTACCACGTAGGGTCGCCGGGGTCGGGTTCATCACCAGTGAGCTCCGAAATCCCCCGCAGGACCGCGCTCAACCGGGGTGCATTCGCAGCGTGGGTCTCGGGTTGCTTGCATCCCCGCAAATTATGGGTGAGCCAGGCATCGGAATAGGTGTGCAGCGTGACCGTTCCGGCCGACTCCGACCATGCCGCCACATCGACTTCGAAGAGTCTGGCGGCGGTGATCTCCGTTCCTGCATCTGCCCACTTACCGGGGCAGGTCAGCCAAAAGCTGACGAGCCCCTCGGAATTGCCTGCCGCTTCCGCAGCTTCCCGGAGCAGTCGAACGACGTCCGCTCCGCCGTCGGGAGCCCCAGGAACGACCGCTACGTGACGACGCGAGAAGAGAACTTCCTTCTTCGGACCCGCGCTCCGGACCGCGGCGGCCCCTTCCGGCGCCCCGAAAGCACAGTCAAGGCTTGCCAACCGGTCGTAGACAGCAAGTGCTGTCCGGACACACCTCTGCAGCGTCCCACTCCCCGAAGGTCCGGACTTGACCTGCCAGGTCCAGCTGCCGACTGGAATCGATGTGATCACTGGACGCCCTTCGGGTAAAGACTGCCATCCGGAGGAATAATGAGATTTCCGTCATCGAGACGTATGACGAACGAGACCCCCTCGCCCTTCTTCAAGGTCTCGGGGTGGATTCCGTCGTGCACTTGCTGGAGGGTCTCCGCGTACCCCTTGCTCCGCCAGTCGGCCAGGGTACCCCGGCTGTCAACGAGAAGCACCCTGTGGTCCACATCGGCCCTCTGCAGCTGGAGCAGGTACTTGTCGCGCGTTACTTCGTCGATCGGATTGAGCGGATCATTGAGCCGCTTCATCTGATAGCCCACCGTGTAGCCCGTCTTGTCGCGAACCAGAACATCGATGTCGGCCTTGTTGGCTTTGTGCTCGAATTCTATGTCCCGGAATCCTCGTTCATACAGATCATTGGCAAAGCGGATCTGATCCACCGCGGGCTGCATGAGTTGCTCACGCGCCGCCCCCATACTGGAGACGACTTGGGCGAAATTCTCGCTCTTGGCGAAGCGTCCGGACGCGACGACTTCGGCGATCTCCTGGCCATTCGGGTGTGTGGACAATCGGTCGAGAATGTTCTCCAGGACCTTCGGCTTGGGCCGCTTGGCGCCCGGCAACTGACGAATGCCGTCGTGGAACCTCTGCTCAAGCTCACTTCCGCGCACCAGAGGCGCATGCTGAGGCTGAGGGGCGTCAGGAGCGGCAGTGTGATCAGTCGGGCCGGGCTCCGGGGTGTGTGCGGCATCGTCTTCGTGCGGGTTGGGTGCAGCAGCGTCGTGCTCGCCGCTGCCGGCTTCACCGTCATGAGGCGGGTTCCCGTCGTTCTCGTGCCGAGGCTCATGCTCATGTCCCGGTGGTGTCGACTCGGAGGTGTCATGGGCCGTGTGACCGCCTCCGTCCCGGCCGTGTTGCCCGCCGGGTTCTGCCGGTCCGCCGGCCGGGGCGTCGTGCGGGGTGTGGGGGGAGACATTGGGGCCGTGGTCCGCGAGAGGCAGGTGAGCACCGCTACTGGAGTGGACGGCCGGGTCCACGCCGTGACCTCCGGGGCCGCCCGCAGGAAGTCCGCCTCGGCTGGTCCCCGAAGCGCCTGCATGCTCCACAGCTCCATGTGATCCGCCACCTCGGTGCGGCGGCTGAGCAACGCCACCTTCCGGAGCACCGGTGTGCATGGAGGCCGGAGTGTGCGGGTCCCCTGCGGATGCGGAGACATGGGAAGGGGCGTGGCCACTGGCATGGACGGTGCCGTCAGCGGCACCTCCCGCGTGAGCCGCCTGCTCCGCGCTGCCGCCGCCCGCCTGGACGAGTACCGGCTTCTCGGTGTCGGCCGCCACGTGCGTGGCGGCGGCGATCTCGTTGTGGGCGGCGCGGTCGGCGGCCGAGAGCTCGACCGGGATGGGGTTCTTGTGGGGGCCCGCGACCGGGTCCACCATACGGCCGTCCTCGTGGAGGATCGTCCCGTCGGGGAATTTGACGGACTTGTCCGGGAGGACGGCCGGGGCCGCGTGCGTTGGCTCCGGGGAGGCGGCGTGGGCCGGAGCCGGTGCGGCATGCGTCGCGGCCGGCGCGGTCGCGCCCGGCCCCGCATGCGCCGCCGCAGCCGCCCCCGCATCCGCCACCGGCACCGCATGCGTCGTCGTCGGCACGGCGACATGCGTCGTCACCTCCGGCACCTTCACCGCCAGGTCGTGCGGCAGCGGCAAGGACCCCAGGGCCACCTTGCTGCCGCCAATCGTGTTCCTCAGGCCCGCCATCAGGTCGCCGACCTTCGGGACGGAGACGTTGAGGGCGCCGAGGCCCTTGCCGACGCCCTTCCCGATGTACGTCATCGGGTCGATGATCTTGCCTGCCTTGCCGGCGATGTTCACGACCTTGCCGGCCACGCCCGCCTTGGCGACGTTGCCCGCGCCCGTGATGGACGTCAGGACGTTGAAGGTGACGGCGCCCGCCGCGCGTGCCGGGTTCTTGCCCCATTCGTCCCAGGCGACCATCGCCTTGCCGGCTTCCCGGGCGACCTTCTTCGAGTCCTGGACGAATTTCGGCAGCATCGAGTCGGGGATCGCCCGGCCGATCGGGCTCGCGTAGACCGCGACGCCGACGGCCAGCATGCCCAGGCCCTTCCAGGCGTTCTTCATGTTGTCCCAGCCGTCGAAACCGACCAGGGTGCCCAGGCCCTTGACCGTCCCCCAGACGCCGTCGACGATCAGGCCGTCCCACACGAACGACTTCACCCAGTGGCCGATTTCGTACCAGTGGTGCCGCTGGTCCTCCGGCTCGCCCCACGGGACCTTCGCGTGCTTCAGGTCGTCGGCCTTGAAGCCGTACATGTTGTCTTTGTGGGAACCGTCATCGGCAATGAACTGCGTGCCGCCCACCAGTGCCGTGATTTTGTTGGCCGCGCGGCGCTCGGCCTCGTAGAAGGCCGCCACCGTTTCGTCCACGTCGCTGCGGATGCGCTTCTGGTGGTCGGTCTTCTTCTTGTCGTAGGCCCAGTCCTTGTCGCCCTTGACCGAGGCGACGAACGATTCCGCCTCCGCCTTCAGCGACTTCAGCTTCTCGGCCAAGGGGCGGACCTCGGCCGCGTATTCCGTCAGCGCGGACGAGACCTTCTCCAGCTTGTCGCCGAAGCCCTTCGCCTTTTCGCGCACCGGCAGCGTCGTCGCGAAGAGCTGGTCCGCCTCGGGAGCATGGTAGAAGGCGGATAACCCTTGGAACTTGGCGTGGATGTCCCCGCCCGTGTCCCGGATGTCCCCGCCGTCCTTCGTCAGGCCGGAAGCGTCCTTCTCCAGCTCTCCCAGATTCCCCGTGAACTGAGGTATCTCACCCGGCTCCAGCATGACCCACGCCCCCCTGCGTCACACGGCTGCTCGAACATGTCTACCAACCCCACCAGGGGACGACAAAGCCCCCCATGGGGTCGGCAGACCGTCTGTTACAAGACCGTTGAGACCGTGCCGTACGGCGGCGCTTCAGCCCACTTCGGCGCCGCGCAGATGCCGTACGAGCCGTCCGAAGGTCTCCCAGCTCTCCTCCGACTCCGCGTCGCCGAGGGCGTAGTAGAAGCCGGGGGCGGCGTCGGGCCCGAGCTGTACGGGGGCCTGGGGCAGCGGCGTGTGTGCGGCCAGTTCGCGGCCGGCCTCGCGGACCTCGGCAGGGCCGAGGACGAAGGCGTACGGCATCGGGGGCCGTTCGAAGCGGGCCGGGGCGGTCAGGTCGCGGCGGGCCGCGCGCAGCTGGCACACCATCGTCTTCAGGCCGTGCCGGGCCACCAGCTCGGCGGCGAGGTCCGGCAGCGCCTCCAGGGGCGGCTTCTCCCCCGCGCCGTAGCCGAGGGTGAGGGTGACGTCCTCCTCGACGCCCTCCGGGGTGCGGATCACCCGCAGAGTGGCGATGGCCGGCCGGTCCGCGGTGCCGACGACGACCGTCCAGGTGGGTTCGGGGGCCCGGCGGTACGCCAGGTCGGTCAGCTGCCGCCGGGACCACCTCAGACCCGCCGGTTCCGCCGTACCCCAGCCGGCCGGCGGACCGCCGGTCAGCGCCTGCCAAGCGGCTTCGAGCGCGCCGCCGAGCACGAGGTCCGCTTCGGCAGCGTGCAAGGTGCGGAACGACAGGACGAGCTGCCGTTCCTCAGTGGGCTCGAAGGCGGCGAAGGTCTCCGCCACGGGCGTCTCACCCGTCTCGGCGGACCGGTCCGGGACGAACGCCTCCTCCTGCCACCGCAGCACCGCGCCCGTCAGCCCGTCGTAGTAGCCGCACCGCTCGTCCTGGACGACCCAGCGCGCGGGAACCGACTGCAGCAACAGACGGGTGGGAAGGGAGAGACGGCAGTGCGAGGGGGTGATGATCTGCAGCGACCGGTCGCTCTCCACCGTGGCCCGCAGCGCCTCGGACAGCCAGCTCGCCATGGGCACGACGGGACGGTCCTGCAGGACGACGGCCGCCTGCTCGGTCAGCATGTCGACGGCGGGCTGCGCGGCGGCCGGTACGGGGACGGCGGTCACGCCCGACACGTCGACCGGCTGGGCCGCACCCTTGGTACCGGGAGCATCCGGCGGCCACACGCGCCCGCCCAGCAACATGGTCAGCCGGGCCGCAAACGCACCGGCCAGCCGCTCGGCCTCCGGTACGCCCGTCGTCGCCCGCGCCTCCATCCACCACTGCGGCTCCTCGCCGAGCGGCTCCGCACCCGGACCCGGAGCGCCCAGCAACCGGTCCGCCTCGTCGGGCACCTGGATCATCACGGGCGCCTCGATCGACACCAGGGGCCGCCCCTCGGCATCGCACAGCTGAATGACGGCACCATCAGCGGTGGTGTCCACGTGCACGTCCGGACCGCCGGCGAGGAGGCCGGCTATGACGCTCATGGGGTCCGGCATGCGCCTGGTGAGCGCGATCACGTCCTTGGTCATGCGGTGGTCGTCCTGTCTGTGTTCTGCGCTGTGTGCTGCCGGATGGTGAGGAAGGAGTGCAGGGCGTTGCGCACGTTCTGCAGGTGAGTGGCGAAGAGCTTCCCGTCAGGCCCGTCGGCACCGGTTGCGATGGCCTCCGCGTGCTTCAGCGCCCGGTCGCTCGGCGCGACGAAGAGCACCTCGGCGGCGAGCCGCATGGCCCGCCGCGGATCGGCGGCGGAGACGGCGCAGGCGAGGTCGACGAGCTGGGTGGCGAGGTCGAAGCCGATGACGCGCGTATCGCCGGAGAGCCGGAGGAGACCGCGTCGTACGACGTCGTCGACGTCGTCGAGGACCCCGGGTTCCTGAATGCAACCACCGACGACCGACTCCAACTGCTCGTCGAAGTACTCGCTGTCGGCGATGCGGATGAGCGCGCGGACGGCTTCCGTACGGGCGGCTCGCGTTCCCTTGTCCTCCGACAGGTCGAAGGCCATGGCCCTGGCGAGCTGGGCGAAGGTGTTGTCGACGGAGAACTTCCGGTCGATGGAGCAGTCGTACCAGGCCGTCGTCCTCGGCTCCGCGGCCGCCGCCACGACCGCCTCGTACCCGGCCGTCTCGCCCCACGTCAGCAGCGCGATGCAGGCGATGAACCGGTCGAGGTCCGGGGCGGCGGCATCGTGCACGAGGGCGACGAGCCCGGGTACGCGCTCGCGGTGCCGGGGGTCGTCGAGACCCTCGTCGATGACGTCGTACGGATCGTCGACGGGCCGGCCGTCGAAGTCGACGCCGAGCAGGGTGTCTATTGGGGCCACGAGGGCCGGTCCTTTCCTAGCCTGCTTGCCGACGGGGAGGAATCACCTGTACGTCCCCGCCCCGCGCCCGGATCCACGCCTCCAGCTCGCCGCCGGCCAGCTCCCGGGACGCGTCACCGCTGACGACGATGATCGGCCCGAACACGGTACCGGTCAGGCCGCGCACGACGGTGGTGTCGTCCACCCGCACCTTGAACGAATTCTCACTCATGACGGCATCGGTGAGGTCGGCACCCCGCAGGTCGACGCCGAGGAGCGAGGCACCGCTGATCCGTGTCCCGCGGAAACTCGCACCTGCCGCGTCGACTTCGTGGAGGTCTGCACCCACCATGTCGGCGCCGTCGAGCCGCGCCGACCGCATCACGGCCTCGTCGAGGGTCGCCTTGACGAGGCAGGCACCGGTCAGATCGGCCCCGGTGAGGTCGGCCGATTGCAGGTCGGCGCGATAGAACTCCGCGCCGGCAAGACGCACCCCTGCAAGCCGGGCCCCGATGAACCACCCCCCGGAGAAATCCCCACCGGAAAGGTCGGCACCCCGGAAGTCCTGCTCGATGCCGTAGAGGCTGTAGCTCGGGTCGTCGAGCCACTCCCGCAGGTGCCGAGCGGCCTCGAGGTCGGCAGGGAAGGCGGCCGGCTGCCAGTCGGCGGTGGTGACGTTACAAGGCATGCTCTCCCCCATCCCTCCTTCGCCGCGGACGAAGCCGGGTCGGTCTCAGTCCTCGAGGATGCGGACGCCGAGTGCCTGCAGCAGGGCGGTGCACGACCGGCAGGGCAGGGTCGGCCGGCCGTGCTCGGGGTCGCCCTCGGGGCGGATCTTCTTGGACAGGATCACCGCACTCTCGAAATGGGGAAGGGCTTGGTCGAGCGTCGTGACCCGTCCGTCCGCCCGCTGGGCGTCCAGTCCCCAGAACTGGTCGGATACCAGAGCCGATTCGGCGCACATACCGAGGAAGCGTTCCCGCTCATCAGCCGGCAGGGCGTCGAAGAACGCCTGGACGGCCGGGTGAAGGCGCGGCGTTCCCTCACCGAACAGGCTGGTGTGGCTGAAGATCTTTCCCTGAATGAGCAGGGAAGCGGCCACAGCCGGGCAGACCTCAGACAAAGTAGTCCTCCGCGTCGGGAAGAAGCCGCCCGCTCATCGCCGCGGCGAAGGCTTCGTACTCGTTCTCACCGAGGAAGTACCCCCCGGTGTGATGCCAATGGAAGAACCGTCCGGTCTCGTCGACGAGCCAGATCCCGGGCTCGTGCGTCTCGTACGCGACGGGGAACAGGCGGACACCGAGGCCCTCGCCGAGTTCGGCGAAATCCTCGACGTCACCGGCATACCCAACCGTCGGCTTGATGGTCAGGACGACGTCCGGGGACTTCCGCGGCGAGCGGAGCTCCAGCTCGCCGTACTCATGGACGAAACGAACGGCCGTTTCGAGCACGGCCAGTTGCCAGCCCTGCCGGGCGGCGTCCTCGACCCGCACCTGGATGAGCTCCTCCGCGCGCGGGCCGATGTCCCGGCCGGGAAACCAGCCGTGCTCAGCGAGCCACCTCTCCACCTCGGGGCGTGCATAGTCCAGGGGTAGCGAGCCGCACACGCCTTACCCCTCTGTGGTCTCCGGACTGCCCGGAGGAATTACTTCGACCTGTCCGCCTCGCTCACGGATCCATGCCTCGAGTTCCGCGCCACCCAGCTGCCTGGTGGAGTCACCACTGGCGAGGGTTACAGGACCGAAGACGGTGCCGGTCAGGCCACGCACCACTGTGCTGTCATCGAACGTGACCTTGAAGGAATTCCTGAACAGAACCGCATCCGTCAGGTCGGCTCCCCTCAAGTCGACACCCAGAAGCGATGCCCCTCGGATCGCCGTTCCCCGGAAGCTCGCTCCTCGCGCGTCGACCTGGCACAGCGATGCCTTGACCATGTCCGCACCGTCGAGCCGGGTCGACCGCAGCACGGCCTCGTCGAGGTTCGCCCTGACCAGGTCCGCCCCGCTCAGGTCCGCCCCGCTCAGGTCCGCAGACTGAAGGTCGGCACGGTAGAAGTTCGCCCGCGCAAGCCGCACGCCCGACAGATTCGCCCCGGTGAACCACGAACCCGAGAAGTCACCGCCCGAGAGATCCGCCCCCCGGAAGTCATGCTCTACGCCGAAGAGGCTGGAGTCCTCTGTGGACAACCACTCCTGCAACTCACGCGCCGCCTCCGGGTCGGTCGGGAGCACAGCCGGCTTCCAGTTATTACGGGTACCAGATGACATGATCTCCCCAACCGTGGCTCTCGACAATTTCCTTGACGCTGTCGATTGCCGCTTGATTCGCGTTCCGTACGTCAACAACGACTATGCGCTTGTTCTCGACGATCTGCTCCGTGAACGTGTCTATCCACTTCTGCCGACTCGCCAGCTTCGCCGGGTTGTACGCCCCCGGGAACGGCTTTGCCAGCAGGGCCGGATTGCGCACATTGTTGAAAGGAGGCCAGAACGAGTGGAGACCCTTGATGTCATAGTACTTGCCAGTACTCTCGGAATAGAACTCGCCCATGTCGGCCTCGGCGGGGCGCCGAATATCCGCGGGGAGGCGGCCCTGCTCCCTGAGGTCGAGCCCGACCCGGGCCTCGTCCATCGACGAGTCGGAGATCTCGCCCCGGTGATCCGGATCGTGCTTCAGGTGCTCGAAGTCCTCCGGAGCCCGCTTCTCCACCTCCTCGAGGTGACCCCAGTGTGCAGCCCGCTCCTCCGGGGTCAGCTCGGGAAGAGGCTCGTTCACGCGATCGCCCGCCGGAGCGCTGGGCTCGGAGCCGCCCGGCTTCTCGGTCTCCGCCGTCTGCTGGGGCTCACTGTCCGCAGCGTGCTGGTCTTCGACGTTGCCGTTGTGCTGCTCACCGTTGCCAGTGCCCTGACCGGGTTCGTGATCGCCTGCACCGGAGGACGGCTCCTGCCCGGTGTGCTCTCCACCGGAGGACGGCTCGTGGCTCGGCGTGTCACCACCACCGTGGCCGCTGCCATGACCACTCCCCCCGCCGTGGTGGGGCGGGAGGGAGCCGCCACCGCCACCACTGCCGCCGGACGGGCCGTGGGAGCCCGGGTTGCCGGTCGTGGGGTGGTCGGAGACGTGGCCGCCGCCCGTGTGGGGCGTGGTGTTCGGGCCGTGGTCGGCGCCGCCGCCCGACGGGTGGGCCCCGTCTGAGGGGTGGTGCATGTTGACCGGCTCCGGCGAGTCCGGGTGGCCGCCCGCGTGCTCCACGTGACTGGGGCCGCCCGCGCCCTCCAGGACCTTCGCCGGCTCCTTGGCCGGGACGGTCTCGTGAGCGGGGACCTTCTCGTGGGCAGGGATGTTGGGCAGGTCCGACTTGTGCGGCTCCTTGGGCGCGTCCGTGTCCTTCACGGGCTGGCCGTGCTCGTCCCGGATGACGCCGTCGCCGCCGAGGACCCGGTGGTTGCCCTTGGCGTCCGTGTACGGCATGCCGTTCGGGTCGGGCTTGCCGGCGGGAGTCGTCTCCCCGGAGTGGGTGGGGGTGGAAGGCTTCTCGCCGGGGTTGGCCGCACCCTCGCCGGAGTGGGCGGGGTGCGACGGCGTCTCGCCGGAGTGCGGCGGGGTCGCCGGGGTCTCGCCCCCGTGGGAGGGAGTCGACGGCGTCGCGCCCTCGTGGGACGGAGCCGGGTGGGCATCGCCGCCGTGCGGTGGAACGGAGGGCTTCTCCCCCGAGGCGGCCGGGACCGGGCGGCTGTCACCCGCGTGCGGCGGCGTCGACGGCGCCCCGCCCGAGGCGGCCGGGGCCGGGCGGCTGTCGCCGCCGTGCGGCGGGGTCGCCGGGGTGCCGGCCGGGTGGGCATCGCCCGTGTGCGGCGGCGCCGGGTTGCCCGGGCCCGTGAGGTTCGGTTCGTGCACCGGCGGGACGGATATGTCGCCCGGGTGGACGCCCTTCGCGTCGGGCAGACTGCGGCCCAGGTCGCTCAGGCCGGACTGGCTCTCCTTCAGGCCGTTGAAGAAGTCGCCGACCTTGATCTTCGTGACGCCCGCCGCCTTGCCGACGTACGTCATCGGGTCGGCGATCTCGCCGATCCTGCCCACCGTGGTCAGGACCTTGGCGCCGGCGGCCAGCCTTCCGGCCTCACCGGCCCTGCCGAGCTTGAGGGCCGTGCCCGAGCCGAGAGTGACGGCGTTGAAAAGGACGGTGCCGAAGGCGCGGGAGGGGTCCTTGCCCCATTCGTCCCAGGCCACCATCGACTTGCCGAAGTTGCGCAGGGCCGCCTTCTGGCGGTCCGTGTCGCTGTGGTCGGTCGGGCCGAACGTCTTGTCCATGACCCACTCGTACGGCGTCATGATGTACGCGCTGATGCCGCCACCGATGTCGCCGATGCCCTTCCAGGTCTCCTTGAACTTGTCCCAGCCGCCGAAGCCGACCATGTTGCCGAGGCCCTTGATGGAGCCCCAGACGCCGTCGACGAAGAAGCCCTTCAGCGCACCGCCGACGTTGTCCTTCGTCCACTCCCAGGCCGCCCGCCAACCCGTGTACTCACGCTTGTCGACCGTGCCCCACGGCGTCTCGTCCGCCTTCGCGACGTCCTCCGCCTTGAAGCCGTACATGCCCGCCTTGTGCGAGCCGTCGTCGACGACGAAGTGCGTGCCGTCCTTCACCAATGCGGTGATCTTGTTCGCCGCGTCGCGCTCGGCCGCCTGGAACGCCGCCCACGTGGCGCCGACCTCGTGGACCAGGTGCTCGTTCTTGTCGACCTTCTTCTGGTCCTTCTTCCAGTCGCCGTCGCCCTTGTTCTCCTTGACGAACGCCTCGGCTTCGCTTCGCAGCCGGTTCATCTTCTCGACCAGCGGTTTCGCGGTCGTCGCGAAGGTCGACAGGGCACCGCTGACGGTTTCCAGCTTCTTGGCGAAGTCGTCCGCCTTGTCCCGGACAGGGGCCGTGGTCTGAAGGAGTTGTTCCGTGTGCGGGGTGTCGAAGGAGGGCCCCAGAGCCTGGAAGGCGCTGTGGACGTCCTTGCCCGTGCCGCGGATGTTGGACGCGGTGGTCTTGAGCGTGGAGGCGTGCGTCTCCAGGCTCTCCAGGTTGCCCGTGTACGTGGGTATCTTGCTGAGGTCGATCACTTCTTGGCGCCCTTCGGCATGATCTCCTCAGGAGTCGGCGCCTGCAGGGCCGCGTTCTCCTTGTTCTCGGCCATCTCCTGGTCACCCTTCAGGTACGCCTCGGTGGCCTCCCGCGCGCCCTTGATGGACTTGCCCGCACGAACGGGGAGAAAGCGGAGGTCGTTCTGCGTGCCGTCCGCGAACTCCTTCAGCGCCGCGCCGATGGGGCCGACAAAACCGCCCTCGGGTGCCTTCGCTCCGCCCAGGGCCATCGTGCCCGCCGACGTCGATGCGCCCGACAAGTGCTCGCTGTAGGACGTGAACTCTTCCTCGAATTTGCCGGCAACTTCACCGGTGTGACTCAAGGCGGCGCGCACGCCGTCCAGCTTGATGTCCCACTTGCCACCCACGCCGATCTCTCCCCCGTTCGTGCTGCGTGCTACCTGCTACTGGCTTCTAGCCGATGGCGTCGACGGCGGCCTTCGCCTTGGCCAGCGTCGACTGCGCCGTACCGTCGTTCTTCTCCATCGTCGACCGCAGGAGATGGATGATCTGCCGCACCTCGGTCGCCGCCCGGTTCCAGCGCACCTCCTTGTCGTGGTACGCGTCCGACACACCGTCCGCCTGGAAGTCGGCCATCGCCGCCTTCACCGCACCATCACGCTCCGTCAGCACCGTCTCCAGACGCGAGATGATGCCCTGCAGCGAACCCTGCACCTCACTGGACGCACCCGTGTCATAGCTACGGCGGTCCGCACCTGCACCAGCCATCGTTCCGAATCCCCCGTTCCCTTAACGACCCGAGAAGCGAGCCGCATCGAAGTTCGCCGCCGCCATCTGCTGACGCGCGTTGTCCGCCGACTCCTGATCACCCTGACCGAAGGAGGAGTCCATACCGGACTGACCACCCAGAATCGCACTCAGCGAGCTGTTCAGCGCCGCCGTCACCTCATCCGAATGCGCCTTGAACTGATCGAACGCAGCCTTGCCCGAACCGTTGAACTTCCCCTCCAACGGCTGCGCCGCCACGATCAGCTGGCGAATCAGGCCGCCGAGGTCATCGCTGGACCCCCGCGTCTTCGACACCAGGCCGGACAGCGTCGTATTGCCCATATCGAACTTCACGAGCGCACACCCCCGTCTTCACTCACACCACTTGCCGACTCGAACATGTCTATCAACATCGTTGGCGTGACCACAAAGCGCTTTGCCACCGACGGGCACTCTGTTACGAACGTGTGGCAGTCGCCCCCGCCGCGACAGACGGCGCGCAACGGCGACACATCGACCGCCCCTGCCTGCACGCGCCCCTCTTACGCCACGATCTCCCCTGCAACCAGGCCAAGTTGACCTGCCACAGGTCTATGCTCATGCCCGGCGGCGCACATGGTGCGCCCCCTCTCTTGAGGACCGAGTTCCGGACGTTGCCTTCAGGACGCCCGGTACGGGAGTCCTCCGGAGCGCCCACCGGCTATGGGCGCATCGCAGAGAGGGGGCGCCTATGGGGCGTCACCGCAAGGAGCAGCCGAAGCGGATCTTCCGGGTCATCGCCCGGGGCGTGACGAAACGAGCTGTCAGGGCAGTACTCACTGCCCTGATCAGCTACGTCGTACGTGAGGGCCTGGACCAAGCCCTGAACCGTGAGGACGGTCCGCTGTCCCACCACGAACATGGGGCAGAGGGCCGGTAGCTCCTCGGAAACCCTCGGCACGGCCTTGCCCTCCGCTGCTGGGGGTTTCTGCTGGACAGAAAGCTAGCATCGCGGCCCTGCCTGCGCAGCAGGACCACCCCCGCAAGTCACCCCGCAGCATTCACCTCCGTGCGAGCACTCGGCCGGCCGCAACGGAACTCGAACCACACCTGCTTGCCGACCAGTTCCAGGTCGTCCCACACCCACCACACGCCCGAGGCGTGCGACAGGCGGCGTACGAGGGTCAGCCCGGGGGCGGCGGCGCCCCGCCATGGCAGCCTGTGGGGGTCGTCGTCGCGCACGGCCACCCGTACGCGCCCCGGCTGTGCCGTGAGCTCCACGGTGAGCTCCGGTACACGGGCGTGCCGGACGATGTTCGCCACTGTGTCGGAGACGCAGATGCGGGCGTTCTCGATCAGTAGGCGGTGGTCGGTGGCGACCAGTGCCGCCGTCACGAACTCCCTGGCCATGCGGGCGGCCGCGGCGTTCGCCGGGGCCGTGAGGGTGTAGCGCTCCCCTTCCTCTTCCTTCATCGGTCCGCCCCGCTTCCAGCTGTGATGTTGATGCCGTGCGCTGTCAGCACTACGCGGTGCGTGCACTGGCAGCGGGCCGGGCGCGCGGGCCTCGTCCAGGCGGTGAGACGACGGATAAGGTTTCGCATGTCGACGCTCCTTGAGCAGCGTTGGCCATGCCCCGGGGCCGTTCCAGCGGTCGCCGGGGTCCGGTACATCACGCACGGAGCGTAGAGCGTGATATAGCAAGCTGTATCGCGATGACCATTATCTATATCGACTAGAGCGCCATGGTGTGCATACCTTACGTATGTGATCGAATTCGCTCCGGATATCCCGCGCTGGCGCCAGGTCGCCGATGTGATCCGCCAGCGCATCCACGACGGCACCTACCAGCCCCGCACCCGCGTGCCCTCGGTGCTCCAGCTGACAGAGGAGTTCGGCATCGCCAGCGTCACGGCCCACAAGGTGCACCGCGCCCTGCGGGCGGAGGGCCTCATCTACACGGAGCCAGGAATGGGCTCGTTCGTCTCCAAGGACCTGCCCAAGTAGCTGGGGCGGCTTTCTCCCCCACCCCGCCCCTTCCCGAAACCGGGGGGGGTGCTGCCCGGCGGCCCGGTTGGTGCCCACCCTCCCCCAGCTACCGCTGGGAGGTGCCCCCATCGCCCAGCGGAACGCCTGCCCACCAACCGGCGGCCACGTCACCCCGTCGGCAGCCCCAGGCCGTAGAACGTGACGCGGTACGGGCTCATGTACTCCGCCTCGCCGCCCACTATGAGGTCCTGCGGGTCGCGGACGCCCGCTGCGCGGGCCGTCGCCACCAGCGTCTCCGCCAGTTCGCGGCCTCGCGGTTCGCCCGGGGCGCCGGCGTCGATGCGCCAGCGGGGGTCGTAGTCGTCGTCCCAGACCTCGCGCGTGGCCGGGTGGTCGGCTGCGCGGCCCCAGCCGAGCGTTTCGGGGTTCGGGTCCATGTCGTACGGCGGGAAGCAGGCGATCGACAGGCGGTCGCTGCAGGAGATGTCGAACAGCAGCGGTGCGCCCGGGCCGGCGCCGCGGCCGTAGATCGGCATGGAGATCGGCGTGCCCAGTGCCGTCGTCTCGGCCGGGAGGGTGGAGAGGAAGTCGGCGAGCGCGCGCGTCACCGTCTCCCAGCGCTGGGCGCGCCAGCCGCCGGGGAAGCCGAGGCCCGCGTTGGCGGGGCCGCGGGTGCTGCCGAAGAAGCCGGTGATCGCGTGTTCCTCGCCGTGGCCCTGGCGCCAGAACCAGCTCTCCACCGGGTCGGTCGGCTGCAGCACCAGTTCGGGGCCGGCGGTGCCCGCGCGCAGCTCCAGCGTGTTCGGCCGGCCGCGCCAGCGCAGGTAGGGGGTGCCCCAGAGCGGGCCGGAGGCGTAGAACGGGCCCAGGTCGCCGTACACGCCCATGATCGACGCCTCGCCGAGTTCGGCCGTCAGCTCCTCCCTGGCCTCGGCGAAGGCGGCCGCCTGGGCCGCCGCGCCGGTGTCGGCGGGCTTCAGCACCGGCACGGCGAGCTCGACGTACGCCTCGCCGTCCACGTACCGCTCCTCGTACTGCCCCACCGGGCGGAGGCGGGCGTCGGGGGCCACGGCGGCAGCGAGGGCCCGGGCGCCGGCCTCCGTCCAGCCATCCGTGTCGGCCGCAAGAAGGCGCTTCGCCAGCTGTGCAATCGTCTCGTTCACGCCGTGATCATGGCAGCCGGCACTGACAAACGGGCATTCCTCCCCGCCTCCTCCCATACCTCTTGACTTCCGTCATATAAGGAGGAAACTGGCCATTACACCAGACAACCGGTGAGAGCCACACCCTCGGTGAAGACGTTCATCGATCGAGTGACCCGCATCTCGGCTCAACTGGCTAGGCCCCCGGAAGGGCACGTACGGGGAGACGGGGTTCTCGGCGACGACCGAGGGCTCGCGGAACCTGTACGGAGCGCCGGGGGCCGTCGCATGCCCCCGGGCACCCGGCCCCCGCTAGGACACCACCCCGCTCCGGTCCACCGTGAACTTGCCGCTCGCCGAGCCGTTGAAGGTGCCCTTCGTGATCCACTCGATCAGCGCCGCCTGCAGCGTCTGGTGCGGCCCCGCCCACGACGTGCCCGCGGCCTGACCGTAGGCCGCCCTGCCGGACGGGGGCATGCAGCGGCTGCCCGAGCAGCCCTCGTTCGGCAGGGCGTGGCTCGCGCACTTGACCTGGACCAGCACCTTGTTCGTCACGGACGCCGGCAGCACGTCGTAGATCCTCGTCGCCGTCGACGGCGTGATCACGGCGTCGTCCGCCCCCTGCACCACCAGGGCCGGTACGGACAGCTGTCCCGCGACCTCGTCGTTCCAGCCGAAGGTGGAGAAGGTCGGCGAGCGGTTGAGGCCGTCGGGGTGGTTCGCGTCGGTGCCGCCCCACTTGCGGCCCGGGCCGCCGTCCGTCTGCATCAGCTCCTTCCACTGCTCGTCCAGGCTGCCGGCGATGACGTGACCGGAGCAGTCCGCTTCGCTGGTGCCGGCCTTCAGCGCGGCGCCGGCGTCGAGGCTCTTGCGCGTGCCGAGGGTCAGGGGGAAGGTGACGAAGCCGCCCGAGGGCGTCGACTCCTCCTTCGTCCCGCCGAAGAACGACGACACGAAGACGGCGCGGTCGACCTTGGCGATGTAGGACGAGCTGTTGGGCAGGAGCGGGTTCGGGTTGGCCGCGTAGAGCGTGCGGCCGACGCGGTTGCCGCCGAGCGAGTAGCCGAGGAGGGTCACCTTGCCGCTGGTCGGCTTGGCCTTGTCGAGGGCGTCGTCGATGGCCTGGCGCACGTCGCGCACCCAGGTGTCGGTGGTCGCGAAGCGCATGCCGCTGGAGTGCGCGTAGCGCTTGCCCGCGAGCGGGTTCGTCGCGAGCTGGGTGCCCTGCTGGTCGAGCGGGAAGATGGGGTTGTGGGTGCGGTCGCAGCCCTCCGGGTACGGGCAGGTGGTGCTGCCCGAGGGGTACGCCCGCAGGCTCGCGTTGTGCGGGTCGTCCAGGCCCTTGGCGAACCGGGTGGACTCGCCGTAGCCGAGCAGGTCCGGCACGAAGGTGTCGATGCCGGCGCGGGCGAGGCCGCCCTGCAGGCTGAGCTTGTTGCCGTCCTGGTCCTTGCCCTTGAGGTCGAAGACCGGCGCCCCGCCGAGCGACCGGCCGTGGATCAGTACGGCGGCCCGCGCCGGTGTGCCGGAGCAGCGGCCGTGCTCGTACACCGGCTGGACGCGGTGCATGTGCAGCTTCGCCGCCTGGCCGTTGAACTGCGGGTCCGGCATCGCACCGGACTGCACCGTGAAGTCGAGCGAGTAGTCGGTGGTGTTGATGTCGGTCGGTTCCTTGTCGCACGAGGCCGCGCCCCACAGGCGGTCGGCGGCCACCAGGCCACCGAGGCCGGTCACGGCCAGGGCCAGGCAGGCGCCGATCACGAGCCACCGGCGGCCCGCGGCCGTTGCGGGGCGCCACCACCGGGTGGGGCCGGGGCCTGTACCGCTGCCGTCGCCCTGCGGGCTGCTGCCGTCCACCACGCTTCTCCTCACCGGTTCGCTGCACGGGTCTGCAGGCAGCGTCCGTCAGCGGTACGGGAGGCGCACGGCGGGTTCGGCCGAACAGCCCAGCGGGCTCGGAGCGAACCGTCAGAGCGATGCGGGTGACGCCGTCGCCAGGGTCGTGAGGACCTCCCGCAGCCGCTCCCGTACGGCCGGGTCGGTGACGGTGCCGTCCGGGCCGACCGCCTCCCGGCCGACCGGCAGCTGGATGCACGCCTGCTCCACGATCGCGGCACCGGTGTAGCCGAGGACCGTGCGCAGCGTGGCCGCGGCTCCCCCGCCGCGCCCGGGCGGCGCCACGTTCAGCCAGGCGACCGGCTTGTCGCAGATCTCGGTGCCGCCGACGGTCCAGTCGAGCAGGTTCTTGAACGCCCCGGGCAGGGTGCCCGCGTACTCGGGCGCGCAGATCAGCACGGCGGTGGCGGCCGCGATGGCCGTGCGCAGCTCTGCGACGGGTGCGGGCAGCGGGTCGTGGTCGTCGTCGGGGTTGAAGTGCGGGAGGGCGGCGAGGCCTTCGTACAGGACGGTGCGTATGGCCTCCGGTGCGACGGCCTGCGCGGTGCGCAGCGCGGTCTCGTTGGAGGAGCCGGCGCGCAAGCTGCCGGAGATCAGGAGGACTTCGGACGTGGTCATCCGGCCAACCTAGCCCGTCAGTCGCGGCAGATCAGCAGCAGTGCTCTGTCGTCGTTGACATCCTTGGCGACCGCCTCGATCAGGTGCCAGGCGGCGCCGTGGAAGCCGGACTTGACGTAGCGGTCGGCTTCCCCGGTGAGGCGGTCCATGCCTTCGGTCAGCTCGCGCTCGTTGGTCTCGACGAGGCCGTCGGTGAAGAGCATGAGGACGTCGCCGGGGCGCAGGGTGCCCTTGACGGGGTCGAACTGGGCGCCGTCGTAGACGCCCAGCAGCGGGCCCTCGGCGGACTTCTCCTCCCAGCGGCCGGAGCCGGCGTTGAGCTGCAGGGCGGGGAGGTGGCCGGCGGAGAGCAGTTCGTAGTCGCCGGTGTCGAGGTCGAGGACGAGGTGGATGGACGTGGCGAAGCCCTCGTCCCAGTCCTGGCGCAGGAGGTAGCCGTTGGCCGCGGGCAGGAAGGCGTGCGGGGGCAGGGAGCCGAGAAGGCCGCCGAACGCGCCGGACAGCAGCAGGGCGCGCGAGGCGGCGTCCATGCCCTTGCCGGAGACGTCGGTCAGGACGACCTCCAGGGTGCGGCCGCCGTTGGTGCGTGCGGCGACGACGAAGTCGCCGGAGAACGACTGGCCGCCCGCCGGGCGCAGTGCCATCTCCCGGTGCCAGCCGCGCGGCAGTTTGGGCAGCTTGCTCTGCACGCGAATGCGTTCGCGCAGGTCGAAGAGCATGGTGCCGCCGCGTCGCCACGGCACGCCGACGCGGCTGCGGAACTGCGCGATGAGCAGGCCGAAGAAGCCGATCGCCGCGACGACGAGGATGGTGCCGGGGGTGACCCGGTCCGCGCCGCGGTGGCCGGGGTCGTCCAGCAGCGCCGACTCGACGATCAGGGCCGCGGCGGCGGCCGCGTACAGGCCGAGGAGGCTGGCCGGACGCAGCAGCAGGCCGCCGGCGACGATGGGCAGGACGAGGGCCGCCGGGGCGCACCATTCGGGCTGGCAGACGGTGCCCCAGGCGAGGGCGGGCACGGACAGCAGCAGCGCGGTCAGGGCGACGGAATCGGAGCCGTCGCCCCGGAAATAGTCGACACCGGCCTTGCGCACGCTCGTGCGGACCCGGTGCAGTGCTTTACGCATCCGGGCCGTCGGGGTCTCCGCACCGCCAGTCATTGCTTCGGGACCTTATCCACCCATTCGGCGGTGCGTCGATTCGCGCCGCGCCGAGCGGGCTGCCGTGGGGAACGCCGTGCGCGCACCCGGAGAGCAACCATATGCGACATTCGTTCGCCTGAACGGGGATGTGGCGTGGGGCATGGCTATGACGACGGAGCAGCGCCTACTGCGCCCGTCCGAGCGCGGCGCGCGGGGCACGAACGGGGCGGCGGTACGGGCGCAGGGGGCGCCGCCGGCACCACGGGGCGCTCCTGTCTCGTTCGCAACACAGGGTGCGGGGGCGGGGCTTGCCGGAGCCCGGGGTCGCGCGCAGCAGGAAGGGGCGGTGGAGTGCGCGATGCGTGCGCCCCTGTCGCCGCCTGCTTCTTTTGTGCCCTGCTTCTTTGTGCCTGCTTCTTTTGTGCCTTCTCAACTGCCCCCGGGGGCTCCGCGTCACGCCGGCTGGCAGCGCGGGCACCAGAAGAGGTTGCGGGCCGCGTGCTCCGCAATGCGCACCTCGGTGCTGCAGATGTGACACGGCAGGCCGGTGCGGCGGTAGACGTACACCTCACCGCCGTGATCGTCCACGCGCGGCGGACGGCCCATCGCCTCCGGCGTGTGCTCGGGGCGCACGGTGTCGATGCGGTTGTTGCGGACGCCCTCGCGCATCAGGAGCACCAGGTCCGCCCACATCGCGTCCCACTCGGCGCGGGTGAGGTCACGGCCGGCGCGGTACGGGTCGATGCCGTGCCGGAAGAGGACCTCGGCGCGGTAGACGTTGCCGACGCCCGCGACGACCTTCTGGTCCATCAGCAGCGCCGCGATGCTCGTACGGCTGCGGGACAGGCGCCGCCAGGCGCGGTCGGGGTCGTCGCCCTCGCGCAGCGGGTCGGGGCCGAGGCGGTCGTGTATCGCCTGCTTCTCGGCATCGGTGATCAGCGCGCAGGTGGTGGGGCCGCGGAGGTCGGCGTACGAGGTGGTGTTCGCCAGACGCAGGCGGACCGTGTCGGTGGGCGGCGGGGCGTGGCCGGTGCCCCACGTGTACTTGCCGAACAGGCCGAGGTGGATGTGGATCCAGCCGAGCTCGGCGAAGCCGAGGAAGAGGTGCTTGCCGTGGGCTTCGGCGCCGTCCAGGACCTGGCGGTCCAGGAGGGCGGCGCTGTCGGAGAACTTGCCCTGGGGGCTGCCGACTCGGACGGTGCGGCCGGCGAAGGCGGCGTTGTGGTCCGCGGCCAGGCGGTGGATCGTGTGCCCTTCAGGCATGTTGCGTTGTCCTTCGTTGTCGGCCGCGGGCCGGTGGGGCCTTTGCCCGCCGCTGCGCGGCGGGCTCTCCCACCCACCCACCCGTCGCTCCGAAACGTCGGCAGGTGGGTGGGGGGACTCGCCTCAGTCCTGCTGGGGGTGGTGGGCCGGGATCTCCGGCAGGTCGCCGGTCTCCTCGTAGCGGGACAGCATCGCGATGCGACGCGTGTGACGCTCGTCACCCGAGTACGGCGTGGCCAGGAAGATCTCGACGAACTTCGTCGCCTCGTCCTGCGAGTGCATCCGGGCGCCGATGCTGACGACGTTGGCGTTGTTGTGCTCGCGGCCGAGGGCCGCGGTCTGCTCGCTCCAGGCGAGGGCGCAGCGGACGCCCTTCACCTTGTTCGCGGCGATCTGCTCGCCGTTGCCCGAGCCGCCGATGACGATGCCGAGGCTGTCCTCGTCGGCGGCGGTGCGCTCGGCGGCGCGGAGGCAGAAGGGGGGGTAGTCGTCCTGGGCGTCGTAGATGTGGGGCCCGCAGTCGACGGGCTCGTGGCCCTGGGCCGTGAGCCACTCGACGAGGTGGTTCTTCAGTTCGTAGCCGGCATGGTCGGAGCCGAGGTACACGCGCATGCGTCCGAGTGTGGCACGAGCCGGGGCGGCCGGAGGTCACCGGGGCTGGTGACGCTGAGTGAATACAACGAAATGGATTCGGGTCTTCCGAAAGACGGCTTCGAAAAGTTCTAATGCGTTGGCTCGTAACCCGAGAACCAAAGGAACAACCCGAAGGAACGTGCACATGAGCGCGACACCGCCGACCACGACGAAGGCGACGCCGGCCGGTCACCCCGGCCACGCCCCCGCGTCGGGCGAGGACGGCCTCAAGGCCGGACTCAAGAACCGGCACCTGTCCATGATCGCCATTGGCGGTGTCATCGGCGCCGGCCTCTTCGTGGGTTCCGCGTCCGGTATCGCCGCCGCCGGTCCCGGCATTCTGATCTCGTACGCCCTGGTGGGCGCGATGGTCGTCTTCGTCATGCGGATGCTCGGCGAGATGGCCGCCGCGAACCCGACCTCCGGCTCCTTCTCGGCCTACGCCGACCGTGCGCTCGGCCGCTGGGCCGGTTTCACGATCGGCTGGCTGTACTGGTTCTTCTGGGTCGTGGTGCTGGCGGTCGAGGCGACCGCGGGCGCGAAGATCCTGGAGGGCTGGGTCCCGGCCGTGCCGCAGTGGGCCTGGGCGCTGATCGTGATGATCGTGCTCACCGCCACCAACCTGGCCTCGGTCAGCTCCTACGGTGAATTCGAGTTCTGGTTCGCGGGCATCAAGGTCGTCGCGATCGCGGCGTTCATCATCGTCGGCGGCCTGGCCGTCTTCGGTGTGCTGCCGGGTTCGGACAACCCGGGGGCGGGCTTCGACTTCCTCACCTCGCACGGCGGGTTCCTGCCGCACGGCCCGGGCGCGATCCTCACCGGTGTGCTGATGGTCGTCTTCTCCTTCATGGGCAGCGAGATCGTCACGCTCGCCGCCGGTGAGTCCGAGGACCCGCAGCGCGCGGTCTCGCAGGCCACCAACAGCGTGATCTGGCGCATCGGCGTCTTCTACCTGGGTTCGATCCTGGTCGTGGTCAGCCTGCTGCCGTGGGACTCCAAGGCGATCGCGGAGAAGGGCAGCTACGTCGCCGCCCTCGACTCGATCGGCATTCCGCACGCCGGCCAGATCATGAACGTCATCGTGCTCACCGCCGTGCTGTCCTGCCTGAACTCCGGCCTGTACACCGCCTCCCGCATGGCCTTCTCGCTCGGCCAGCGCGGTGACGCGCCGAAGGCCTTCGCGAAGACCAATTCCCGCAGCGTGCCGCAGGCGGCCATCATCGGCTCGGTGATCTTCGGCTTCGTGTCGGTGTTCTTCAACTACATGTGGCCGGACACGGTCTTCAAGTTCCTGCTGAACGCCTCCGGCGCGGTCGCCCTGTTCGTGTGGCTCGCCATCTGCTTCACGCAGCTGAAGATGCGCGGGATCATCCTGCGCGAGGACCCGTCGAAGCTGCGCGTGAAGATGTGGCTCTTCCCGTACCTGACGTGGGCGACCATCGCCATGATCGTCTTCGTCCTCGGCTACATGGTCGTCGACGGCGGCGACAACCGCGAGCAGGTGCTGCTGTCGACGCTGGTCGGCGCGGTGGTGCTGGTCATCGGTGTGGTGCTGGACAAGCGCCGCAAGGCCCTGAAGCAGTAGCCGCCCCTCAGGCCCAGTGAAGGAGTCGTTCCGCCCGGCGCTCAGCCGGTGCGGAACGACTCCTTCACGTTTTCGTAGACGTCCAGCGCGGTGGACTCGGCCGGATCGGCGTACCAAACGCTGACCTGGTACGTCCGGCCGCCGTTGGTGAAGCCCAGCTGCCGGCCGTGGCGCGGCTGGTCGCCCTGGAGGAACGCGTACTCCCACACCACCGCCGGATTCCCGGCGAACGTGGTGCGCTCCAGCCTGATCTTGCGGTAGCCCGGCGTGCCGTGGAAGCCCTCCTCGAACCGCTGCCAGTGGGTCAGCAGGTCCTCCGTCGTGCGACCCTGCTTGGCCGAGAGCTCGATCGTGCCGTCCTTGGCGGTGTACGTGACGTCGCTCGGGCTCTGCTGCGTACGGTTCCAGTCCGCGGGGGGCGCCCAGCTGAAACCGTCCTCCGTGCGCCGCCCCGGCGAGGGCACGGCGGAGGCCGCCCCCTTGCTGCGCGAGGGCCCCGGCGCCGACGCCCCGGAGGCCGCGGCGGACGCCGTCCCCGAGGCCGTCGCGGAGGGCGTGGTGCCGTCCGCCCCCCGCGTGCCCGGGCCCCCGGACCCCTGCACGACCAGGACGAGGGCGACCACCGCCGCCGCGGCCACCACGGCCCCCGTCGCCAGCAGGACCCTCCGCCGCCCCGGCCGGCCGGGCGCCACCGGCTGCACGGGCAGTACGGGCGGCCCCGGCGAGGGCGCAGGCGAAGGCGAGGGCGGCGGGGGCGGGGGTGACGGCGGGGCCGGGGGCTGCCGGGCGACGACGGTGGGCAGCGGCTCGGCCAGGACCGCCAGCGCCTCCTCCACCGCGTCCAGGGCCGGCCGCCGGGCGGGCTCCTTCAGCAGCAGGCCGGCCAGCAGCTCGGCCAGCGGGCCCGCGGCGGCCGGGATCACCGGCTCCTCGTAGAGCACGGCGTGCAGCGTGGCCATGGTCGTGGCCCGGGAGAACGGCGACTGGCCGGCGACCGCCGCGCACAGCGTGGCGCCCAGCGACCACAGGTCCGACGGCGGGCCCTGGACCCGGCCCTCGATGCGCTCGGGCGCCATGTAGTCCGGCGAGCCCACGAGCATGCCGGCCATGGTCAGGGCGGCCGCGTCCTGCATGGAGGCGATGCCGAAGTCGGTGAGCACGATCCGCCCCCGGGCGGTGAGCAGCACGTTGCCGGGCTTGATGTCCCGGTGCAGCACGCCGACGGCGTGCACGGCGCGCAGGGCGCGCACCAGGCCCAGGCCGATGCGGGCGGCCTCGCGCGGGTCGCGGGGGCCGTCGCGGCCCAGCACCCGGTCCAGGGAGCGGCCGTCGACCAGCTCCATGACGATCCACAGCCGGCCGTCCTCCTCGGCCACGTCGTAGACCCGGACCACGTTGGGGTGGTCGATGCGGGCGGTGGCCCGGGCCTCGCGCAGGCTGCGCTCGCGCTGCACCGCGCTCTCCTCGCCGACCAGCTCGCCGACGCGGATCTCCTTGACCGCCACGCTGCGGCCGAGGATCTCGTCCGTGGCGCGCCACACCCGCCCCATTCCGCCGCGCCCGATCAATTCCAGGAGCCGGTAGCGCCCCACCACCAGCCGCCCCTGCATCTCGCCGCTCGAATTCCCCACCAGGCCCGCCCCCATTGCGGAATTCATTTTCCGCACCTTCGGACATCGGAATCTTGTGGTACCTATTCAAATACTTCTGCGGGGAGTGGAGATAGGGGGGAGCGAAAATGTTCCTGAGTATCAGCAGGGCCCGGCGCCGGTGGTCGCCGGCGCCGGTGGTGGCGGTGGTGGCACTCCTGCTGCCGCTGGTCGCACCGGCGGCATGGGCGGCATCCGGCGCGGAGCCGACGCCCGGCAGCAGCCAGGGCGGCAGCCCCGGGCCGAGTGCCCCGGCGGGCTACCGGATCAGCACGGAACTGCCCGGCCGGATATCCGTGGACAAAAAATCGGGGAACACCAGTCTGATGGCCACCGTGCGCAATGCGGGTCCGAAGGACGCGCCCGACGTACGGCTGAAGGTGGTGGGTTTCAAGGGAATGCGGATACGTTCCGTCGAGGGCTGTTCCGCCATTGCCGCCGGAGAACTCCCCGAGGGTTCGAACAGCGGGTACACCTGTGCCGTCGGAAAACTCGCGGCCGGCGCCAGCCGCAGCTACCGGGTCTCGGCCTCGTTCGACCTGAAGGACCAGGGCCAGATCTGCCTGCCGGTGACCCTGGGGGACACGAAGACGCTGCTGTGGCAGCAGGGGCCCGTGCACTTCGGCACGACGGACACGAGCTCGGACGCGCCGGACACCCCGCTGCTGCTCGGCCAGAAGAACGTGCCGAACGGAGCGGCCGCATCGTCGCCGGCGTCGCCGCCCGCGGCGTCCCCGAGCCGGACGCCGGCGCCGAGCCCGACGTCGCCCGCGAGCCCCGCCCCGTCCGCCTCGCCGTCGAAGGGCGGCGGCAGCGCCCCCGCGCCGGGCGGCTCGCAGAGCCCGACCTCCGGGGGGTCCTACGGCGCGGACGACGGCGAGCTCGCGCACACGGGTGGCTCGGCCGCCGGGCTGGGCGTGCTGGCCGCGGCCGCGGTGGCCCTGCTCGCCGCCGGGTGCGGGATCTTCTGGCTGACGGCCCGCCGGGCCGGACGGCACTGACCGCCGCGCGCCGAGCGCCCCGGAACAGCGGCCGGGCCCGTACCTCGGGAACGAGGTACGGGCCCGGCCCGTGACGGCGTGCAGGCTTGTCCGATGGGTCACCGGGTGCCCCGGAAGGGGCGCGGGGAACTGCGCGATCGGCCACCGACGGCCTGCAGCCGAACGCGCTGCCCCGGGGCCCGGGCGAAGCACCCGCCTGCGGGCGCGTCGTGGCTTGTCGCGCCCGCGCGGCGGAGCCGCAGATCGACAGGGCCCCGCGCCCCTTACGGGGCGCGCCCCTAGCCGCGGCGGCCGAGGAGCTTCCAGGCCGTCGGCAGGGCGCCCATGGCCAGGGCGGCCTTCAGGGCGTCGCCGATGAGGAACGGCGTCAGGCCGGCCGCCACCGCCTGCTGCAGCGACATGTGCGTGGCCAGCGCGAGGTAGGGGACGCCGACCGCGTAGATGATCGCGGAGCCCAGCGCCATCGTGCCCGCGGTGCGCAGCACGGAGCGGTCGGCGCCGCGGCGGGCGAGGGCGCCGACGACGGTGGCGGCGAGCAGCATGCCCAGGACGTAGCCGAAGGACGGGAACGCCGCGCCCGAGCGGGCCTCGGCGAACCAGGGCATGCCCGCCATGCCGGCGACGGCGTACAGCGCGAGGGAGAGGAAGCCGCGGCGGGCGCCGAGGGCGGTACCCACCAGGAGCGCGGCGAAGGTCTGGCCGCTGACCGGGACCGGCGAGCCCGGCACGGGCACGGCGATCTGGGCGGTCAGGCCGGTCAGGGCGGCACCGCCGACGACGAGGGCGGCGTCCCGGACCCGGGCGCGGCCGGCGGAGGTGGCCGGGAGCAGGTCGGCGAGGACCGTACCGGTCCGGGTGACTGGGGCAACGGCGGTGGCCATCGGTACTCCGCAAGATCTTCGGGGACGGTGGGACACGCCGACGTTAGCCCAGCGTCATGCCGCGGGCACCGGGCGGCAGTGACAAAGGCGGGCCGCCCGCGCTGTCGGGTTCCGAGCGCGCGTACGCGCCCAGGTGGCGACAAGCCAGGGGATAACGCCGTAAAACGTGATGCTCGTCACGAGAAATGGGCTCGGGCTTGGCCCGGGGCGGGGGCCCGGGAGACCCTGTTCCCACGCGTTGCGCGCGTTTGCGCTCTTGCACCTGCGCACAGAGCCCGCCGGCGCACACACCGAAAGATCCAGCTCCATGCACGATGCACCGCCTGTTGCAGAGCCGCTCGCCGGCGAGCGGGAACCGCTGGCCGGGGGACTCAAGCAGCGCCACCTGACGATGCTGGGGCTCGGCGGCGTCATCGGCGCCGGCCTGTTCGTGGGCTCGGGCGCCGGCATCGCCGTCGCGGGGCCCGGCATCATCATCTCCTACCTGCTCGCGGGCGCCCTGGCCATGCTGGTCATGCGGATGCTCGGCGAGCTGTCGGCGGCCATGCCGGCGTCCGGGTCCTTCTCGGTGCACGCCGAGCGGGCGCTGGGCCGCTGGGCGGGCTTCTCGGTGGGCTGGCTGTACTGGTTCCTGCTCGTGGTGGTGCTCGCCGTCGAGGCGACGGCCGCGGCACAGATCGCGCACGGCTGGGCGCCGGCGGTCCCGCAATGGGGCTGGGTGCTGATTTTCATGATTGTCTTTACGGCTGCCAACCTCGCAGCTGTAAAGAATTTCGGTGAATTCGAGTTCTGGTTCGCGGCGTTGAAGGTCGGCGCGATCGTGCTGTTCCTCGGCCTCGGACTGCTCGCCGTTCTCGGCCTGCTGCCCGACACGAAGGCCGTGGGAATGAGCAATCTCACGGGACAGGGCGGCTTCCTCCCGCACGGCTGGAGCGGTGTCGTCTCCGGCGTGCTGGCGGTCGTCTTCGCCTTCGGCGGCCTGGAGGTCCTCACCATCGCCGCGGCCGAGTCCGACGACCCGGCGCGCGCGGTGGGCCGGGCGGTGCGCAGCGCGGTGTGGCGGATCCTCTTCTTCTACATCGGCTCGATGCTGGTCATCGTGACCCTGCTGCCCTGGTCGTCGCTGAAGCCGGGGCAGAGCCCGTACGTCGCCGTGCTGGACCACCTCGGGGTGCCGGCGGCCGGGCAGATCATGAACGTGGTCGTCTTCGTGGCCCTGCTCTCGGCGCTCAACGCCAACCTCTACGGCTCCTCGCGGATGGTCTTCTCGCTCGCCGAGCGCGGCGAGGCGCCGCGGGCGCTGCTGAAGGTCTCGCGGGGCGGGGTGCCCTGGCGGGCCGTCCTGGCGTCGGTGGCCTTCGGTTTCGCCTCGGTTGTGCTCAATCTGGAATGGCCGGATTCGATCTTCCGCTATCTGCTCAACGCCGTCGGCTCGGTGCTGCTGTTCGTCTGGGGCCTGATCGCGGCTTCCCAGCTGCGGCTGCGCCCGCGCATCGAGCGCGAGATGCCCGACCGGCTCGCCCTGCGCATGTGGGGCTTCCCCTATCTGACCTGGGCGGCGCTGGTCGCCATGGGTGGGGTGCTCGTGCTGATGCTCACCGACGACGAGGCCCGGCCGCAGCTGATGTGGTCCGCCGCGGCGACGGGCGCGGTGGTGCTCGTGGCGCTCCTGCGCGAGGTGCGGCTGCGCCGGACGTCCCGGCACACCGGCTGACCTGCTGAGGATTTTTCGTTTCTGCCGAAATGTCAGGTGCGGAAGGTCACATGTCTGTCTGAATATCGGACAGATACGTGAGGAGTGTTGTCCTCAGCCAAACTGCCCTCCACACTGAGGCAACTTTTCCGCTCACACCAACGGGGCTTTTACGATCATGACTGGTATACCCTCCCCGCCGGAGTCCGGGGCCCCCGAAACAACGGAGGCGAGAGAGCCGGCCCAGTCGGGCTCCTCGCTGTCGCACGGGCTCAAGCAGCGCCATCTGTCGATGATCGCGCTCGGCGGCGTCATCGGCGCCGGGCTCTTCGTCGGGTCCGGCCAGGGCATCGTCGCCGCCGGTCCCTCGATCGTGCTGGCCTATGCCGCCTCCGGCATCCTCGTGATGCTCGTGATGCGGATGCTCGGCGAGATGTCGGCGGCCAACCCCGCCTCCGGCAGCTTCTCCGTCCACGCCGAGCGGATGATCGGGCCGTGGGCGGGCTTCACCGCGGGCTGGGTGTTCTGGACCCTGCTGTGCGTGGCGGTCGCCGCCGAGGGCATCGGCGCCGCGCACATCATGACCGAATGGTTCCCCTCCACCGACTCGTGGATGTGGGTCGCGCTGTTCATGCTGATGTTCACCGGCTCGAACCTGGCGGCGGTGGGCAACTTCGGTGAGTTCGAGTTCTGGTTCGCAACGCTGAAGGTCGCCGCCATCGCGGCATTCCTCGTCCTCGGCGTCCTTGCGATCCTCGGCGTCCTGCCCGGCACCGACGCCCCGGGCACGAGCAACCTCACCGGCCACGGCGGCTTCTTCCCCCAGGGCACGGAGGGCCTGGTCACCGGCCTGCTCGCCTCGGTCTTCGCCTACGGCGGCCTGGAGACGGTCACCATCGCCGCCGCCGAGTCCGAGCACCCGCGCAAGGGCGTGGCCCGGGCCGTGCGCACGGCGATGTGGCGCATCGCCCTGTTCTACGTCGGCTCGCTGCTGGTCGTGGTCACCCTGCTGCCCTGGAACGACAAGTCCGTCACCGACAAGGGCCCCTACGTCGCCGTCCTGAACCACCTGGACATCCCGGGCGCCGGCCAGATCATGAACGTCGTCGTGCTGGTCGCCCTGCTGTCGGCGATGAACGCCAACATCTACGGCTCCTCGCGCATCGCCTACTCCCTCGTCGCCCGCAACCAGGGCCCGCGCCTGCTGGGCAAGCTCAGCAGCGGCGGCGTCCCGCGCTACGCGGTCGTCGCCTCCGCCTCCTTCGGCTTCTTCGCCGTCCTGCTCAGCTACTGGTGGCCCACCACCGTCTTCAAGTGGCTGCTCAACATGGTCGGCGCGGCCACCCTCGTGGTCTGGGGCTTCATCGCCGTCTCCCAGCTGCGCGGCCGCCGGCGCACCCCGCAGGACCAGCTGCTCGTGCGCATGTGGCTCTTCCCGTACCTGACGTGGGCGGCCATCGCCGGCATCGTCGCCGTCCTGGCGCTGATGCTGCGCGAGGACGACACGCGCATCCAGCTGTACTTCACCGGCGGCCTGACGATCGTCCTCGCCGTCACCGGCTACCTGCGGCAGCGGCTGACGGCGGCCCGGCGCGCCGAGGCGGCCGCCGCCACGAGCTGACGCGCCGTTCGCTCCAGTCGATCCCCGAGGCGGGGTGGGTCCTGATCTTCAGGACCCACCCCGCCTCCTTCTTTGGACCGAAGACCCCCGGGCCGTACTGATGAGTGATCGCACTTGCTGATAGCGTCTAGCTGCACATCAGTTGCAATAAGCAGTCGGAGGGCTCGGCATGGCCATCTACACACTTCCTGAACTTCCGTACGACTACTCGGCGCTCGCCCCTGTCATCAGCCCCGAGATCATCGAGCTGCACCACGACAAGCACCACGCCGCGTACGTCAAGGGCGCCAACGACACCCTCGAGCAGCTCGCCGAGGCCCGCGACAAGGACCAGTGGGGCTCGATCAACGGCCTGGAGAAGAACCTCGCGTTCCACCTCTCCGGCCACATCCTGCACAGCATCTACTGGACGAACATGAGCGGCGACGGCGGCGGCGAGCCGCTGGAGAAGGACGGCGTGGGCGAGCTCGCCGACGCCATCGCCGAGTCCTTCGGCTCCTTCGCCAAGTTCAAGACCCAGCTCTCCAAGGCCGCCGCCACCACCCAGGGCTCCGGCTGGGGCGTCCTCGCCTACGAGCCGGTCAGCGGCCGTCTCGTCGTCGAGCAGGTCTACGACCACCAGGGCAACGTCGGCCAGGGGTCGGTGCCCGTCCTCGTCTTCGACGCCTGGGAGCACGCCTTCTACCTGCAGTACAAGAACCAGAAGGTCGACTTCATCGAGGCCATGTGGAAGGTCGTCAACTGGCAGGACGTCGCCGCGCGCTACGCCGCCGCCAAGGCCAAGGGCAACAGCATCCTGCTCGGCGCCTGACCGCCCGCCCCCTGACCGCCTGCTCGTGATCGTCTTCTCACCCTTCACGCGGCAGGCACACCGAAGGCCCCCGCGCACCGCCACCCGTTGCGCGGGGGCCCTTCAGGCATGCCCGAACGCCTCCCCCGACACCGTGAACTGCCGGGCCAGCCCCGTCTCGTGCAACCGCGCGAACGGCGTGAACGGCACGCCGAGCTCCGAGCCGCCGCGGTCGAAGTTGTACGCCTTGTGCACGGCGAAGCGGTAGTCGACCACGAGGCAGCCACTGCCGTCGACACGCACCGTGCCCGTCAGACGGAACTCCACGCAGCGCAGGGCCAGCCACCAGTCGCGGCTCGCGCGCCGGCCGATGAACACGTCCCGCCAGCCGCTGTCGGCCGGGTACGCGGCGGGACCGCGCCCGCACCCGCGCTCCAGCGCCTCGGTACGCCACCGCTCCAGCTGGGCGTCGACGGCATCCCGCACGACGGGCAGCGCGAGCAGGGCCTCCGCGTCCACGCGGCGCGGGGTGCCGGTGCCGCCGAGGTAGTGACGCAGCATGCCGGCCGCGTTGCGCAGCCCCAGCAGTGACCACGTGGCGGCGATCGCCCTGCCGGCGGCGAGGGTGAGCAGGTCGTACGGGCGTACGGGGAGCTCGGCGTGGGCAGCGTTGCCGCAGGGCGGCTCGGCGTCGGCCCAGCCGCCGTCGCGGCCGATGGGCGGGGAGAGGTCGGTCTGGCCCATACCGGGACATTAAGCGGTCGGCTCGCGCGGTGCCCGTTGGGTGCGGCTTCCGTGGGGCGCCTGCGGCGGGCGGATCCCCAGCCCCGCCCCTTCTCCGATTCCCGGGGCTCCGCCCCGGACCCCGGTCCTCAAACGCCGGACGGGCTGACTTGTCAGCCCGTCCGGCGTTTGAGGACACCGGGCGCAGCCCGGTCCGGGGGGCCGGGGGCTTGCCCCCGGTTTCGGGAAGGGGCGGGGTGGGGGAAGAGCCGCCCGCAGGGCCCCCGCCGTCACTCGAAGCTCGGCTCCGCCGTCCTCGTGCGCTTGAGCTCGAAGAAGCCCGGCGTCGCGGCCACGAGCAGCGTGCCGTCCCACAGGCGGCCCGCCGCCTCGCCGCGCGGCGCCGGTGTGACGACGGGGCCGAAGAAGGCGACCTCGTCCCCGTCGGGGCCCGGCACGGAGATGATCGGGGTGCCGACGTCCTGGCCGACCTTCTCGATGCCCTCCTTGTGCGACAGCCGCAGTTCCTCGTCGTGGGCGGTGCTGCCGGCCGCGTCGGCGAGGCTCGTCGGCAGGCCCGCTTCCTGCAGTGCGGCCTCGATCGTGGCGCGGTCGCGGGGCAGGCCCTGGTTGTGGAAGCGGGTGCCGAGGGCGGTGTAGAGGGGGCCGAGCACGTCGTCGCCGTGTTCCTTGGCGGCCGCGATGCACACCCGTACCGCTTCCCAGGCGGTGGTGGTGAGGTACTCGCGGTACTCCTCCGGCACCTCGTCGATCTTGGGTTCGTTGAGGACGGCCAGGCTCATGACGTGCCAGCGCACGTCCACCGGCCGTACCTTCTGGACCTCCAGCATCCAGCGGGAGGTGAGCCAGGCCCAGGGGCAGGCGGGGTCGAACCAGAAGTCGGCGGTCACCCGGGGTGCGGGCTGGGGGGTCATGGGCGGTACCTCCGGTGAGAAGTCGGTCTGCCTTTCAACAAACCAGCGCGTGCCATGATTCCTGAAACTACGAGAGGGGAGTCGCGACGTGCCCGGTGAGAACCTGACCCGCGAGGAAGCGGGCCAGCGCGCCCGCCTGCTGAGCGTGGACGCGTACGAGGTGGCGCTCGACCTGCGGTCCGCGGTGGGCGGGGGGCCCACCTTCCGGTCGGTGACCACGATCCGCTTCCGCTGTGCCGAGCCGGGCGCGGAGACCTTCGCCGACCTGCTGGCCCCGTCGGTCACCTCGGTCACCCTCAACGGCCGGGCGCTCGACCCCGCGGCCGTCTTCGACGGCAGCCGCATCGCGCTGGCGGGCCTGGCCGCCGAGAACGTGCTGGTCGTCGACGCGCAGTGCGCCTACAGCCGTACCGGTGAGGGCATGCACCGCTTCGTCGATCCCGAGGACGGCGAGGTGTACCTGTACACGCAGTACGAGCCGGCCGACGCGCGCCGGGTGTTCGCGAACTTCGAGCAGCCCGACCTGAAGGCCCCCTTCACCTTCACCGTGACGGCGCCCGCCGGCTGGACGGTGCTGAGCAACGGCGCGCAGGACGGCGAGCCGGAGGCGGTGGACGCCGACGCGGCGACCTGGCGGTTCGTGCCGACGCGGCCGATCTCGACGTACATCACGGCCGTGGTCGCCGGCCCGTACCACGTCGTGCGCGACCACTACAGCCGTACGCTGCCGGACGGCTCGGTGCTGGAGATCCCGCTGGGCGCCCTGTGCCGCAAGGGGCTGGCCCCCTACTTCGACGCGGAGGACGTCTTCACGGTCACCAAGCAGGGCCTGGACTTCTTCCACGACACGTTCGACTACCCCTACCCCTTCGGCAAGTACGACCAGGCGTTCGTGCCGGAGTACAACCTGGGGGCGATGGAGAACCCGGGCTGTGTGACCTTCCGGGAGGAGTTCGTCTTCCGCGGCAAGGTGACGCAGGCGGCGTACGAGCGGCGGGCCAACGTCATCCTGCACGAGATGGCGCACATGTGGTTCGGCGACCTGGTCACCATGCAGTGGTGGGACGACCTGTGGCTCAAGGAGTCCTTCGCCGACTTCATGGGCTCCTTCTCCCAGGTGGAGGCCACCCGTTTCACCGGCGCCTGGATCACCTTCGCCAACCAGCGCAAGGCGTGGGCGTACCGCGCCGACCAGTGGCCCTCCACGCACCCGGTCACCGCGGACATCCGCGACCTGGAGGACGCCAAGCTCAACTTCGACGGCATCACCTATGCCAAGGGCGCCTCCGTGCTCAAGCAGCTGGTGGCCTACGCGGGACGCGACGCCTTCCTCGAAGGTGCCCGGCGCTACTTCAAGCGCCACGCCTACGGCAACACCCGCCTCGAGGACCTGCTGTCGGTGCTGGGCGAGACCTCCGGCCGGGACATGGCCGCCTGGTCCCGCTCCTGGCTGCAGACCGCCGGCGTCAACACGCTCACGCCGCAGGTCACGTACGACGCGGAGGGGCACGTCACGGAGCTGGCCGTGCTGCAGGAGGACGACCCGGCCCGGCCCGGGCTGCGCCCGCACCGGCTCGCGGTCGGCCTGTACCGGCGCGAGGCACCGGGCGGGGCGCTCGTACGCTATGCGCGCGCCGAGACCGACGTCACCGGCCCGCGGACGGTCGTCACCGAGCTCACCGGCGCCGAGCGGCCGGAGCTGATCCTGGTCAACGACGACGACCTGACGTACTGCAAGGTCCGCTTCGACGAGGGCTCGCTGGCCACCCTGCACGAGCACCTCGGCGACCTCACGGACCCCCTCGCCCGCGCCCTGTGCTGGTCGGCGCTGTGGAACCTCACGCGCGACGGGCTGCTGCCGGCCCGCGACTACCTGCGGATCGTCGGGCGCTTCGCGGGCGCGGAGAGCGAGATCGGCGTCCTGCAGACGGTACAGATGTGCGCGAGCGCCGCCCTTGCGCACTACACGGCCCCCGAGCGGCGCGAGCGGGCGACGCTGGAGCTGGCCGGCAGCGCGCTGCGCGAGCTGCGGCAGGCCGAGCCGGGCAGCGGTCACCAGCTGGCCTGGGCGCGGTTCTTCGCGGGGCTGGCGACCGCCGAGGCGGACCTGGAGCTGCTGCGCGGGCTGCTGGAGGGCACCGCGAAGATCGACGGCCTGGACGTCGACCAGGAGCTGCGCTGGACCTTCCTGGCCACCCTGGCCTCCCGCGGCGCGGCCGGCGAGACGGCCCTGGACGCGGAGCTGGCCCGGGACAACACCGCCAGCGGCAAGCGGCACCACGTGCGCTGCCTGGCCTCCCGCCCGTCGGCCGAGGTCAAGGAGCAGGCGTGGGCGGCGGTCGTGGAATCCGACGCCCTGTCCAACGCGCTGGCCGAGGCCACCATCGCCGGCTTCGACCAGCCCGGGCAGCGGGAGCTGCTGGCGCCCTTCGCGCCGCGCTACTTCGAGGCGATCGAGCGCATCTGGCGCGAGCGGTCGATCGAGACGGGCATGGCGGTGGTGCGCGGGCTCTTCCCGCACCTGCAGGACCACCCGGACACGCTCGCGGCCACCGACGCCTGGCTGGAGGCGCACGCGGACGCCCCGCCGGCGCTGCGGCGGCTGGTGCTGGAGGCACGCGACGACCTGGCCCGGGCGCTGCGCGCCATGGACTGCGACGCGGCTGCGGCGGAAAAGTGACGCTCGTAGCGCGGTGGTGGCGTTCCTGACGGGCAGGTGGCGTTCCTGACAGACGGGTGGCATTCCTGACAGACGGGTGGCCTTGTCCCGGATCGTCCACGGAGCGGTAACAGCGGTCTTGGGGCGCGGGCGGGGCGGGAATGGCCGAGGCATGACCTCCAACACCCCCCTCTCCCCCCGCCCCCTGCACCATCTGTCCGACGTCCGCCACCGCGTGCTGACCTCTCGTCAGCTGCGGGAGCACGGCGTCGCCGGGTCCGTCGTCGGCGAGCGGTGCCGGCCCGGAGGCCCCTGGCAGCAGCTGCTGCCGGGGGTCTTCCTGTTGCACGCCGGCCCCGCCACCGGCGAGGAGCGGCTGCACGCCGCGCTGCTGTACACCGTGCCGCGGGCCCAGGTGCCCCGCCAGCCCGGCCCGCAGGAGCGCGGGCGCGAGGAGAGCCCGGCCGCGTACGGGCAGGCGATGATCACGGGGCCGGCGGCGCTGGCGCTGTACCGCTTCACCTCGGTGCCCACGTTGCTGTCCCTGGAGCACATCGACGTGCTGCTGCCGCGCACCCGCCGGCTGCGCTCGGCCGGGTTCGTCCGGCTGGTGCGCACCTCCGCAGTGCCCAGGCCCCGCCCGGTGACGGGCCTGCCGGTGGCCCCGGTGGCCCGGGCGGTGGCCGACACGGTGGCGCGGCTGGAGGACGCCCGGGCCGTCGGGCGGGTGCTGTCGGAGGCGGTGCGCGGCGGGCACTGCGAGGCGACGGCGCTGGTGCGCGAGCTGTCGCTGGCCCGGCTGCTGACCCGGCCGCAGGTGGTGGACGCGGTCGAGGCGCTGCTGGCCGAGGGCCGGTCGCTGGCGGAGGACAGGCTGTACGCCATGGTGCGCGAGCACGCCCTGCCGGCGCCGCTGTGGAACGTCGACCTGTGGCTGCCGGGCGGGCCGTGCCTGGGGGCGGCCGACGCCTACTGGCCCGATCACGGGGTGGTGGTGGAGCTCGACGTCCACGGGCCGCACCGGGACGAGGCGGCGGTGTGGTCGGAGGCCGCGCTCAAGCGCGAGCGGCTGGAGCGGCTCGGCATCGCCTACCTGCGGCTGACCCCGCGGGGGCTGCGGGACGCGGCGGCGCTGGCGCAGCAGGCCACGGTGGTGCGTACGGCGCTCGCGGCGGCCGACCGGGAGCTCACCGCGTACGTGGTGGTGCTGCCGAGGTGACGCGCCGGCGGCTCCGGCGCGCCCCTGCTTCCGGGGGGGTCCTCAGCGGCGGCGCAGCAGCAGTTCGGTGTTGCGGTCGGCCGGCTGGCCGGCGAGCGAGGTGTCGGAGCCGGGCGCGTTGAAGGCCAGTTCGCGGTAGAGGGAGGCCAGCCCCGTCTGCGACAGGTCGTGGAAGTCGGTGCGGTACGGGGCGGCCGACTCGATGAGCGTGGTGAACAGGGAGATCGTGCCGTCCTGGTTGTCGGTGACCTCGATGACGCGGGCGAGCTGGGGGTAGTCCACGTGCGAGGCGGTGGAGATCTCCCAGAAGCTGCCGCGGGGGCGGATGCGGTTGCGGTGGCTGTGGCCGTTGATCCAGGCCAGGACGTTGGTGTGGCGCTGCAGGAGGGCGACGACCTCGTCGCCGCCGTGCCGCTTGTCCCCCGGCCGGGCGGGGTCGGGCGTCATGTTGCTCATGCTCCAGCTCGGGTGGTGGCTGAAGACCAGGGCGTACTGGTCCTTGTGGGCGGTCAGGGTGCGCTCCAGCCACTGCAGCTGGGCGGTGCCGAGAGAGCCCTGGTAGTGGCCGCCGGGGTCGGTGGAGTCGATGCTGATGCCGATGACCTTCTCGGAGACGGGGAAGGTGTAGTAGAGGTTGCCCGTCTCCAGGTTGGCGCGGGTGTAGCCGTGGCCGAGCGGCCCGCGGCCGGTGTGCCGGGGGTCGAGGTGGGCAGCGACGTACTGCCGGGCGGTCAGGGGCACCCGGCGCGGGTCGGGCGTGACGGTGCGCATTTCCTTGCTGTGCGCCTTGAGCAGGGACTCCACGCGCTTGCCCTTGGGGTCGGCGCCGTCCGCCTCGCCGGCCATGAGCCACTTGGCCTCGGCGGGCGGGATGTACTGCAGCTTGCGGTTGCCGACGCAGACGTCGGCGATGAAGGAGCCGGCCGCGGGGTAGCAGCCGCCGGAGAGCAGGTCGTGGTTGCCGAAGGTGGAGTACCAGGGGATGTTCAGGCCGGGGCTGTTCACGGCGCGGCAGGCGGCGGCCAGGTAGCCGTCGATGCGCGGGTAGCCGAGCTGTTTGTCCTGGTCGCGCACGGAGCTCTCGGGGTGCCAGAAGGTCTTGAGGTTGCTGTTCTGGACGCCCTCGTAGTGGTGCGGATCGCCGGTCTGGGGGTCGATGCGGCCGCCGCTGAGTGCGGTGAGGAACCACTCGACCTCGATCTTCGCGTTCTCGTCGCCGTTGTCGCCGGTGGTGACGACGAAGGAGAGCGGGCTGCCGGTGACCGGGCCGCGCCGCAGCTTGTTCACGCGCTCGACGAGGGAGACGATGCCGGGCAGCGTGAGGGCCTCGTGCGGGCGCCAGGCGCCGGGCTCGCCGGAGCGGAAGAACTCGTAGCGCAGCGGGTGCTGGACGTCCGTCAGGTGCAGGTCGGTGAACTGCACGAAGCAGGCCAGCGTGGTGCGCCGGTCCTCGCGCCGGCCGCCGGCCGCGGCCAGTTCGGCGCGCACCTGCCGCGGCCAGCCCGGCCCGTCGCCCAGCCTGCGGTAGCCGCCGCTGCCGCGCGGGGCGGCCACGGAGACGAGGGTGGTGCCGGCGGCGGTGGGCGCGGCCTCGGCGGTGGCGGTGGTGCTCGCGGTGGCCGTCGCCGTGGCGCTCGCGGCCGCCTGGGGGGCGGGCGTCGGGTCGGCGGGTGCGGCACCGGCCGGGCTGCTGCCGGCGCCCAGGCCGAGGCCCAGGCCCGCGGTCGTGGCGCCCGCGGCGGCCAGGAAGGTGCGGCGGTCCAGCGGTGAGTCTGCGGTCCTGCGGGCTCTGCGGTGCATGGCGGTCTCCCCGAGTGCGAACGCGAAGGCTGGCGATCCGGAGCGCGGCCGGCGGACCCCGGCCACGGGGATGCTTGGCACCCCGGGTGACCTGGGCGTGAACGGGGCCGCAACGATCGCCGCCGGGCACCTCACATGGATCTTGGCTACTGCGAATGGACATACACCACTCGTCCCCTCGTGCGCTGACACTCACTCAGCGTTCACCCGCGGGGGAAGCGTTGGGCCCGGCAGCGGGGCGATCCTTTGGTCCGTTTGTCCTACAGTCACCGGACCGCGCCACCGGACCGGGGCCCTCCCCCGACCGCTTCGTGGTCCGTCGCCCCGTTTCATCCCGCCCTGCCCCCTGGCGGGTTTACGCCATCCTTATCCTCACGCCCCGGCAACTCTCCCCGAAACCACATCACTTCCATCAAAGTGGGCGATCACCCGGCTCCGATTTCCGGACGCCGCGTCGTCGTACCTTTTGCGTTTCCTCTTCGTTCCCTCAGCTCCGCCTTTTGTCACCCGCTCACCACTGACAAGCCCAGGGATGCCCATGCAAGCCACCCCCGAAGGCGCCGCGGCCGGTGCCGTGGACGCACCCCCCGCGCGCGCGAGACGCACGGCCCGAATAGCCGTCGCGGCCTCCCTCGTGGCCGCCCTCACCGCCGCGGGCGCCGCCCCCGCCCTCGCCGACGACCCCGTGCCCGCCCCGGGTGCGGTCGAACCGTCCAAGGGGCCCGCGGACAAGCTCGGTTCGCAGGACGCCTCCCTGCTCGCCAAGGCCAAGGCCGAGGGCGACAGGACGGTCACCATGATGATCGCCACCACCCCGGGCCAGACCGGCCAGGTCGCCCGCAAGCTGGACGCGATCAAGGGCGCCTCGGTGGGCCAGGCGTACGACAAGCTCGGCTACGTACGGGCCACGGTGCCCATCGCCAAGGCCGACGACGCCATCGACGAGGCGAAGAAGCTGGCCTCCGTGCACGGCATCGACCTCAAGCAGGAGATACCCCTGCCGGACCCGACGCCCCGCGCGGACACCGCCTCCGGCGCCCCCCGTGCGGCCAAGGGCCGCACCTACCCGGGGCCCGGCAAGGACACCCCGGCGAAGAACCCCTACCAGCCGGCCTTCGAGACCGGCGCCGTCGACTTCGTCGAGGACCACCCGCAGGCCGACGGCCGCGGCGTGACCATCGGCATCCTCGACTCCGGCATCGACCTGGCCCACCCGGCGCTGCAGAGGACCACCACCGGCGAGCGCAAGATCGTCGACTGGGTGACCGCGACCGACCCGCTCACCGACTCCGACGACACCTGGCTGCCGATGACGCAGGACGTCTCGGGCCCGTCCTTCTCCTTCAACGGCCGCACCTACACCGCTCCGGCGGGCGGCGGCAGCTACCAGGTCGCGCTGTTCCGCGAGAGCGCCACGACCGGCGGCGATATGAAGGGCGACCTCAACCGGGACGGCGACACCACCGACTCCTGGGCCGTGCTGTACGACAAGGCCAAGGGCACCGTCCGCGTCGACCTCGACGACGACGGCGACTTCGGCAACGACGAGGAGATGAAGCCGTACAAGGACGGCTTCCAGGTCGGGTACTTCGGCAAGGACGACCCCAAGACCCCCATCGCCGAGCGCATCCCGTTCGTCGTGCAGATCCGCAAGGACGTGCCGATGGACCCCAAGGGCGGCTCGTGGGTCGGCAAGAAGGCCGACTTCGTCAACATCGGCGTCATCGAGTCCGAGCACGGCACGCACGTCGCCGGCATCACCGCCGCCAACGGCCTGTTCGGCGGGCGGATGAAGGGCGCTGCGCCCGGCGCCCGGCTCGTCTCCTCCCGGGCCTGCACCTGGACGGGCGGCTGCACCAACATCGCCCTGACCGAGGGCATGATCGACCTCGTCGTCAACCACGGCGTCGACATCGTGAACATGTCCATCGGCGGGCTGCCCGCGCTCAACGACGGCAACAACGCCCGCTCCGAGCTGTACACCCGCCTCATCGACACCTACGGCGTCCAGCTGGTGATCTCCGCGGGCAACAGCGGCCCCGGCGCCAACACCATCGGCGACCCCGCCCTGGCCGACAAGGTCCTCAGCGTCGGCGCCTCCATCTCCAAGGAGACCTGGGCGGCCAACTACGGCTCGGAGGTGAAGACCAAGTACGCCATGATGCCCTTCTCCTCCCGCGGCCCGCGCGAGGACGGCGGCTTCACCCCGACCATCACCGCCCCCGGCGCGTCGATCAACACCACGCCGACCTGGGAGCCGGGCGCGCCCGTCAAGGAGGCCGGCTACGACCTGCCGCCCGGCTACGGCATGCTGCAGGGCACCTCGATGGCCTCCCCGCAGGCCGCCGGCGCCTCCGCACTGCTGATCTCGGCCGCCAAGCAGAAGCACATGAAGCTCACCCCCGCCGACCTGCGCACGGCACTGACCGGCACCGCGAAGAAGATCAAGGGCGCGCAGGCGTACGAGCAGGGCTCCGGCCTGATCGACATCAACGAGGCGTGGGAGGCCCTGCGCGAGGGCGCCACCGCCCACGACTACACGGTCAAGGCGCCGGTGAACACCGTGCTGGCCGGCAGGCTGAAGACCCCGGGCTTCGGCACCGGCCTGTACGACCGCGAGGGCGGCCTGAAGGCCGGCGAGACGCGCACCTACGACGTGACCGTCACCCGGACCTCCGGCCCGGACCGGCCCGTGTGGCACGAGCTGAAGTGGCGCACCAACGACGGCACCTTCTCGCTCGTCGGCGACGACGAGGTGAAGCTGCCGCTGAACAAACCGGTCACCGTCAAGGTGAAGGCCAAGGCCAAGGCGGCGGGCATCCACAGCGCGATCCTGACCGTCGACGACGACCGCACCGAGGGCATCGACAAGCAGATCATGACGACCGTCGTGGTCGCGGACCCGGTCGCTGCGCCCTCGTACACCGTGCAGAAGTCGGGAACGGCCACGCGCAACGCCACGACCTCCTACTTCGTGACCGTGCCCAAGGGTGCGAAGAGCCTCGAGGTGGCCCTCGGCGGCCTGGCCGCCGGCAGCCAGACCCGCTTCATCGCGATCAACCCCTACGGCGTACCGGTCGACCCGACCTCCACGCCGAACTGCTACCCGAACTACCCGAACCCCCAGAACACCTGCCGTCCGGACCTGCGGTCGTACACGAACCCGCTGCCGGGCGTCTGGGAGATCGAGGTGGAGTCCCGCCGCACGTCGCCGCTGCTGGAGAACCCCTACCAGCTGACGATCACCGCCAAGGACGTCACCGGCTGACACAGGCGCCGGCTGACACAGGACAGGGCGGGGCGGGTGCGGCTTTCGCACCCGCCCCGCCCCGTCCCGCCGCAACGCAGGGTGCAGGCTTGCGACACAGCGTGACGATCTGTGTTCGGATCCACGGCCAAAGGATTGGACTTCCACCCCCGGTCCACCCGCATGATGGAACCGTAGACCCAGGTCAGCCGTCGTTGGACGTACGTGCTGAACGGCAAGTAGGGAGTCCTCGTGAGGATCGGAATCGTCGGAGCCACCGGTCAGGTCGGCGGAGTCATGCGCAAGATCCTGGCCGACCGGAAATTCCCGGTCAGCGAGCTGCGCCTGTTCGCCTCGGCCCGCTCCGCCGGTACGACCCTGCCGTACGAGGGCAAGGACATCACCGTCGAGGACGCCGCCACCGCCGACTACACCGGTCTGGACATCGTGCTCTTCTCCGCCGGCGGCGCCACCTCCAAGGCGCTGGCCGAGAAGGTCGCCGGCCAGGGCGCCGTGGTGATCGACAACTCCTCGGCCTGGCGCCGGGACCCCGAGGTGCCGCTGGTGGTCTCCGAGGTCAACCCGCACGCGATCAAGCAGCGGCCCAAGGGCATCATCGCCAACCCGAACTGCACCACCATGGCCGCCATGCCGGTGCTCAAGCCGCTGCACGAGGAGGCGGGGCTGACCGCGCTGGTCGCCACCACCTACCAGGCCGTCTCCGGCTCGGGCCTGGCGGGCGTCGCCGAGCTCGACGGGCAGGTGCGCAAGGTCGCCGACCGGGCGGCGGAGCTCACCCACGACGGCGGGGCCGTGGACTTCCCGGAGCCGGGCGTCTACAAGCGCACCATCGCCTTCAACGTGCTGCCGCTGGCCGGCGCGGTCGTCGACGACGGCAGCTTCGAGACGGACGAGGAGCAGAAGCTCCGCAACGAGTCCCGCAAGATCCTGGAGATCCCGGAGCTGAAGGTGTCGGGCACCTGCGTGCGCGTGCCGGTCTTCTCCGGCCACTCGCTGCAGGTCAACGCCCGCTTCGCGCGTCCGCTGAGCGTCGAGCGCGCCTACGAGCTGCTGGGGGACGCCCCCGGCGTGGAGCTGTCGGAGATCCCGACCCCGCTGCAGGCGGCGGGCAAGGACGTCTCCTACGTGGGCCGCATCCGCGTCGACGAGACCGTCGAGCACGGTCTGGCGCTGTTCCTCTCCAGCGACAACCTGCGCAAGGGCGCGGCGCTGAACGCCGTCCAGATCGCCGAGCTGGTCGCGGCCGAGCTGCGCGGCTGATCGTTTGAGCACGAGCGAAGGGGCGGGCCCGGTGCGGGCCCGCCCCTTGGCGCATCCGCCGTCAGCGTACGCACCGCCACGCAGCGCGACGGGCGTGGAAGGATGGCCGGACCCATCGCGACGTTGAAGGAGATGCCCACGTGCCCGGTACGAATCTGACCCGCGAGGAAGCGCAGGAGCGGGCGCGGCTGCTCACCCTGGACGCGTACGAGGTCGAGCTCGACCTCTCCGGCGCGCAGGAGGGCGGCACCTTCCGCTCGGAGACCGTCGTGCGCTTCGATGCCGCCGAGGCCGCCGACACCTTCATCGACCTGGTGGCCCCCACCGTGCACGAGGTCGTGCTGAACGGCACCGCGCTGGAGCCGGCCGAGGTCTTCGCCGACAGCCGGATCGCGCTGCCGGGCGTGGTCGCCGGCCGCAACGAGCTGCGGGTGGTCGCCGACTGCGCGTACACCAACACCGGTGAGGGCCTGCACCGCTTCGTCGACCCGGTCGACCAGCAGGCGTATCTGTACACGCAGTTCGAGGTGCCCGACGCCCGCCGCGTCTTCGCCTCCTTCGAGCAGCCCGACCTGAAGGCGACGTTCCGCTTCACGGTGAAGGCCCCCGAGGGCTGGACCGTGATCTCCAACTCCCCCACCCCCGAGCGCCCGGCCGACGACGTCTGGCGCTTCGAGCCGACGCCGCGCATCTCCACCTACATCACCGCGCTGATCGCCGGCCCGTACCACTCGGTGCACAGCAGCTACGAGAAGGACGGGCAGGTCGTGCCGCTGGGCATCTACTGCCGTCCGTCGCTGGCGGAGTTCCTCGACGCGGACGCCATCTTCGAGGTCACCCGGCAGGGCTTCGACTGGTTCCAGGAGAAGTTCGACTACGCGTACCCCTTCGCCAAGTACGACCAGCTCTTCGTGCCGGAGTTCAACGCGGGCGCCATGGAGAACGCGGGCGCGGTCACCATTCGCGACCAGTACGTCTTCCGCTCGAAGGTCACCGACGCCGCCTACGAGGTGCGCGCCGAGACGATCCTGCACGAGCTCGCCCACATGTGGTTCGGCGACCTGGTGACCATGGAGTGGTGGAACGACCTGTGGCTGAACGAGTCGTTCGCCACCTACACCTCCATCGCCTGCCAGGCCGCCGCCCCCGGCAGCCGCTGGCCGCACTCGTGGACCACCTTCGCCAACTCCATGAAGACGTGGGCCTACCGGCAGGACCAGCTGCCCTCCACCCACCCGATCATGGCCGAGATCCGCGACCTGGACGACGTGCTCGTCAACTTCGACGGCATCACCTACGCCAAGGGCGCCTCCGTCCTCAAGCAGCTGGTGGCCTACGTCGGCGAGGACGCCTTCTTCCGCGGCGTGCAGGCGTACTTCAAGGCGCACGCCTACGGCAACACTCGCCTGTCCGACCTGCTGGGCGCGCTGGAGAAGACCAGCGGCCGCGACCTGAGCACCTGGTCGAAGAAGTGGCTGGAGACCGCCGGCATCAACATCCTGCGCCCGGAGGTCACCACCGACGCCGCCGGCGCCATCACCTCCTTCGCCGTCCGCCAGGAGGCCCCCGCCCTGCCCGCCGGCGCCAAGGGCGAGCCGGTCCTGCGCCCGCACCGCATCGCCATCGGCCTGTACGAGCTCGAAGGCGGCAAGCTGGTGCGCACCGACCGCATCGAGCTCGACGTCGACGGCGAGCGCACCGAGGTCCCGCAGCTGGTGGGCAGGCAGCGCCCGGCCGTGGTCCTGCTCAACGACGACGACCTGTCGTACGCCAAGGTGCGCCTGGACGCCGAGTCGCTGGCCACCGTCACCCAGCACCTGGGCGACTTCGAGCAGTCGCTGCCGCGCGCCCTGTGCTGGGCCTCGGCCTGGGACATGACCCGCGACGGCGAGATGGCCACCCGCGACTACCTGGACCTGGTGCTCTCGGGCATCGACAAGGAGTCCGACATCGGCGTGGTGCAGTCGCTGCAGCGCCAGGTGAAGACCGCCCTCGACCTGTACGCCGCCCCCACCTGGCGCGAGAGCGGCCTGGCGAAGTGGAGCGAGGCCGCCCTCGCCCACCTGCGCGCGGCCGCCGCGGGCAGCGACCACCAGCTGGCCTGGGCGCGGGCCTTCGCCGCCACCGCCCGCACCGACGAGCAGCTCGACCTCGTGGCCGGGCTGCTGGAGGGCACCGAGACCATCGAGGGTCTGGCCGTCGACACCGAGCTGCGCTGGGACCTGCTCGGCCGGCTGGCCGCCACCGGCCGCGCGGACGAGAAGGCCATCGAGGCCGAGCTGGAGCGCGACCGCACCTCCGCCGGCGAGCAGCACGCCGCCTGGGCGCGCGCCGCGCGCCCGACGGCCGCGGCCAAGGCCGAGGCGTGGGCGTCCGTGATCGAGTCCGACACGCTGCCCAACGCCGTCCAGGAGTCGGTCATCGGCGGCTTCCAGCAGGCGGACCAGCGCGAGCTGCTCGCCGGCTACGCCGAGAAGTACTTCGCGTGCGTCAAGGACGTCTGGAACGGTCGCAGCCACGAGATGGCCCAGCAGATCGCGATCGGCCTGTACCCCGTGCTGCAGGTCTCCGAGGCCACGCTGGCCGCCACGGACGCCTGGCTGGCCTCGGCCGAGCCGAACGCCGCGCTGCGCCGCCTGGTCACCGAGGCGCGCTCCGGCGTCGAGCGCGCCCTGAAGGCGCAGGCCGCGGACGCCGCGGCGACGGCGTAGTCAGCACCTCACCGGCGAAAGCGCCGGACGGGCCGGGTGGCCCGTCCGGCGTTCTCGTCATCCCTGACGGGCGGCCCGCCGGGCCAGGATCGCCGCGCGCCGCTCGTCGAACTTGCGCGCCTGCGTGTCCAGGTCGCCCAGGAACAGCCCCAGCTCCTCCTGCGCCTGCAGGCCCTCCGGCCCGAGGCCGTCGATCTCCAGGACCTTCAGGAAGCGCAGCACCGGCTGCAGCACGTCGTCGTGGTGGATGCGCAGGTTGTAGATGCCGCCGAGGGCGATCTGCGCGGCGGCGCGCTCGAAGCCGGGGATGCCGTGGCCGGGCATCCTGAAGCCGGTGACCACGTCGCGCACGGCGCTCATGGTCTGGTCGGGCGCCAGCTCGAAGGCCTTCGCGAGCAGGTTGCGGTAGAAGACCATGTGCAGGTTCTCGTCGGTGGCGATGCGCGCGAGCATGCGGTCGCAGACCGGGTCGCCGGAGTGGTGGCCGGTGTTGCGGTGCGAGATGCGGGTGGCCAGTTCCTGGAAGGCGACGTAGGCGACCGAGTGCAGCATGCTGTGGCGGTTGTCGGACTCGAAGCCCTCGCTCATGTGCGCCATGCGGAAGCGCTCCAGCTCCACCGGGTCGACGGCGCGCGAGGTGAGCAGGTAGTCGCGCATCACGATGCCGTGCCGGCCCTCCTCGGCCGTCCAGCGGTGCACCCAGGTGCCCCAGGCGCCGTCGCGGCCGAAGAGCGTGGCGATCTCGTGGTGGTAGCTGGGCAGGTTGTCCTCGGTCAGCAGGTTGACGACGAGGGCGACGCGACCGATGTCGGTGACCTTCGACTGCTCGGGCGCCCAGGCATCACCGCCCAGGGGGCCGTCGAAGTTCCGGCCGTCGCTCCACGGCACGTACTCGTGCGGCATCCATTCCTTGGCCACCTTCAGGTGCCGGTTGAGCTCGGCCTCGACGACCTCTTCGAGGGCGTACAGCAGGCGGGCGTCGCTGAGGACGGCACGGCCGTCGTGGGCGGGGGCGAGGGTCACGTGCGGCTCCTGGGCGATCATCACCTACGGCTCCGTAGGTTACGACACCGTAAGTTAGCGGTCCGGCAAACGCCAAAGCCAGTGGCCTCTACACGTAAAAGGGCCGGGGAAGGGCCGGGAAAAGGGCAGCGAAAAGGACGGCACCATGCGGTGCCGGCCTTCCGGGAAGCGATCGGGGTGAGGACCCTAGCGCGTGGCGCGCGGGTAGTGCGTCTGCGCGGCGTGGGTACGGGCGTTGTCGGAGTTCCGGGACAGCACCATGGTCAGGCCCGCGATGACCAGGAACAGCACGATCGGGGCCGCCACGTACAGACCGAGCGTGTTCAGCACGCTCAGGCCGGGGCCCGGGTCGTCGCCGTCGTCGCGGGTGAGCGCGAACGCGGGGGACGACATCAGCAGCATCAGCATCGTGCCGGCAGAGATCGCACCGGCGCGCACGGCGTTCTTGTTGACCTTATTGCTCACGGCCTCAACGTATCGGACCCCTGCTCGGGCCGCGCGCCCGGGGTGGCCTATCGGGGGCCGCGGGCCGCCACCACGTCCTCCATCAGCGCGTGCAGCCGGGGCGAGGCCACCAGTTCCTCCAGGGACAGCGGGCGGCCGCGGGCGTCGGCGACCGGCAGCCGCCAGTTCGGGTACTGGTCCCAGGTGCCCGGCAGGTTCTGCGGCCGGCGGTCGCCGACGGTGTCCGGCAACCAGATCCCGACCAGCCGGGCCGGGGTGCGCAGCAGGAAGCGGTGCACGGCCCGTACGGCCGCCTCCTCGTCCCCCGGGCCCTCCGGCAGCAGCCCCAGGCGCACGAAGCCGGCCAGCCACTCGGCCACGTCCATGGCGTCCTCGCGCTGCTCCTCCTGGAGCGGGCGGGCCAGCAGCCCCAGGCGGTGACGCAGCTCCACGTGCTCGCCGGTCAGCCGGGCGGCGGTGCTGGGCAGGTCGTGGGTGGTGGCCGTCGCCAGGCAGGCGGAGCGCCATTTCTCGGGGGGCAGCGGCTCCTCGGCCGCTTCGTCCCCTTTTTTCCCGCCGGAGTCCCCGTACGTGCGCTCGAACCACAGCACCGAGGTACCGAGCACGCCGCGCTCCTGGAGCGTCTCGCGCACCCCCGGCTCGACCGTGCCCAGGTCCTCGCCGATGACGGCGGCCCCCGCGCGGTGCGCCTCCAGGGCCAGGACCGCGAGCATCGCCTCGTGGTCGTAGCGCACGTACGCGCCGCGCCGCGGCTCGTACCCCTGGGGCACCCACCACAGCCGGAACAGCCCCATCACGTGGTCGATGCGCAGGGCACCCGCGTGCCGCAGCAGGTGGCGCAGCAGCTCGCGGTACGGGGCGTGGCCGGTGGCGGCGAGGGCGTCGGGCCGCCAGGGCGGCAGGCCCCAGTCCTGGCCGTGCGGGCTGAAGGCGTCGGGGGGCGCGCCCACCGACATGCCGGCGGCGAAGGTCTCCTGCTGGGCCCAGGTGTCGGAGCCGGTGGGGTGGACGCCGACGGCGAGGTCGTGGACGAGGCCGATGCGCATGCCGGCCTCGCGGGCGGTGCGCTGGGCGGCGGCCAGCTGCCGGTCGGTGAGCCAGGCGAGCCAGCAGTGGAAGTCGACGCGGTCCAGCAGCTCGCCGCGGGCCCGGGCGGTGCGGGCCGAGCGCGGGTCGCGCAGGCCCGCCGGCCAGCTGCGCCAGTCGGGGCCGTGCACCTCGGCCAGGGCGCACCAGGTGGCGTGGTCGTCGAGGGCCTGGCCCTGGGCGGCGAGGAAGTCGTGGTAGGCGGCGCGCCGGCCGGGGCCCAGCGGGACGGTGCGCACCAGTTCCAGGGCGCGCCGCTTGAGGTCCCACACGGCGTCCCGGTCGATGAGGGCCGAGCGGACCAGCACGTCCTCGCGCAGGGCCGCGGCCCGCTCCAGCAGGTGCTCGGCCTCCTGCCGGGCGGCGCCGGCGAGGTGGGCGAACTCGGGCACCTCCTCGATGCGCAGGTGGACGGGGTCGGGGAAGCGGCGGGAGGAGGGGCGGTAGGGCGAGGGGTCGGTGGGCGGGCCGGGCACGGCCGAGTGCAGCGGGTTGACCTGCAGGAAGTCGCAGCCGAAGGTACGGCCGGACCAGGCGGCGAGCTCCGCGAGGTCGCCGAGGTCGCCCATGCCCCAGGAGCGGGCGGACAGCAGCGAGTACAGCTGGACCATGAAGCCGATGCCCCGCCCGGTGGGCCCGGGCAGCTGCCGGGGGGCGACGATCAGGGGCGCGCTCGCGGTGCGCCCGTCGGGGGTGCGGGCGCGCAGCAGGTGGCCGCCGAGCGGCAGCGCCTGCCCGCCGGGGTCGTCCCAGGGCAGGGTGCGGCCGTCCTCGGTCTCCACGCGCAGCACGGTGCCCTCGGGCAGCGCGGGCGGGCGCCCTGCCGTGCCGCGCACGACGACGGTGGGGGGCAGCAACCGGCCGCGGGCGGCGGCCTCGTGCGCTTCGAGGGCGTCGCGCACGGCCCGTGGTGTGGAGGCGTCGACGCCGAGGGCGGCGAGGACGGCGACGACAGTGTCCTCGGCGACCTTGACGGTGCGGCCGGGGCCGGCCTCGTAGGAGGTGGCCACGCCGTGCAGTTCGGCCAGGCGCGCCCTGCCCATCGAGACTCCGTCCATCAAGACCTCCGCGGTCGGCCCCGGTGCCGGACGCCTGATGCCCTACCCATGTGCGGTGGCCGTCGACACCTTGCGTTCCCTCATGTCGCTTTGACGCCTCTTCGGGCGGCTTCCGGATCGGTTCCGGGCCTGGTCCCGTTCGTTGTGCCGGGGGCATTACCGGCAGTTCGGGCAGGCGCGTTGACAGCTCACGGACCTGGTGATGGGCTCGACGCTCCACGGCGCGACGGCTAGGCGCGATGGCTAGGGGCGAGGAGCAGCAGACGGTGCGTTTCCCGGTCGAGGACCCCTCGTACGAAGGCGGCGGTGCGGCGGTGCCCGGCCGCGCGGTGGGCACCGGCCGGCTGGGCCGGCCCCGCCGGGCGGGGGTCACGGTGCTGGCGGCCGCCCTGCTGGGCGGGTTGCTGGGCAACGCCGCGGACGCCCTCGCCGACCCCCGGCCCGGCGACGAGCGGGCCGCGACGGCCGGTTCGCCGGACGCCCCGGACCGCGAGAGCGCGGGCGCGCTGCCGGCGGTGTGGCCGCGGCCCCAGTCGATGCGCGCCCAGGGCTCGTTCGTCCGAGTGGGTGACGAGGTCACCCTGATGGCGGAGCCGGGCACCGACCCGTACGCCCTGCAGGCGCTGAAGGACGTGCTGCGCGACGCCGGCGCGCGCACGGTCGTCGACGCCGCGCCGGGCGGCACCCCGCCGCCCGGCGGGCTGATCGTGCACGCCGGCGGACGGAGCGCCGAGGGCGCCCTGAAGGCGCTGGGCGCGCCGGCGGTGGGCGACCTGCCGGCGGGCGGCTACCGGCTTGCCACCGGTGTCGTCGACGGTCGGCCCGCTGTGGCGCTGGCGGGCGTGGGCGACGACGGGCTCTTCCACGCGGCCCAGACGCTGCGGCAGCTGGCCGTCGAGCGGGACGGCGGCAAGGGCTTCGCCGGCGCGCTGATCCGCGACTGGCCGACCACGGCGGTGCGCGGGCTGACCGAGGGCTTCTACGGCCAGCCGTGGTCGGCGCAGCAGCGGCTGGACCAGCTGGACTTCATGGGCCGCACCAAGCAGAACCGCTACCTGTACGCCCCCGGCGACGACCCCTACCGGCAGGCCCGCTGGCGCGATCCGTACCCGGCCGGGCGGCGCGCGGAGTTCCGGGCGCTGGCCGAGCGGGCGCGGCGCAACCACGTGACGCTGGGCTGGGCCGTGGCGCCGGGGCAGGCCATGTGCTTCTCCTCCGCCGCCGACCTGCGGGCCCTCAAGCGCAAGGTGGACGCGATGTGGGCGCTGGGGGTGCGCGCCTTCCAGCTGCAGTTCCAGGACGTCAGCTACAGCGAGTGGCACTGCGACGCGGACGCCGAGGAGTTCGGCTCCGGGCCGAAGGCGGCGGCGAAGGCGCAGGCGAAGGTGGCCGGCGAGCTGGCCCGGCACCTGGCCGCCAAGGGCCCCGGGGCGGCCCCGCTCTCCCTGCTGCCCACCGAGTACTACCAGGACGGGCGCACCGCCTTCCGGCGGGCGCTGGCGGAGAAGCTCGACAAGCGCGTCGAGGTGGCGTGGACGGGCGTGGGCGTGGTGCCCCGCACCATCACCGGCGGCGAACTGGCCGAGGCCCGCACGGCCTTCGGGCACCCGCTGGTGACCATGGACAACTACCCGGTCAACGACTTCGCGCAGGACCGTATCTTCCTCGGGCCGTACACCGGCCGCGAGCCGGCCGTGGCCGCGGGCTCCGCCGCGCTGCTGGCCAACGCGGCGGCGCAGGCCACCGCCTCGCGCATCCCGCTGTTCACCGCGGCCGACTTCGCCTGGAACCCGCGCGGCTACCGCCCGGAGGAGTCCTGGCGGGCGGCCGTGGCCGACCTCGCCTCGCTCGCGGGCGGCGACGCGGCGGCCCGCGACGCGCTGTTCGCGCTCGCCGGCAACGACGCGTCCTCGGTGCTCGGCGGCGAGGAGTCGGCGTACCTGCGGCCGCTGCTCGACGACTTCCGCGACGCGCTGTCCACCGCCGATGCCGGACGGCTCGAGACGGCCGCGGGCCGGCTGCGGGAGGCCTTCCGCACCATGGCCGGCGCCCCCGAGCGGCTCGGGCCGGCCCTCGGCGGCGAGGTGGGGCCCTGGCTGGACCAGCTGGGCTGGCACGGACAGGCCGGGCTGCAGGCCGTCGACATGCTCACCGCCCAGGCGCGCGGCGACGGCACGGCGGCCTGGCGGGCCCAGCTGGCGGTGCAGAAGCTGCGCGAGCGGATCGGCGCCGAGCGCGCGACCGTGGGACAGGGCGTCCTGGTGCCCTTCCTCGACCAGGCGCTGGCCCGCGCCAACGGCTGGACGGGAGTCGACCGGCCGGTACGCACCGCGGGCGCGGCCACCGACGGGGACGCCGCGACCGCGCTCACCCCGGCAGCGGGCACGCCCCTGGCCGTCCGGCTGCCCGAGCCGCGGCCGCTGACGGAGGTCACCCTGCTGACGGCGGACGCGCCGGGCGCCGGAGGCGTCGTGGAGGCCCACGACCCGGTGCGCGGCTGGCAGCAGCTGGGACCGGTGGCGGACGGCGGCTGGACGCAGCTGCCCGGCAAGGGGCTGCGGGCGGACGGCCTGCGCGTGGTGTGGGACCAGGGCGCGCAGCCGCCGGCCGTGCACGAGATCGCCCCCTGGTTCGACGACAGCCCCCGGGCCGAACTCGAACTGACGAACGATGGACAGGCCGAGGCGGAGATCGGCGGCCGGCCGGCCGTCGTCGGCATCCGCGTGATCAACCAGCGACCGGGGACGATCCGCGAGGCGCTGGCCGTCCAGGCTCCCAAGGGGGTGACCGTCACCGCCCCCGCCGAGGTCACGGCGGTCCGGGCGGGCGTCACCACGGCCCGCATCGAACTGTCGGTGCCCGCGGGGACCCCGGCCGGCACCTTCACCGTGCCCGTGCGGCTGGCGGGCCGCGAGCGGACCGTGACGGTCCGGGCGTACCCGGCGCTCGGGGGCGAGGACCTGGCGCGCGGCGGACGCACCACGCCGGCGGACGACGACGTGTGGTGGCAGCTCGAACTGGCGCGCCCGGTACGGCTGGGGCGTCTGGTGCCGCACTGGCAGGGCGGACGGCCGGGCCGCTACCGGGTGGAGGTGTCCGGGGACGGGCGCGGGTGGCGCGAGGTGCCGTTCACCACGGACGCCGGGGGCGGGCTGCGCCTGGACGCGCCCGGCACGCGCTTCGTGCGCCTGCGCGGCGACGGCGGCTACGCGGTGGGGCAGGTGGAGGCGTACGCGCTGCGGTAGCCCTGCGGGCGGCCGGGCCCCGACCCCGCCCTTTCACCGCTGCGGGAAGGAGCGGGGTGGGGAAAACGAACGGCCCGGATGCGATCAGGCGGAGACGCCGTCGATCCGGGCCATCGCATCCTCCGCGCCGTACGCCTTGAGGTACGGCAGCCAGCGCGGATCCCTGTGGCCCGTGCCGATGATGCGCCACGCCAGCCCCGTCGGCGGGGCCGGCTGGTGACGCAGGCGCCAGCCGAGCTCCGCGACGTGCCGGTCGGCCTTGACGTGATTGCAGCGGCGGCACGCGGCCACCACGTTCTCCCAGTTGTGCTGGCCGCCACGACTGCGCGGTACGACGTGGTCGACGCTGGTTGCGACACCACCGCAGTACGCGCAGCGCCCGCCGTCGCGGGCGAACAGGGCGCGGCGGGTGAGCGGCACGGGCCCCCGAAAGGGCACCCGCACGAAGCGCTTCAGCCTCACGACGCTGGGCGCGGGGATGGTGCAGCTCGCACTGTGCAGATAGGCGCCCGTGTCCTCGAGGCTGACGGCCTTCTCATTGAGGACGAGTATGAGCGCGCGGCGGAGCGGTACGACGCCGAGCGGCTCGTACGACGCGTTGAGGACCAGGACATGCGGCACGGGTGCCTCCTTGTACGCCGGCGGCGCGTGGCTCGCGCCGGGACGATCTCCTGCAAGTGTCCCCTTACCCCTGGCACGCGCGCCACCATGACCAGGTAACGGGTCTCGGGTGTTTTTGAACAAGACCTGTCCCATCTCGAACACAACAGCGGGCGAGCGGCCCCCTCCCGTTACTCTGGGAGGCTGCCCCGCTCCCTCCAGGAGGCTTCTGCTGTGTTCTGGTCCGCCCTCCCGGCCGGTGATTCCCCGACCCCCCGTACCTCGTCGCTGGACGAGGCGCAGCGCACGGCGAACGACGCCGCGGGCTGGGTCGAGGAGAACTGGTCCATCTGGCTCAGCAACGGCCTGCGCATCGTTTTGATCCTCGTGATCGCGGTGGCGATGCGCTCCTTGATCCGCCGTGCCATCACCAAGCTGATAGCGCGGATGAACCGCACCGCACAGGCGGTGGACGGCACGGCGCTGGGCAGCCTGCTGGTCAACGCCGAGCGGCGGCGGCAGCGGTCGGAGGCCATCGGCTCGGTGCTGCGCAGCGTGGCCTCGTTCCTGATCATGGGCACGGCGGCGCTGACGGTCCTGTCCGTCCTGAAGATCAACCTGGCGCCGCTGCTGGCGAGCGCGGGTGTGGCCGGTGTGGCCATCGGTTTCGGCGCGCGGAACCTCGTGACGGACTTCCTCTCCGGCGTCTTCATGATCCTGGAGGACCAGTACGGCGTGGGCGACGAGATCGACGCCGGTGTGGCCACGGGCACGGTCGTCGAGGTGGGCCTGCGCGTGACCAAGCTGCGCGGCGCCAACGGCGCGATCTGGTACGTGCGCAACGGCGAGGTCAAGCGCATCGGCAACCTCAGCCAGGGCTGGGCCCTGGCCGAGGTCGACGTCACCCTGCGCTACGACGAGGACCTGGACCGGGCCCGCACCGTCATCGCCGCGGCCGGCGAGGAGCTGGCGCGGCAGGCACCGTGGACGGAGCGGATCTGGGAGCCGGTACGGGTCATGGGCCTGGACTCGGTGACGCTGGAGACGGTCGTGGTGCGGGTGCAGGCGAAGGCCATGCCGGGGCACGCGGCCGACGTCGAGCGGGAGCTGCGCTGGCGGATCAAGCAGGCCCTGGACGCGGCCGGCATCCGCATGGGCGCCGCCTCGCAGGGCCCGGAGGAGGACGTCCCCGCCCCGGACCTCGCCACCGCGGTGGCACCGCCGTCGGTGCTGGGCAATCCGGCCTCGCCGCAGTCCCAGGCGACGGCGCCGATACCGCCGGGGGCGACGCTCGGCAAGTAGCGCCGCACGCCTCCTGGCCTCACGCCTCCTGCAGGACCTTCTCCAGGAACTCGTCGAGGTGGGTGCGCATGCGCTGGAGCCGCTCCTCCACCGACAGGCTCTCCTTGTAGCGCATCGTCAGCAGCGGCACCTTCTTGCCGCGCACGTACAGCGGGCAGGCCAGGTCGGCGCACATGTAGGCGCCGACCGTGTTGCCCTCGCGCCCGGAGGCGCCCACGCGGCGGGCGGCCAGCAGGGAGACGCCCGAGCCGGGGTGCCCGGTCAGGCACAGCGAGCACATGGTGGTCTTGGTGAAGCTGCGGGGCCCGCCCTGCGGGACGCGCAGGGTCACGCCCACCAGGCCGCCGCCGCGCTCGACGACGAGGTAGCCCCGGTCGGGCGCGCCCGGGTCGCGCCAGCCGAGGAAGTCCAGGTCCTCCCAGGGCAGCTCGGCCAGCCCGCGGGGCAGGTTGATGCGGCGCGCCTCGCCCTTGGAGCAGTTGACGAAGCTGGCGCGTATGGCGTGGTCGCCGAGTGGTTCCATGCCGCGGAACGTAACAAGACGTGACGAAGGGGCGCACGCGATTTTTCGTTGCAGTGCACACCCTTGACGCCGGTGCGAGCGGGGCCCTAACGTCCCCGTCAGTTGGAAGGTTTCCTTACAGATCTGCCGAGGGGTGGGACTCGACGTCATGGGCCAGGCGGGAATCCCCGGGACGCCGCGCGTCCTGCGGGCCATGAACGACCGGGCCGCGCTGGAGCTGCTCGTCGACCTCGGGCCGCTCACGCGCACACGACTGGGCGAGCTGACCGGCCTGTCCAAACCCACCGCCTCCCAGCTGCTCGGCCGGCTGGAGGCCGCCGGACTGGTGCGCGGCGTCGGCAGCGTCACCGGCCGCCCGGGCCCCAACGCCCAGCTCTACGAGGTCAATCCCTCCGCCGCCCACGTGGCCGCCCTCGCCGTCGACGAGGAAGGCATCACCGCCGCCGTCGCCGACATCACCGGCACCCTGCTCGGCGAGCACCGCGTCCGCGCCCGGGCCCTGGACGAGGACGTCGCCCGGCGCACCGGCGAGCTGGTCGCCGAGGCCGTCCGGGGCGCACTGGCCGCCGCCGGGCTGGGCACCGGCGACCTGCACCGCACCGTCATCGGCACGCCCGGCGCCCTCGACCCGCGCACCCGCGTCCTGCGCTACGCCCCCCACCTGCCCGGCTGGCAGGCCCCCGGCATGAGCGAGGAGCTGGCCGGGCGGCTGGGCACGCCCGTCGTCATCGAGAACGACGTCAACCTGGCCGCGGTCGCCGAGCGCCACGCGGGCGCCGCCCGGGGCGAGGACAACTTCGTCCTGGTGTGGATCGACGAGGGCGTGGGCGCCGCCGTCGTCCTCGGCGGCCGGCCCCTGCGCGGGGCCACCGGCGGCGCCGGGGAGATCGGCTACATGCCGCTGCCGGGGGCGCCGCTGGCCCGCGGCGGCCCCGAGGCCACCGTCGCCCCGGACGGCGGGGGCGGTTTCCAGCAGCTCGTGGGCTCGCCCACGGTGCTGCGGCTCGCGCGGGAAGCGGGCCTGCCCGCCGGCAGCGTGCACGAGGCGCTCGATGCGGCGGCGCGCACGCCGGGCACGGGCGACGCGCTGTTCGCGGAGCTCGCCGAGCGCATCGCCACCGGGCTCGCGGCAGTGGTCGCCGTCCTCGACCCGGGGCTGGTGGTGCTGACCGGGGAGGTCTGCCGGGCCGGTGGCGAACGGCTGCGCGCCCTGGTCGCGTCGCGGCTGGACGGGCTCGCCCTGCCCCGCCCGCAGGTGCGCCTGAGCACCGTCGAGGGCTGCCCCGTCCTCGTCGGCGCGCTGCACACCGGGCTCGCCGACGCCCGCGACGCCGTCTTCGACACGGCCTGAACCGGCGGAAGGAGGCCCGGTGCCCCGGTCGACGTCACGCTCACGTTCACCGTTACGGCCACGGCCACGGTCACGGTCACGGTTACGGGCGCCTGCTGCGGTCGTCCTGCTGCTCCTGCCGGTGCTGTGGGTGCTCCCGGGCTGCGCCGCCCCGGCCGCCGGCAGCGCCGACGACGATCCCACCCGGCCCGTCACCCTGCGCCTGTGGCACGGCTGGTCGCAGAAGGACGAGGTGAAGGCGGTCGACGAGGCCCTCGCCCGGTTCCACCGCGTCCACCCGAACATCCGCGTGGAGACCACCGGCAACGTCGGTGACGCCACCGTCAACCAGGCCCTGCGCGCCGGCGGCCCGGGCGCTCCGGACGTCGTGGCCTCCTTCAGCACCGACAACGTCGGCCAGTACTGCTCGTCGGGCATGTGGACCGACCTCGGCCCCTTCCTGCGCCGGTCCGGCATCGAGAAGGAGGCGGTCTTCCCGCGCGTGATGCTCGACTACACCGCCTACCGGGGCAACCAGTGCGCGCTGCCGCTGCTCGCCGACGCCTACGGCCTGTACTACGACAAGGACGCCTTCGAGCAGGCGGGCATCGCCCGTCCCCCGCGCACCCTGTCGGAGTTCAAGGCGGCCGCCGTCCGGCTCACCGAGCGCACCGCCGACGGCGGGTACCGGCGGGTGGGCTTCATGCCGGACTTCCGGCTGTACGAGAACAGCCCGGACCGCCTCTTCGCCCAGTGGGGGCCCGCCTACTTCGACGGCGACGGCAGCGCGCGGCTCTCGCGCGAGCCGGCGACCGCCGCCTTCCTCCGCTTCCAGCAGGAGCTGATCGACGCGCTCGGCGGCTACGGGCCGCTGGAGAGGTACCGCACCACCTTCGGCGAGGAGATGTCCTCGCAGCACGCCTTCCGCACCGGGAAGCTGGCCATGCACCTGGACGGGGAGTGGCGCACCCGGCTGCTGGAGGCGGACCGCCCCGGCTTCCGCTGGGCGACGGCGCCCCTGCCCGTACCGGACGACCGGCCCGAGACGTACGGGCGCGGCCTGCTGACCGGCACCGTGGTGGGCATCGCGCACAGCAGCCGGCATCAGAACGCGGCCTGGGAGCTGGTGAGGTTCCTGACGACCGACACCGATCAGGTGGTCGCGTTCGCGAACGCGCTCGGCAACGTGCCCTCCACCAAGGCCGCGCTCGCCTCGCCCCGGCTGCGGGCCGGCCCGGGCTTTCGCACCTTCCTCGACATCGCCCGGCACCCACTGAGCGTCGCCCTGCCGCCCTCGGTCAACGGCGGGATGTACGTGGTGACGCTGCGCGAGTTCGGCTACGCCGTCGAGGCCGGCCGGGTGCGCGACCTCGGCAAGGGGCTGCGGCAGCTCGACCGGCAGATCGACGACGACACCCTCCAGTCCGCCGACTGACGAAAGGGCAGGGATGAAAAGGGCAGGGATGAACCGTCCGGACCCCGCCCGCCGCGTCCGGCTGCGCCGGCGCCTGCGCACCGCGGGCTTCCTCTCCCCCTGGCTGGCCGGCTTCGGCGTCTTCTTCGCCTACCCGCTCGCGGCCACCGTCTACTTCTCCTTCATGCACTACAACCAGATCCGCCCGCCGACCTTCGTGGGACTGCGCAACTGGTCGTACGTGCTGGAGCGGATGCCGCTGTTCGGGCCGGCCCTGTGGAACACCCTGTGGCTGGTAGTGGTCATGGTGACGCTGCGGGTGGTCTTCGGCCTGGGCATCGGGCTGCTGGCCACCCGGGTCAAGCTCGGCAAGGGCCTGCTGCGCACCCTGTTCTACCTGCCGTGCCTGGTGCCGCCGGTGGCCGCGACGGTCGCCTTCGTCTTCCTGCTGAACCCCGGCACGGGCCCCGTGAACGGCATCCTCTCCGCGCTCGGCCTGCCCTCCCCCGGCTGGTTCACCGACCCGGCCTGGGCCAAGCCCTCGCTGGTGCTGCTGTCGCTGTGGGGCATCGGCGACCTCATGGTGGTCTTCCTCGCCGCCCTGCTCGACGTCCCGCGCGAGCAGTACGAGGCGGCCGAGCTGGACGGGGCCGGGCCGCTGGCGACGTTCCGCTACGTCACCTGGCCCTCGATCACTCCCGTGGTGACCTTCGCGGTGGTCACGGGCGTGGTACAGACGATGCAGTACTACACGCAGGCACTGGTGGCCGGGCGGATGGCGTCCGGCGTGAGCATCGGCCCCGGCACGGTCGTCCAGCCCGGCTATCCCGACCATTCCACCCTCACCGTGCCGCAGCTCGTCTACTCACTGGGCTTCCAGAACTTCAACACCGGCGCGGCGTGCGTGCTCTCGCTCGTGCTCTTCGCCCTGGCCATGTCGGTCACCGCCCTGCTGATGCGCAGGCGCGGCGGGCTGCTGCGGGCGGAGGACTGACGACCGTGACGACCGCCAAAAAACCCAGGGCCGTGCTGCACTGGATAGCCGTGCACACCACGGCCGTCGCCGCCGCGCTGTTCTTCACGCTGCCCTTCGTCTTCATACTGCTGACGTCGGTGATGAGCGACGAACAGGCGCTGAGCGGCGAGCTGTGGCCCCACCAGTGGCAGTGGTCGAACTACGCCGAGGTCTTCCGCACCCCCGGGTTCCTGACCTGGTGGCGCAACTCGCTGCTGTACGCGGGGCTCGGCACCCTGCTGACCGTGTGCTCCTCCGTCCCGGTCGCGTACGCGCTCGCGAAGTTCCGCTTCCGGGGACGGCGGCCGGCACTGCTCCTGGTGATCGCCACGATGATGCTGCCGCCCCAGGTGGTCGTGGTGCCCATGTACCTGGTGTGGGCCCAGCAACTGCACCTGTCGGGCTCCCTGTGGCCGCTGATCGTCCCGCTGGCGTTCGGGGACGCGTACTCCATCTTCCTGCTGCGCCAGTTCCTGCTCACCATTCCCACCGAATACCTCGAGGCGGCGAAGGTCGACGGCTGCGGCGAGGTGCGCACGCTGCTGCGCATCGTGGTGCCGATGGCCCGCCCGGGCATCGCGGCGGTCGCCCTGTTCCAGTTCTTCTTCTGCTGGAACGACTACTTCGGGCCGCAGATCTACGCCGCCCAGAACCCCGGCGCCTGGACGCTCAGCTACGGGCTGGAGTCCTTCAAGAGCGCCCACGGCGTCGACTGGAACCTCACCATGGCCGCCACCGCCCTGGTGACGGCCCCGGTGGTCGCCGTCTTCTTCTTCGCCCAGAAAGCCTTCGTCGAAGGCGTCACACTGACAGGAGTCAAGGGTTGAAGCTCGCAGTAGTGGGGGGCGGCTCCACGTACACCCCCGAACTCGCCGACGGCTTCGCGCGCCTGCACGCGACGCTGCCCGTGGACGAGCTGGTCCTGGTGGACCCCGACACCGACCGGCTCGAACGCGTCGGCGGCCTGGCCCGGCGCATCCTCGCCCGGCAGGGCCACCCCGGGCGCGTGACGTGGACGAGCGACCTGGACGCCGGCACCGACGGCGCCGACGCCGTCCTGCTGCAGCTGCGGGTGGGCGGGCAGGGGGCCCGCGAACAGGACGAGACCTGGCCGCTGGAGTGCGGTTGCGTCGGACAGGAGACCACCGGCGCGGGCGGGCTCGCCAAGGCGCTGCGCACGGTGCCGGTGGTGCTGGACATCGCCGAGCGGGTCCGCCGGCGCAACCCGCAGGCCTGGATCGTCGACTTCACCAACCCCGTCGGCATCGTCACCCGCGCCCTGCTCGCCGCCGGGCACCGCGCGGTGGGGCTGTGCAACGTCGCCATCGGCTTCCAGCGGAAGTTCGCCGGGCTGCTGGGCGTCGCCCCCGAGGACGTGACGCTGGAGCACGTGGGCCTGAACCACCTCACCTGGGAGCGGGCCGTACGCATCGGCGGCCGGGACGTGCTGCCCCGGCTGCTCGCCGAGCACGGCGGGACGATCGCCGCCGACCTGCGCCTGCCGCGCGCCCTGCTGGACCGCCTCGGCGTGGTCCCCTCGTACTACCTGCGCTACTTCTACCGGCACGACGAGGTGGTGGAGGAACTGCGCGGCGGGCCCTCCCGGGCCGCGCAGGTCGCCGAGATGGAACGGCGGCTGCTCGCGATGTACGCCGACCCCGGCCTGGACGAGAAGCCGGAGCTGCTCGCCTCCCGCGGCGGGGCGTTCTACTCGGAGGCCGCGGTCGCGCTCACCGCCTCGCTGCTGCGGGACACCGGCGACGTTCACGTGGTCAACACCTTCAACCGGGGCACGCTGCCCTTCCTGCCCGACGACGCGGTGATCGAGGTCCCGGCGGCGGTGGGCGCCGAGGGCGCGCGCCCACTGCCCGTACGCCCCCTGGAGCCGCTGTACGCCGGGCTGGTGGCGGCCGTGACGGCGTACGAGCACCTGGCGCTCGAAGCGGCGCTCAAGGGCGGCCGGGGGCGCGTCTTCGAAGCACTGCTCGCCCACCCGCTGATCGGCCAGTACGCGCAGGCGGAACGCCTGACGGACGCACTCCTCGCCCACAACCGCGAACACCTGGCGTGGGCGTGACCGGTCCGGCGGGCGGGAACGTGATCGTGGCGGTCGACGCCGGCAACAGCAAGACGGACGCGGCCGTCGTCGCCCCCGACGGCACCGTCCTGGGCAGCGCGCGCGGCGGCGGCTTCCAGCCGCAGACCGCCGGCGTCGAGCGCGCCGTCGACATGCTGCAGACGACCGTCACCGGCGCGCTCGCCGCCGCCCGGACCCTGCGGCCCGGCCCCCTGCGCATCGGACACGTCTCCGCCTGCCTCGCCAACGCCGACTTCCCGGCGGAGGAGGAGCTGCTCGCCACCGAGCTCGCGCGGCGCGTGCGCCCCGCGGGCGGGCAGGGCGGGCCGCCCTCCGTCGAGGTGGCCAACGACACCTTCGCGCTGCTGCGGGCGGGGCTGCCCGACGGCGGTGAACCGGTCGGCGTCGCCGTGGTCTGCGGCGCCGGCATCAACTGCTGCGGACTCGCCCCCGGCGGCCGCCGCGCCCGCTTCGCCGCGATCGGCCGCATCTCCGGGGACTGGGGAGGCGGCGTGCACCTGGCGGAAGAGGCCCTGTGGTGGGCCGCCCGCGCGGCCGACGGGCGCGGCGGGCCCACCGCCCTGGCCCACGCCCTGCCCGCCCACTTCGGGTTGCCCACCATGGCCGAACTCATCGAGGCCCTTCACCTGGGCCGCATCGACCCCGCCCGCCGCCACGAGCTCGCTCCGGTGCTCTTCGCGGTCGCGGACGCCGGCGACGCGGTGGCGCGGGCGCTGGTCGAACGCCAGGCCGAGGAGGTCGTGGCGATGGCGACGGCCGCGCTGCGGCGGCTGGAACTGCTCGACACGGCGGTGCCGGTCGTCCTGGGCGGTGGCGTATTGACGGCGCGTCATGCGCTGCTCGACGAAGGCATCGCGCGGCTGCTGGCGCGGCGGGCGCCGCGGGCGGTGGCGCGGGTCGTGACCGCGCCACCGGTGCTGGGGGCGGCGCTCCTGGCCCTCGACCGGGCGGCCGCGCCACGGCGCGCGTACGCGCGCTTGAGGGCCCACTACGCGTAGGGGGCGTGCCCCGTAGGGGCGCGGGGAACTGCGCGATCGGCCACCGACGGCCCGCAGTCGACGCACGGCCTCCGTCTGCGGGCACGTCGTGGCTTGTCGCGCAGTTCCCCGCGCCCCTACGGGGCGGGAACCGAACACGCGCCCGGCGCGTGGAGGATGGTGCACCCCGGTCCCTGCGGCCATACTGCTGGCCGGGCACTCGCGACCCAGGGGGAGGTCACGTGTCACCAGCGCATCCGGCCCTGGACCGGCTCAGAACGGCGGTGGCGGCCACCACCGAGCCGGGCAGACTCCGGCTGGCCGGTGCGGCCCTCGCCGTCCTCCTGGCCGCCTTCGGCGCGCTGGCCGCCTGGCAGGTGGCCGCCCGCCAGTCCGCCGCGGACGCCGTCGTACGGCACAGCCAGCCGCTGAGCGCGGACGCCGCCGACATCTACCGTTCCCTGGCCGATGCCGACACCACCGCCGCGGGTGGTTTCCTGGCCGGCGGCCAGGAGCCGGCCGCGGTCAGGCAGCGGTACGAGAAGGACATCGCCGTGGCCTCCGAGCTGCTGGTGAAGGCCGCGGCCAACACCGATCCGGCCGATCCGGCCCGCAGCCGCATCACCCGGCTCAACGCGCAACTGCCGGTCTATACGGGCCTGGTGGAGTCCGCCCGTGCGGCGGGCCGGCAGGGACTGCCGCTGGGCGGCGCCTACCTGCGCTACGCCAGCGACCGGATGCGCGAGGAGCTGCTGCCCGCCGCCCGGGAGCTGTACGAGTCGGAGACCGGGCGGCTGGAGTCCGACTACGCGGGTGCCACGGGCTGGCCGTGGGCCGCCCTGGCCGCGGGGGTCGTCGCACTGGGTGCGCTCGGCTGGGCGCAGCGGCGCGAGTACCTGCGTACCCACCGCGTCTTCAACCACGGCCTGCTGGCCGCCACGGCCGCCGCCGGGGTGGGCCTGCTGTGGCTGGTCGCCGGGCACGCCGTGGCCCGCACCGAGCTGACCGCCTCCTACGAGCACGGGGCGCGTTCGATGCAGGTGCTCAGCGAGGCCCGTATCGCCGCCCTGCAGGCCCGCGGTGACGAGAGCCTGACGCTGGTGGCGCGCGGGGCGGTGCTCACCGCGGCCGGGGACGACGCCTACGAGGCCAGCTACCGCGCGGGGATGCGCGCCCTGGTCGGCGGCGACCTCACCACCGGTGGCGAGCCGCGCGGGGGCAGCCTGCTGGGCAGGGCGCAGTCGCTGGCGGACGGGGCCGCGGGCCGCGACCCGGTGGCCGGGGCGATCCGGGACGTCGGCCGGTGGCAGCAGCGCCACGGCGAGGCGCGCGCCGCGGACGACGGCGGCTACTACGAGCGGGCGCTGCCGCTGGTCATCGGCGACAGGGACAGCACGGGCGCGGCCTTCGACCGGGTCGACACGGGGCTGCGCCGGGCCCTGGCGCACGAGGAGGAGGACTTCCGGCGGGCGGCGGACGACGGCCGCGGTGCGCTGACGGGGCTGGCGGCCGGCACGGCCGTGCTGGCGGTGCTGGGGGCGGCGGGTGCGGTGCTCGGCATCGGCCGCAGGCTCGCGGAGTACCGGTGAGCGCGGGAGCGGGGACGGGAGGGCGAGGGATGGGCGAGCGATCCGCCGCCAGGGGCTGGGCCCTGCTGACGACGGCGGTGTGCGCGGCGGCTGCTGCGGCCGCCGCGGCGCTGCCGCAGCCGGCGGCGCCGGGGCCCACGGCCCGTACGCCCGCGCCCGTTGCCGCTGCGGGCGCGCAGGCCGCGGCCGCCTGCAGCTCCCCGGAGGCGAGCCTGCGGCCCTCGACCGCCGACGGGCCGGCCGTGCAGCGCATCAAGGAGCGCGGTCGTCTCGTGGCAGGTGTCGACCAGAACAGCTACCGCTGGGGCTACCGCGATCCGGCCACCCGGGAGCTGGAGGGCTTCGACATCGATCTCGTCCGCGCCGTCGCCAAGGCCCTGCTGGGCGACCCGGACAAGGTCACCTTTCTGGCGATCCCCACGAACCAGCGCATACCTGCCCTGCAGAAGGGCAAGGTGGACATCATCGCGCGCACGATGACCGTCAACTGCGACCGGATCCGGCAAGTGGCCTTCTCCACGGCCTACTTCGAGGCCGGGCAGCAGGTGCTGGCCCCCAAGGGCTCGCCGGTCACCGGGTTCGACGACTCGCTGAAGGGGAGGAAGGTCTGTACGGCCAAGGGATCGACGGGCGAGGGCGAGCTGCACCGTCAGTCGCACGGAGCGACCGTGACGACGGTGCCCAACCAGCTCGACTGCCTGGTGCGGTTGCAGCTGGGGCAGGTCGACGCGGTGGTCACCGACAACGCGCTGGCCGCCGGGCAGGCGGCCCAGGACCCGTCCGTGCGACTGGTCGGCAAACCGTTCACCACCGAGTCCTACGGCGTGGCGATGAACCTCAAGGACGAAGACCTGGTACGCCGGGTCAACGCAGTACTGGAGGACTACCGCCGGGGCGGGGAGGCGAGCCCGTGGATGCTGGCCTACCGCAAGTGGCTGGCGGCCGATCTGAAGGGCATCACCGCACCACCGGAACCGACGTACAAGGACTGACACCGGCAGACACCGGAGGAGAGGAGATCGATGGCGCTCGCGGGGCCCACCGGGCCGGCTCTCAGCCGCGAGGAGGCGGACCGCGAACTGGCGCGCCTCGGCGAGGAGCACGAGGCGGTCGAGTCCTCGCTGCTCGCCCTGCAGGACCACGCGGGCCGCAGACTGCTGGAAGGAGCCCGGCTGAGCGGCACCACCGAGGCCCGCTGGGCGGCCACCGAGCAGCTGATCACCCAGCTGTGGGTGTACTTCGACGCCTTCACCGACGCCCTGGAGGCCGCCCGTGAGCTGCGGGCCCGGCGCCGCTGGCCCACCCAGGGCGAACTGGCCCGCATCGCCGACCTGCTGCGCGGCACCGCCATCACCCTGCCCGGCGTGCCCCCGGCGGCCACCGCCGCGGGGCTGATCCCGCCGCCCCGGCTCAGCGAGCGGCTGAGCCTGCGGGAGCTGGCCGAGCGGATGAACGCCTGGTACGGCGAGGCCCTGGAGGTGGTCGTCGCCGCCGACGCCGTGTGGTCCGCGCTGCCGACCCGCATCGACCTGCTCGCCGCCGAGCTGCGGCGGGTGCGCGCGCTCGCCGAGTCGGTGGGCGTGCGGCCCGGCGCCCACCCGGCGGGCGACGAGCTCGACGGCATCGCCGCCGAGCTCACCGCCCTGCGCGCGCGGGTGCTGGAGGACCCGCTGGCCTTCTGGACCGGCGCCCCGCCGGGCGCCGGCCCCGGCGGCGGCCGCCTGGACACCTCCCTCTACGACCGCTCCGCCCGCGCCCTGGAGGACGTGCGGCGCGAGGTCGAGGCCGTCCTGGACGTGCGCGACGACGCCGAGCGCCGGCTGATGCGCGTCCGGGACGTGATCTCGCGCGTCGACCGCACGCTCGGCGAGGCCCGCAGCGCCCGCACCGAGGTGCTGTCGAAGATCGCCGCGTACGAGGTGCCCGTCGTCTCCGGCCCGCCGACCGTGCTGTACGAGCAGCTGTCCGCGGCGTCGGAACACCGCCGCAACGCCGCCTGGCACCTGCTCTCGCCGGTGCTGGAGGGCCTGGAGCTGCAGGCCGAGGAGGAGCTGCTGCGCGCCCGCGAACAGCTCACCGCGGTCACCGCTCCGCTGGCGGTGCGGGCCGAGCTGCGCGGGCGCCTGGACGCGTACAAGGCCAAGGCCGCCCGCCTGGGCCTGGCGGAGGACGCGTTCGTCCTGGAGCGGTACGACGCGGCGCGGCGCGTGCTGTGGAGCGCGCCGTGCGACCTGGTCACCGCCGAGGCGGCCGTGCTGCGCTACCAGCAGGCCGTCGCGGAGGCCGTGGCCCCGCCCGCCCGGCCGGCGGTCACGGGGACGACGGACCACAAGGGGGAGCGATGACCGGTACCGGCTGCCAGCGGCCCGGCTGCCCGGGCACGTACGAGGACGTGGGCGCCGGCGAGCTGTACTGCGACACCTGCGGGCTCGCACCGGTCGTGGCGCCGGGCGGTGCCCTTTCCTCGCCGCCGACGGGGGTGACCAGGGCGCGCGAGGGGTCCTCGTCCTCCGGGTCCTCTTCCGGTTCGTCTTCGGGTTCGTCCTCGGGGTCCTCTTCGGCGCGTTCCTCCTCCTCGCGCCGGTCGGTCTCCGGCCGTCTGTCGCGCTCGTTGCAGGAGGGCTCGCAGAGCACGCCGACCGCGGCCCGTTCGGTCTCGGTGCGCAGCCGGCGCTCGGCCGCGTCCTCCTCCGGCCGGGGCCGGCTCGGCGCCGGCCTGGTGACCATGCCCGGCGTGCCCCGGCCCGACCCGCGGGCGGCCGTGCTGAGCGATCCGGAGGTGCCCGAGCGCAAGCGGTTCTGCAGCCGCAGCGACTGCGGGGCACCCGTGGGGCGTTCGCGGGAGGGGCGGCCGGGGCGCACGGAGGGCTTCTGCACCAAGTGCGGCCACCCCTACTCCTTCGTGCCCAAGCTCCGTCCGGGCGACGTGGTGCACGGCCAGTACGAGGTGGCGGGCTGCCTCGCGCACGGCGGTCTGGGCTGGATCTACCTGGCCGTCGACCGTGCCGTCGCCGACCGCTGGGTGGTGCTCAAGGGCCTGCTGGACACGGGCGACGAGGACGCGCTGGCCGCCGCCGTCTCCGAGCGGCGCTTCCTCGCCGAGATCGAGCACTCCAACATCGTGCGCATCTACAACTTCGTCGAGCACCTCGACCAGCGCACGGGCAGCCTCGACGGCTACATCGTCATGGAGTACGTCGGCGGCAAGTCGCTGAAGGAGCTCGCCAACGAGCGCCGCCGCCCCGACGGCCGCCGCGACCCGCTGCCGGTCGAGCAGGCGTGCGCGTACGGCATCGAGGCGCTGGAGGCACTCGGCCACCTGCACAGCCGGAACCTGCTCTACTGCGACTTCAAGGTCGACAACGCCATCCAGCAGCAGGACCAGCTCAAGCTCATCGACATGGGCGCGGTGCGGCGGATGGACGACCAGGACGGCCCCATCTACGGCACGATCGGCTACCAGGCCCCCGAGGTCGCCGAGGTGGGCCCGACCGTGGCCTCCGACCTGTACACGGTGGCCCGCACGCTCGCCGTGCTGACCTTCGACTTCCAGGGCTACACCAACGTCTTCGCCACCAGCCTGCCCGCGCCGGACAACATCGAGGTCTTCCAGCGCTACGAGTCCTTCTACCGGCTGCTGGTGCGGGCCACCGACCCGGACCCGGCCCGGCGCTTCGCCTCCGCGGCGGAGATGGCCGAGCAGCTGACGGGGGTGCTGCGCGAGATCGTGGCCCTGCAGACGGGCACGCCGCGCCCGGCGGTCTCCACGCTGTTCGGGCCGGAGCCGCGGGTGGTGGACACCTCCCTCTTCCCGGACGTCGCCGGGGACGTCTCGGCCCTGGGGGTGCGCCCGCGCACCGGCTTCTTCCGCCGGCCGGCCACCGGAGCCGTCGCTCTCGCCCCGGCGGCCCCCGCCCCCGGCACGGCTCTCGCGGAGCTCGACGTACGGGCGGCCGCGCTCGCCCTGCCGATGCCGCTGGTCGACGCCGGCGACCCCAACGCGGGCTTCCTCGCGGGGCTGCTGGCCTCCCGGCCCGCCGAGCTGTACGCCGCGCTGAAGGCGGCCCCCACCGACTCGCACGAGCTGCGGCTGTGCCGGGTGCGGGCGCTGCTGGAGCTCGGCGAGGACGGGCCCGCGGGGCAGGCCGTCGCGGCGCTGGAGGCGGCGCGGCCCGAGGACTGGCGCACCGTGTGGCACCGCGGTGTGCTCGCTCTGGTCACCGGCGACCACGCCACCGCCGCCCTGTCGTTCGACGCCGTGTACGACGCGTTCCCCGGGGAACCGGCGCCGAAGCTGGCGCTCGGTCTGTGCGCGGAGGTGCTCGGGCAGCTGGACAACGCAGCCGAGTACTACCGGCTGGTGTGGGCGACCGACCCCGGCTTCGTGGGCGCCGCCTTCGCGCTGGCCCGGGTGCGGCTGGCCGACGGCGACCGCCCGGGCGCGGTGGCCGCGCTGGAGTCGGTGCCGGAGGCGTCCATCCACTACACCGCGGCCCGTGTGGCCGCGGTGCGGGCCCGGCTGCGGCGGCGCTCGGCCCACGAGGCGCTGCTGGAGGACCTGCGGGCGTCAGCCGCCCAGGTGGAGCGGCTCGCCGGCTTCGGGCTGGACGCCGTGCGGCGCGAGCGGCTGTCGGCGGAGGTGCTGGGCACCGCTCTGGACTGGGTGCTCGCGGGCCGGCAGGGCGAGGCGCCGGCGCAGACCGGGCAGCCCGGGCGGACCGGCGACGTGCTGCTGGACAGTCCGCTCGACGAGCGGGGCCTGCGGTTCGGGCTGGAGCGCTCGTACCGCGTGCTCGCCCGCCTGGCCCACCGCGGCGAGGAACGGATCGAACTGGTGGAGCGGGCCAACCGTTACCGCCCCAGGACATGGGTGTGATCGATGTCGCAACTGCCCCCACAACTGACGGTGTGTCCCGTCTGCCGCGAACCGCTGGAGCCCTCCGACAACTTCTGCGGAGGCTGCGGTGCCGCCCTGGCGGCGGCGGTGCCCGTGCCCGCCGGCGGGCACGGCACCGACCGGTGGCGACCCGACACGCCCGCGGCGCGGGAGGCGGCCGAATGCCGCGAGGGCCCGGGGGGCGGCGCCGTACCGGCGCAGCCGGGGCGCGGCGCGAGCCCCGGCAGGCCGTGCGCGGCCTGCCGGTCGGGCATGATCGACAACGACGGGTACTGCGAACACTGCGGGCATGCACAACCGCGCGAACGGGATCACATGGAGCACGAGTCGGCAGGCGTCGCGGCAGTCAGCGACCGCGGCCTGCGCCACCACCGCAACGAGGACGCCTACGCCGTGTCCACCCCGCAGCCGGCCGGCGGCCGGCCTGCCGTCGTCGCCGTCGTCAGCGACGGCGTGTCCTCCGCGGCGCGGCCCGACGAGGCGTCGGCCGCCGCCGTACGGGCCGCGCACGACGTCCTGGTGGCGGAGCTGGAGCGGGGCACGGCGCCCCGGGAGGCCACGCACACGGCGATCGTGCACGCCGCGGAGGCGGTCACCGACCTGGCCGCCGCCCCCGCGGGCGAGGCGCGCGAGCACGACCCGTACCGCCAGGTCAACTCCCCGGCCTGCACCGTGGTCAGCGCCGTGATCACCGGTGACCTGCTGACCGTCGGCTGGGTCGGCGACAGCCGCGTCTACTGGGTGCCCGACGACCGCTCCACCCAGCCGGCCCGGCTGACCGAGGACGACTCCTGGGCCGCCCAGATGGTCGCCGCCGGGCTGATGAGCGAGGCCGAGGCGTACGCCGACGAGCGCGCCCACGCCATCACCGGCTGGCTGGGCGCCGATGCGTACGAGGTGGTGCCGCACACCGCCTCGTACCATCCGGACCGGCCGGGCGTGGTGATCGTGTGCACCGACGGGCTGTGGAACTACGCCGAATCGGCCGAGGAGATGGCCCGGGTCGTGCCGGCCGACGCCCGCAGCCGGCCGCTGGAGTGCGCACGCCGTCTGCTGGCGCACGCCCTGGACGGCGGGGGCCACGACAACGTAACAGTGGCGGTACTGCCGTTCCCGGCCCGGCCGGAAGGGGCAGGATCGGCCTGACGGCCAAGCGTTCACGGGGGGATCCGCACGCCGGTGCCGGCCTTGCCGCACCGCGCGGCTGTCCGCCCCGCCGCACGTCCGTGCACCACCCACGTGGCAGACGTACGAAGGAGCGGATGAAATGGCCAGCTTCGGCAAGGCGAGCGTGCCGCGCTTCTCGGTCGAGGTGTACCAGAACGTCAACCTTCCCGAAGGCGGCCGCGAGGTCAACGCGATCGTCACGGTCACCGCCGACGCCGGCCAGGGCGGGGCGGGGGAGCCGGCCTCCGGCGGCGGGCAGCAGGCGGCGGTGGTCCTGATGGTGGACTGCTCCGGCTCGATGGACTACCCGCCGGCCAAGATGCGCAGCGCCCGCGAGGCCACGGCCGCCGCGATCGACGCCCTGCGCGACGGCGTCGCCTTCGCCGTCGTCGCCGGCACCCACCAGGCGCGCGAGGTCTATCCGGCGGGCGGCAGGCTCGCGGTGGCCGACGCCACCACCCGCGGCCAGGCCAAGGAGGCACTGCGCAAGCTGAGCGCGGGCGGGGGCACGGCGATCGGCACCTGGCTGCGGCTGGCCGACCGGTTGCTGTCCTCCTCCGATGCGGCGATACGCCACGGCATCCTGCTGACCGACGGCCGCAACGAGCACGAGGAGCCGGAGGCGCTGCGCGCGTCGCTGGACGCCTGCGCGGGCCGCTTCATCTGCGACGCCCGCGGCGTGGGCACGGACTGGGAGGTCAAGGAGGTCACGGGCATAGCCTCCGCCCTGCTGGGCAGTGCCGACATCGTCGCCGATCCGGCCGGCCTGGCCGCCGACTTCACGCGAGTGATGGAGTCGGTGATGGGCAAGGAGGTCGGCGACGTCGCGTTGCGGCTGTGGATCCCGCAGGGCGCCGAGGTGATGTTCGTCAAGCAGGTCGCGCCGACCGTGGAGGAGCTGACGCAGCGCCGGCAGGAGGCCGGTCCGCGGACCGGCGACTACCCGACGGGCGCCTGGGGGGACGAGTCCCGCGACTACCACGTGTGCGTCAAGGTGCCCGAGGCCCGGGTGGGGCAGGAGATGCTCGCCGCCCGGGTCTCGCTCGTCCGGCCCGGGGCCGACGGCTCCGCGCAGGTCCTCGCCCAGGGCCTGGTGCGCGCGGTGTGGACGGACGACCTGGTCGCCTCCACCGCCATCAACCCGCAGGTGGCCCACTACACCGGCCAGGCCGAGCTCGCCCAGGCCATCCAGCAGGGGCTGGAGCTGCGCAAGGCGGGCGACATCGGCGGGGCGACGGCCCGGCTCGGCCGGGCGGTCCAGCTCGCCAGCCGCTCCGGTCACGAGGACACCGCGAAACTGCTGGCCAAGGTGGTGGACGTGGTCGATGCCGCGAACGGTACTGTGCGGCTGAAGACCAGGGTGTCGGAGGAGGCGGAAATGACCCTCGAGACCCGGTCCACCAAGACCGTTCGTGTCAAGAAGTGACGCCAGAGGGGGAATCGACCGACATGCCGACCTGCCCGAACGGCCACCCTTCGGTGGCCGACGACTGGTGCGAGGTGTGCGGCCACCGGATGCAGGGGGCCGCCGCGGCCTCCCCCGCCGTCCCCCCGCCGCCGCCCGCCGCGCCGCCGGCACCTCCGGCACCGCCCGCGCCCCCCGGCCCGCACGGCCCGCCCGGCCCCGGCGCCACGGGCGGCTACGGCTACCCGGGGCCCGCCGGCGACGCCACCGTCCAGGCCGAGCTGTGCCCGCAGTGCCGCACGCCGCGCGAGGCGCAGGCGCCGTTCTGCGAGGAGTGCCGCTACAACTTCGTCACCCGCTCGGCCAACCCGTACGCCTCGCCGCCGCCCCCGCCCGGCCACGGGCTGCAGTCCGCGCCGCCGCCCCCGCCGCCCGCGCACCCCCAGCCGCCGCAGGGCTTCGACTACCAGGGCTCGCGCCCCTCCCGGGTCAACCGGCCGGCCGAGCCGCTGCCCCCGCAGGGCCCCGGCCAGGGCTACGGAACGGCCTCCCCGGGCTACGACGGGCAGGGGTACGGCGCCCCGGGCCGCCCCGCCCCCGGCCACACCGCTCCTGGCCACAGCGTCCCCGGCTACGACTCCCCCGGCTACGACGACGACTGGATGCTCCCCCCGCCGGAGGGCGCGCCCGAGCCGCCCGCGGCCCCCGGCGCGTACGGGTACGAGACGCCCGACCACCAGCCGGAGCCGGAGCAGCCCGCCGGCTGGGTGGCCGTCGTCGCCCCGGACCGCGAGTACTTCCTGTCGATGATGAACCGCAGCGGCCCGGAGGCGGCGGGGCTGAACCTGCCCGCCTACTCCCCCGAGCTGCGCTTCCCGCTGGACGGCGGGCAGGTCACCATCGGCCGCCGGCGGCACAGCACCGGCGAGTCCCCCGACATCGACCTCTCCCGCCCGCCGGAGGACCCGGGCGTCTCCCACCAGCACGCCATGCTGGTGCAGCAGCCGGACGGCAGCTGGGCCGTGGTCGACCAGGACTCCACCAACGGCACGACGATCAACGGTTCGGAGGATCCCATCCAGCCGTACGTGCCGGTACCGCTGCGCGAGGGCGACCGGGTGCACGTGGGCGCGTGGACGACGATCACGGTGCGGCGTGGCTGAGGAGTCCTGAGGCGGAGTCCTAAGGCGGAGGTCCTCGGTCCGGTGGTCTGAGACCATGGAGGGGTGATGGAGATTCCGCGCGGCACGCTTCAGGAGCAGACCTTTTACGAGCAGGTCGGCGGGGAGCAGACCTTCCGGCGCCTGGCCCACCGCTTCTACCAGGGTGTGGCCGGGGACCCGCTGCTGCGGCCGATGTACCCCGAGGAGGACCTCGGGCCCGCCGAGGAACGCCTGGCACTGTTCCTGATGCAGTACTGGGGCGGTCCGCGCACCTACAGCGAGAACCGCGGTCACCCCCGGCTGCGGATGCGCCACGCGCCGTTCACCGTGGACCGGGCCGCCCACGACGCGTGGCTGCGGCACATGCGCGACGCCGTCGACGAGCTCGGACTGGAGCCCGGGCTCGAGACGCAGCTGTGGAACTACCTGACGTACGCGGCCGCCAGCATGATCAACTCGGCCGACTGACCGATCGGGCGCTCCCTGCGCAGGCGGCTCAGTGCCTGGGCTCAGTGTCTGGGCTCAGTGTCTGGGCTCAGTGTCTGGGGGTAACCGTCAGATCCCGCAGGCCGCCGCCGGTGCTCACGGCGACCGAACCGTGCGGCGTGCGCAGCCGCAGCCAGCCCCGCGCGGCGAACAGCGCCAGCGGCTCGGGGGCCAGTGCCGTGGCCGTGCCGTTGCGGGCGCCCGCGGGCGCCTGGGCCCGGGCCGGGCGCAGGAAGCCCAACGCCTGGGCGGCGTGCACCGCCCGCAGGGGCAGCCCCGTCTCCCCCAGGGTGCGGGACCAGATCTCCCGGCCGATGCGGTCGCGCTCGGCCCGGGTGCGGTGCTGCTCGGGCAGCGCCTCGTCGCGGGCACGGAACTCCGCGACGGCCGCGGCCACGGCGGCGCGCACCGCCTGCTCGCCGGGCAGGCCCTCGACGCGCTGCCAGCCGCCGCGCGGCGGCAGCACCCCGGCCCACGGAGGGCCGGTGACCGGGGGCGGAACGACGATGCCGGCGGCGGCACCGTGCCGGGCCGGCTCCCCTTCGCGCAGCTCGTCCAGGGCGTCCAGGAGCTGCCCCGCCGAGACGGTGACGTCCAGCTCGGCCGGGTCGGCCAGCCGGGCGGTGCGCACGGCCAGCACCTCGAAGGACGGCGGCCGGCCGAAGGCCGCGAGGACCGCGCCGCCGGCCTGCAGCCGGACGGCCGCGGCACGGTCGAAGTGGATCAGCCGGGCCAGGAAGGCGGCCAGGTCGGCCGCCTCCCCGGCGTCGGCGAAGCGCAGCCGCTGCGTCATGCGGCGACGGCCTCCTCCGCGGCGTCGTCCGCGTACGCCAGGAGCAGCTCGCGCTCCTCCGGGGTGACCCGGCGCGGGCGGCCCGCGGCGAGGTCGAACGGCACGACCACGGTCGAGGCGCGGACGAAGGTGTGCTCGGCGTCCTTGATCTCGTAGGAGACCGTCATGGACGCCGCGCCGATCTTCGCCACCCACAGCTCGACGGTCACCGGCTCGGGCCGGTGGACCAGCGGACGCAGGTAGTCGATCTCGTGACGGGCCACGACGGACCCGTCCGCGAAGTTGCCCTGCGTCGCGCCCTGCTTCACCGCGTGGATGAAGTCGATCCGGGCCTCTTCGAGGTACCGCAGGAAGACCGCGTTGTTGACATGGCCGTAGGCGTCCATGTCGGACCAGCGCAGGGGGCAGGAGTAGCGGTAGCGCGCCACGGTCAGCCCCGGGTGAGCTTCTTGTAGGTGGCGCGGTGCGGACGGGCCGCGTCCGGGCCGAGACGCTCGATCTTGTTCTTCTCGTACGACTCGAAGTTGCCCTCGAACCAGAACCACTTGGAGTTGCCCTCGTACGCCAGGATGTGGGTGGCGACCCGGTCGAGGAACCAGCGGTCGTGGGAGACGACCACGGCGCAGCCGGGGAAGTCGAGCAGGGCGTTCTCCAGCGAGGAGAGCGTCTCGACGTCGAGGTCGTTGGTCGGCTCGTCGAGGAGCAGCAGGTTGCCGCCCTGCTTGAGGGTGAGCGCCAGGTTCAGGCGGTTGCGCTCGCCGCCGGAGAGCACGCCGGCCGGCTTCTGCTGGTCCGGGCCCTTGAAGCCGAACGCGGAGACGTAGGCGCGCGAGGGCATCTCGACCTGGCCGACGTTGATGTAGTCCAGCTCGTCGGAGACGACGGCCCACAGCGTCTTCTTGGGGTCGATGTTGGCGCGGGCCTGGTCGACGTAGGAGATCTTGACGGTCTCGCCGACCTTGATCGTGCCGGAGTCGGCCTTCTCCAGGCCCTGGATCATCTTGAACAGGGTCGTCTTGCCGGCGCCGTTCGGGCCGATGACGCCGACGATGCCGTTGCGCGGCAGGGTGAAGGACAGGTCGTCGATGAGGACCTTGTCGCCGAACGCCTTGGAGAGGTTGTTGACCTCGACGACGACGCTGCCCAGGCGCGGGCCCGGCGGGATCTGGATCTCCTCGAAGTCCAGCTTCCGCATCTTCTCCGCCTCGGCGGCCATCTCCTCGTAACGGGCGAGGCGCGCCTTGGACTTCGCCTGGCGGCCCTTGGCGTTGGAGCGGACCCACTCCAGCTCTTCCTTGAGGCGCTTCTGGCGCTTGGCGTCCTTCTGGCCCTCGACCTTCAGACGGGCGGCCTTGTTCTCCAGGTAGGTGGAGTAGTTGCCCTCGTAGGGGTGGGCGCGGCCGCGGTCGAGCTCCAGGATCCACTCGGCGACGTTGTCGAGGAAGTAGCGGTCGTGGGTGATCGCCACGACGGTGCCGGCGTACTTGGCGAGGTGCTGCTCCAGCCAGTTCACCGACTCGGCGTCGAGGTGGTTGGTGGGCTCGTCCAGCAGCAGCAGGTCGGGGGCCTCCAGCAGCAGCTTGCACAGGGCCACGCGGCGCTTCTCGCCACCGGAGAGGTTGACGACCGGCCAGTCGGCGGGCGGGCAGCCCAGCGCGTCCATGGCCTGCTCCAGCTGGGCGTCGAGGTCCCAGGCGTTGGCGTGGTCCAGCTCCTCCTGGAGCTTGCCCATCTCCTCCAGCAGCGCGTCGGAGTAGTCGGTGGCCATCAGCTCGGCGATCTCGTTGAACCGGTCGAGCTTGCCCTTGATCTCCGCGACGCCGTCCTGGACGTTCTCCAGCACCGTCTTGGACTCGTCGAGCTTCGGCTCCTGCATGAGGATGCCGACGCTGTAACCGGGCGAGAGGAACGCGTCGCCGTTCGACGGCTGCTCCAGCCCGGCCATGATCTTGAGGACGGTGGACTTACCGGCACCGTTGGGGCCGACCACACCGATCTTCGCACCGGGCAGGAAGCTCAGCGTCACGTCATCGAGGATGACCTTGTCGCCGTGCGCCTTGCGCGTCTTGCGCATGGTGTAGATGTACTCAGCCAAGAGAAACCGTCCGGCAATCGAGAAGGGCCAATGTGCGGCTCCGCCGCGTGAGGGCAGATACACCCCATCTTGCCGTACCGGTACCCCTGGGCGGAAACGCGTTGTGCCCGGCGGGCCGCCGCGTCACCGGGCACCGCGCGTCACTGGTCGCCGGCCGCCTCGGTGCGGCGCAGGAGGAAGACGGCACCTCCGCCCACGACGATCAGGGCTATGGCCACGCCGGCCACCTCGGGCGTGGCGCCGCTGCCCCCGGTCCCGGCGAGGTCGCCGCCGGTCACGGGGCCGCCACCGGTGCCGGCCTTGTGCGCGACGACGGGGCTCGCCGCGGGGGAGGGCCTGGTGGTGCCGGAGCCTTCGGCGGCGGCGGTCTCGGCAGTGCGGCAGTCGAGGATGCCGGAGAAGGTTCTGGCGAAGCCGCCGGGGCCGGTGACCTGGAGCCGGTACGCCTGGTCCTCGCCGATGCGGACCAGCGTCGTCTCGGTGCGGCCGGGGGCGACGGTGTGCGGGCGGCCCTGCAGCTCGTGGGTGAACGGGCGGTCGCCCTTGTTCTCCACGGCGACCTGCACCCCGCCCGCCGCGCAGTCCTTCCGGGCGGTCACGGCGGGTATCGCTCCCTCGGCCGCCCAGGTGGCACCGGCCCCCGCCGACACGGTGCTCTCGCTGGACCCGGCGAGGATCATGGTCTGGGTCCGGGTGTGGTCGCCGATGAACGCGCGGCCCACGGGGACCTTGGTGGCGGCCGTGGCCTTCAGCGCGGCCGAGCCGTCGGGGGTGCCGGCGGGGACGTCGAAGTAGACCTCGCCGCCGTTGCCGGTGGTGGTGACGGGCTTGCCCGCCTTGTCGACGAGCCGGACGTTCTTGGCGACCGCGGCGGCGGAGGGCATGACGGTGACGCTGCTCGCGTCGGTGCGGACGGTGACGGGCCCTATGCGTCCGCCGGCCCGTCCGGAGACGGCCGCCGGGGTCAGGGTCAAGGACGCCTGGGGCTCCGGGGTGTCCTCGGCGTGTCCGTAGAGGTAGTCGGCGAGCTTCTGGGCCTCGGGGCTGACGGCGTCGACCTTGACGGAGTCGGAGTAGCGCCAGACGGCGACCTGGGTGCCGGCCGCGGCGCTGTTGGCGTCGAGGGTGCCGGCGCCGGAGTCCTTGGCGAGCGCGGCGAGATCGTTGACCTGCGGATAGGAGTGCTGCAGGATCCAGCGGATCCGCCCGGCGTTGGGGTTGTCGTGCAGCGAGGACTCGCCCCAGCCCGTCTCCTTGTACTTGGCGCCGTCGACGGTGTTGGTGAGGATGTCGACGCAGTACGTCTGCAGGGTGCCGCCGCCGTCGACCTTCATCTCGAACAGGCCGGCCATGACGGGGCCGGTCCTGCGCCGGTCGTGCACCACGGCGCCGCCGCCGGCGGTGATGCGGCCGAGGGTGGCGCTCACGCCGCCCTGCTGCGCCCCCTCCTCGGCGGCCGCGGCACCGCTGGCCGCCGTGCCGGCGAGCGTCAGACCGCACGCCACCAGCAGCACCAGGGCGCGGCGGACGATCCCCCGCCCCTTCACAGAGTTCATGGATTTCCTTTCGCGCGGGCGCGGACCGCGCACGGACCGGCCCCGGCCGTCGCACGAGCGCCCCGTTGGACAACTCGGAACGCAGGTGCCCCCGTTGCCATGCAGGGGATCTTAAAGATCAGTTGCAGGGCTCCGGGCCGCACATCTCTTCGGACGGCCGATCCGAATCGGAATCGTTATCACATCAACGTTTGACGGCGGCGATTATCGATAAATCACCGGAACCACTTCCTCCGCGATGGCCCGTCAGGACCCCGGCGCGGCAGTGCCGGCCTGGAGCTCCCCGCCGCCGGCCCCGTCCGCTCCCCCGGCGCCGACGGCGGCCGCCACGCGGACCGGCTCGACCGGCAGCGGCAGCCGGGCCGGCGCGACCCTGCGGAAGGCGGAGGTGCCGCGCGTCAGGTCGTGGCCGATGGAGACCGCGTCGATGTCCGCCGACAGCCGGCGTCTGCCCTCGTACTCCTGCTCCTGGATGCGCAACCTGCCCTGCACGATGACCGGTTCGCCCACCGACACCGACCCGACCACGTTCGCCGCCAGGGTGCGCCAGGCCCACACGGTGTAGAAGCTGGTGTACGCGTCGGCCCACTCCTCGCGCTGCCGGTCCCAGCGGCGCACCGTGGCCGCGAGCCGGAAGCGCGAGAGGGCCGCGCCGTTGGCCGCCTCCCTGAAGTCGGGCTGCGTCGCCACGTTGCCCACGACCGTCACGAGCGTCTCGTTCATCGGAAGGCTCCTCCCCCGTCACCGGAACCGGTCGCCACGACCGGTCCGGGCTTCATCGTGCCCGGGCCCCGCGATTCCCGCTGAGGGCTGTGGACAAGCGGCGGCTTGGGGAAAAAGCCGTCACCCCTTGAGGTGAGACGAGGTCAGGCCTCGCCCGCGGCGATCACGTACTGGGCCCGTACCTCCCGGTACCGCAGCAGCTCCGCCGCCACCGGCTCCAGGACGCGGGCCCGGCCGCAGCACGCGGCGGCGCTGCGCAGCCGGTGCTCGGTCTCCAGCCCGTACCCGCGCGCCGGCCCGCGGGCCGCGAGCCGGCCGCACCAGGCCAGCACCGGGCCGGCCAGGCCGCCGCCGGCCATGAGGGCCGCCGGCGCCCACCAGGGGCCGCCCGCGAAGTCCCCGGTCACGTCCCCCACCATCCAGGCCAGTCCCAGCAGTTGCACCAGTGACAGCATGCCCTGGCCGGCCGCGACCGCCGCCCACCAGCGGGGCCGTACCGTCTGGGAGCGGGCGCCGCCTCGCCGGCCGCCGCCGCTCGTCGGCCACACGCCCGTGCGGCCGCCGTCGGCGCGCCCCACGCCCGTCGGCGGCTCGGCGCCGCCCGCGCTGACGGGCCGCCGCGCGCCCGGCACCTCGGCCGCCGACGCCGTGGCGGCCACCTCGTCCAGGGCCTCGGCCAGTCCTTCCGCGCCCCGGGCGGCCGCCTCGCGCACCGCCTGCGCCCAGGGGTCCGGCAGCCCGGCGGACGCCTCGTACGCGAGGGCCCGTACGGCCTGCTCGACCAGCGGCCGGGAGGCCGTACGGCGGGGCGCCGGGCCCGTACCGATGCCGCTCGGGCCCCTGGCGTCACCTACGGCGCACGCGTCACCGTCGCCGTCGCCGCCCCGCGCCGTGCGCGGCGCGAATCCGGCGAACCTCTTGCACCACTCGTAGCAATAGCGCAGTCGCGTCCACGCCGTACCGCAGGCCCGCTCGGCGTCCCGGCGCCACGCCCGTTCCGCGGCGAGCCCGGCCGCCTGGGCACCGACCGCCTCCGCCAGCCGGTCCTCGAACTCCTGCCGCGCCCGCTCGGTCAGCCCCGGCCGCACGTCGGTGACGTAGGCGGGCCGCAGCCGGGCCGAGACGCCGTCGACGTCGGCCGTCAGCCGCAGCTCCGCCGCGTTCCGGCGGGCCACGAAGGCGCCCAGGGCGTCGCGCAGTTCCCCCACGCCCGCCCCGGTCAGCGCCGACAGGGCCAGCACCGCGGCCCCGGGCTCGCCGTGCTCGCCGAGGGCGATGCCGTCCTCGTCCAGCAGCCGCCGCAGGTCGTCCAGCACTTGGTCCGCGGCGTCCGCGGAGAGCCGGTCCACCTGGTTGAGCACGACGAACGTCACCTCCGCGTAGCCCGCCAGCGGCCGCAGGTAGCGCTCGTGCAGCACGGCGTCCGCGTACTTCTCCGGGTCCACCACCCAGATCACCGCGTCCACCAGGCCGAGCAGCCGGTCCACCTGCTCGCGGTGGCCGGGCGCCGCCGAGTCGTGGTCGGGCAGGTCGAGCAGCACCAGCCCGGCGAGTGCCGGGTCGTACGGCCGCACCGGCTGGCGGCGGGCGCGGGCGGGGATGCCCAGGCGCTCCAGCAGGCCGTCCGCCCGGTCGCTCCACGCGCACGCGACGGGCATGGCAGTGGTGGGGCGGCGGACGCCGGCCTCCGAGAGCTGGGTCCGGGCGAGGCTGTTGAACAGCGTGGACTTCCCGCTGCCCGTCGCCCCCGCGATGGCCACGACGGTCAGGTCCAGCGCGTGGCGGTGCCGGGCGGCGGCCTCCTCCAGCACGCGCCCCGCCTCGGCGAGCGTGCGCCGGTCCAGGCGGGCGCGGGAGAGCCCGACCAGTTCGCGCAGGGCGTCCAGGCGCGGCCGCAGCGCGAGCCCGACCGGCGAGGGCGAGGGGGCGATGCGGGGCACGGCCGGGGGCGCGGACTCCGGCAGGAGCCCGGCGTGGGCGGCCCGGCGCGGTGGGGGCTCCGGGCGGGAGCGGCGGGCGATGAGGCCGTCGTTCCAGTAGCGGTCGGGGCGCGCCGCGGGGCCGAGGCGCTCGGCGCAGACCATGCGCTCCGCGTCGCCTTCGTGCGCCCCCGGTTCCATGGAGGCGCCGGCGTCGGTGTCGTTCCCGGTCCCGGTCCCGATGTCGTCCACGGGGTCCACGGGGTCCACGGCCCGGCCATCGTCCCTTGTGGACACGGCCGTCACCTCTCCTTCTGCAACAGGGACAGCGCCGCGATGAGCTCCACCTGGTGGTCCGGGGTCATCTCCAGTGCTTCGAGCGGCCCCGTACGGCGGTCGCGCTCGGCGTCGAGGACCTGCTCCAGGCAGTCGGCCAGCAACTGCCCGCCGCGGTCGCGCAGTCGCAGCGCGCGCTGGGCGCCGTAGGCCGACGCCAGCGTCGCGCCCGCGCCGGCGGCCCGCCGGCCGCCCAGCAGCGCCGCGGCCAGCAGCGCGGCGGTGCGCTCGCTCTCGGCACCCTTGTCGCGCTCGGCGGCCCGGACCTCCTCCTCCGCGATCTCCTCCAGGCACCGCCGCCACCGGCGCACGGCCACGCCCACCCGGGCGCGCATCCCGTCCGGGTCGCGGGGGCCGAGGGCGTCCACGGCGGCCGGGTCGCTCTCGCAGAACGCGGCGATCTCCTCGTCGGCGGCGTCCGCGGCGCAGATCAGCAGCGCGACGACGGAGCCGGTCAGGGCGGTGAGCAGTTCGTCGGGGGTGCTGTCGTCGGGGTAGCCGCGCCAGTGCGCCAGGGCGTCCCCGGCCAGTGCCTCGCCGGCCTCGATCTCGCCGCGCACCCGCTCGATCGCCCGCCCGTAGGCGTCCTCCACGCGCTGCAGGGTTCGTACGGCGGCGGCGTGCTGCACGGCGAAGGCTCCGGCGAGCCCGGGGAGCCGGGAGCCCAGCGAGGACAGCACGCCGCGCGCGGTACGGGCGCTGGCGACGGCCCTGGCGGCGGGGTCCTCGGCGCGCTGGGCGAGCCAGGCGCGCAGCCCGGCGACCGCGGTGGAGGGCAGCAGTCCGCTGCCGTCGGCGGATTCGGGCAACTCCGGGATGGTGAAGCGCGGCACGTCGCCGAGGCCGGCGTTCTCCAGCAGCGCGTCGTACTGCCGGGAGACCTCGACGGCCACCTGGTGCGGCACCCGGTCCAGCACGGTCACGAGCGTGACGTCGTACTCCTTGGCCGTGCGCAGCAGGTGCCAGGGGACCGCGTCGGCGTAGCGGGTGGCGGTGGTGACCAGCACCCAGATGTCGGCGGCGCAGATCAGGGCGGCGGCCAGGTCGCGGTTGCGGGCGACCAGGGAGTCGATGTCGGGGGCGTCCAGCAGGGCGAGGCCCCGCGGCAGGGAGCGGTCGGTCTCGATGCGCAGGGCGAGCGGGGTGTCCTCGTCCTCCTCGGGCTCCGGGAGGGCCGCCGTCGCCTCCTCCTCGTCGACGCCCTCGGCGGCACAGGCGCCGGCGGCGCCGTCCTGGGCCGGCACCCACACCCGGCGCAGCCGGGGCAGCACCCGGGGGCCGGCGAACCAGTGATGGTCGTCGGGATGGCAGACCAGGACCGGGGTACGCGTGGTGGGGCGCAGCACCCCCGCCTCGGTGACCCGCCGCCCCACCAGCGAGTTCACCAGCGTGGACTTGCCGGCCCCGGTGGACCCGCCCACCACGGCCAGCAGCGGCGCCTCCGGCGCGCACAGGCGGGGGATCAGGTAGTCGTCGAGCTGCGCCAGCAATTCGGCCCGGTTCCGGCGGGCCCGGGCGGCGCCGGGAAGGGAGAGCGGGAAGCGTGCGGCGTCCACGCGGTCACGCAGTGCGGACAGCGCGTCGAGCAGTCGGGGCCGTACGTCCAAGGTCGCCACACGTGCAGAATGCCCAACTCTGGGGTGATTTTGAAACATATTGGCCTTCGGGCGCACAGCGTGGCGCACGGGGCCCAGGCATAACGAGTAGACAACACCCGCTTCCCGGGACGTCAAAAACGATGCGAAAATCGCACCTGCCTGCGATTATCAGGACCGCTTCACCGAACCTCCACATCGTGCTACGGAGGTGAAGCAACCGGGACGAGGTACGCGGAGCCCTATCCTTGTCCCCGGCAAGGTCACGGCACCACCGAGCCCGGGGCTTCAGCCGTCCGCGACCGCCGCACACACCGGCCCCCGTAGCTCAGTGGATAGAGCAGGCGCCTTCTAAGCGCTTGGCCGCAGGTTCGAGTCCTGCCGGGGGCGCTCGCTCCACACCGTACGCCCCTCCCCCCGGGAGGGGCGTTTTTCGTCGCCCGAGGGGCGGCGCGGTCAGAGGGTGCGGCGCACCGCGCCCAGCCAGAGGGTGTCGCGGGCCCGGGTCATGGCAACGAAGAGCTGGGCACGCTCCAGCTCGGCGCGCTCGCCGGCGATGTCCTCGTCCGCCGGGCCGGGGCCCAGGGGCGGGGCGTGGTCGGGCAGGTAGACGTGTGCGAACTCGAGTCCCTTGGCGCGGCGGTAGCTGCCGACCTTCACGGCGGCGACCGGGCGACCGTCGTAGCGGTCCAAGGAGCACTGGGGGATGCCCGCGCGCTCCAGCAGGTGCTGGTAGTGGGCGGTCTCCCGGCGGGAGCGGCACAGCACGGCCGAGTCCGGCCAGGTGGGCTCGCCCCGCTCGCGCAGGGCGGCCAGCAGGGCCCGGTCGTGCTCGGCCGGGGTGCGGCAGACGGATCGCAGGACCTGGCCCCCGTGGTAGGCGAGATCCACCTCGCGCAGACCCGCCGTACGGGTGCCGTCGATGTCGTCGAAGGCGTCGTCGGCGACGACGGCCAGCGCGGCGCCGAGGATCTCCCTGGCGTTGCGGTAGTTGGTGCGCAGGATCTGGCCGCGGTCGCCGCGCACGTCGATGCCGGCGTCCGACAGGCGGAAGCCGCCGGGATAGACGGCCTGCTGGCCGTCGCCGACCAGGAGCAGGCCGTTGGGTGCGTCGCCGACCAGGGCGTGCAGCAGGCGCACGCCCACCAGGGTCAGGTCCTGCACCTCGTCGGCGATGACGGCGGCGTACGGGGAACGGCCCGGGCGGGCGCGGGCCTCGGCCAGGGCGAGCGCGAGGATGTCGTTGAAGTCGTGCACGCCGCGCCGGATGCGCACCCGCTCGTACTCCTCGTACAGCGCCCAGACCGCCTCGCGGTGCGGGCGGCGCAGGTTGGTGCGGCGGCGGTGCCGGCGCAAGGTCGCGTACTCCTCGAAGCGGGTGATGCCGCGGCCCTTTATGACGCGGTCGATCTCCTCGTGCCAGTAGCCGGGCGAGGGGTCGAGGGAGGCCAGGACGCTGTGCCGGCCCAGGTGCAGCCAGGCACGGCTGAAGGCGTCCTCGGCCTTGCCGCCGTGCAGGTTGTGCGGGATGCCACGCTCGTCGAGGAAGCGCTGGGCCCACGCGTGCAGGCTGCGGAACTCCACCCGGTCGGCGACGGCCGGCGACATCGTGCGCAGGAACGTGCGCTGCACGCGCGGCAGGTTGCTCGCGAAGGTCACATACAGGATCCGGCCCGTCGTGCGCTGGGCCAGGTGCGCGGCGCGGTGCAGGGCGACGACGGTCTTGCCGGTGCCGGCGGGGCCGCTCACCCGGGCCGGGCCGGACCAGTTGCGCCGCACCAGGGCGAGCTGGGCGGGGTGCAGGAAGGTCATCCACTGCTCGATCGGGCCGCTGCGGGCCGCCTCCACGGCCGCCTCGCACAGGCCGTCGAGGTCGAACAGGGCCTCGGCGGGGGCGCCCGGCGCCACCCCGTGCGCGCCGGGGTGCTCCTCCGGCAGCGCCGAGCTCTCGTACGCCGGAAAGACCTGCGCCAAGTGATCGGCAACCGCTCGTACGCCCGGCGGCGTCAGCCGCGCGCGCTCGGCCAGCAGGGCCGGGCCCACCTCCCGCTCGCCCAGCAGCCGCACCCGGCCCAGCTCGCCGGTGAAGGAGCGGCCGGCGAAGACCATGACCGGCTGGACGGCCACCGGCGACATGCCCAGCGCCGCCACGGCCGCCTCGGCCAGCCGCGTGACGGCCAGCAGCTTGCCGATCTCGCCGTCGCGCCGCTGCCGGCCGGCGGTCAGGTGCCCCTCGGCGGCACCGGGCGGCGCCTGCCAGTTCTTGACGTCGATGACGAAGACGCCACCCGGGCCCACCAGCAGCATGTCCACGTTGGCCGACCGCGTCCCCGGCCAGCGCCGGTCCACCAGCAGCCGCCAGCCGCGGCCGGTGAGCATCAGCAGCTGGGCCGCGACCTTGCGCTCGCCCTCGCTGGCCGCCTCCCACCGCCGCGCCTCGCGCTGCGCCGCGAGCAGCTGCTCGCGCAGCTCGCGCTCGTGCCGCCGGGCCTCCTGGGCCCTGACCGATGCCGATCCCCCAGCCACCATCGCCCGCCCCCCTTGCCTGCATCCTCCCCCAGAACTTGCATATATACGCAAAGTGATGATCCTACTGCTCCCCGAAGTCGCCGTCAGGGCAGCAGGTATCGTCGCCCGGACGGGCACGGAGCCGGGGGACGGAACAGCACGACACGGGAGGGCCAGCCATGCCGGACGCACAGGCGTCGCCGTCGCACGTCCTGCTGCGGGACGACGCCACCCGGTGGGCCACCGCCCCGCCCGAGCGGACGGTGCTGGCGGTCATCCACAACGTCACCTCCGCCACGCGGCTGCTGGACCTCCTGGCCCCCTTCGAGGGGGACAGCCGGGTGCAGGTGCTCTTCACCTGCACCGGGTCGTCGGCGTTCGACGCGGGCATACGGGAGTTCGTCGCGGCCCGGCAACTGCCGTACGTTCCCTGGGAGGAGGCGAAGCGGCAGAAGTTCGACCTGGCGGTGAGCAGCAGCCGGGGCGGCGAACTGCAGGCGATAGACGCCCCGTTGATCGGTGCGCCCCACGGCGCCGGTTACAATAAATACTTGCCCCGGACACCGGACACCGGACACCGGACACCGGACACCGGACACCGGACACCGGAAGCCTTCGGCCTGGATGCCGAGTGGCTCACCCACGACGGCGAGCTGATCCCCTCCGCCGTCGTCCTGTCCCACGACGAACAACGTGAACGCCTGCGCCGCGGCTGCCCGCAGGCCGTGCCCGCCTCCGTCGTCGCCGGCGATCCCTGCATGGACACCCTGCGCGCCGGCCTGCCCTTCCGCGAGGAGTACCGCGCCGCCCTCGGGCTGCTGCCCGGGCAGAAGCTGCTCGTCCTGACCTCCACCTGGGGCCGGCACTCCCTCCTCGGCGCCGACTTCGGCCTCGTACGCCGCGCGCTGGCCGAACTGCCGCACGACGAGTACCGCGTGCTGGCCGCCGTCCATCCCAACGTCTGGTACGGCCACGGCGGCTGGCAGGTGCGCACCTGGCTGGCACCCTGCCTGCGGGCCGGGCTGCTGCTGCCCGCGCCGGAGAGCGACGTCTGGAAGGCCGCCCTGCCGGCCGCGGACGCCTTCATCGGCGACCACGGCTCGCTGACCCTGTACGCGGCGGCACTTGGCATACCCGGGCTGCTCGGCGCCTTCGGCCACGACGTGGTCGCCGCCGGCTCGCCCATGGAGCTCCTGGGAGCGGCACTGCCGCGGGTGGACGCGCACGAACCGCTCGAACGGCAGCTGCGCCGCGCGGTCACCGCCCGCGCCGGTGACGAACGGCTCGCCCGGATCGGCGACCTGGTCACCTCCCGCCCGATGCGTGCGGCGGCGCTGCTGCGCCGCCTGTACTACGCCCGGCTCGGACTCGACGAGCCCGCCGACCCGGCCGTCCCGCGCCCGGTGTCCCTGCCGCTGCCCCTGCCCACCGAGCGGCGCAGCCCGGGCACACCACCAGTACTTGTCGACCACCGCGCCCCGGCGGCCGGCGGCGGGGCGCTCTCGCTGCGCCGGTACCCGGCCGCTGTGCAGGGCGCCCGGGCCGGGCACCTCACCGATCCGCATGTGGTCGCCACCGAGGGCGAGCCGGACGCCCGGTGGGCGCACAGCGCCGACGTCCTGCTCGCCCGGCCGCCGGCGCCCGGCGAGACCCACCGCGCGGCAGCGGCCCGGCTCCTGCAGCAGTACCCGGGCTGCTCCCTGGTCGCCTTCGCGGAAGGGGAGGCCGGCTGCACGACCTACGCGCGCAGTGGGCAGCGGACGACGGCGGCGTGGGAGGCACCGCACAGTCCGGTGTACACGGCGGCAGTGGCAGCCTCGGCCCTGTTTGTCGCCGCCAACACCTCAAACCTTTCGGCGGCCACCCTTGTGGTGGACGTCGCCGACGGCATCCCGCCCGCGCGCCTGACCGTACGGCAGCAGTAGACGTGCAGCGCCCGGTAGAGGCGCGGGGGCCGGGCGGAGCACGGCACTTCGTCTGCGGGCGCGTCGTGGCTTGTCGCGCAGTTCCCCGCACCCCATCGGGGCGCTGCCCGTCTAGTCGGCGCCGAGCCGCTCCTGCGCAGCCGCGGCCAGGGGGCTGCCCAGCGTCCCGTACAGGTGCGCCGCCCGCTGCCAGTCGGTCTCGGCGGCCTCGCGTTCGCCCTCCTGGGCCAGCACGTCGCCGCGCAGCAGCAGGATGTCGGCCTCCTCCTTGGGCGCGCCGCACGAGGCGATCAGCTCGGCGGCCTCGTCCAGCGGTGTGCGGGCCTCGTCCGCGCGGTCGGCGTGCAGCCGGGCACGGGCGTACTGCCACAGGGCCTTGGCCTCGTTGAACCGGTCGGGCAGCGCCGCGAAGAGGGTCCGGGAGCGCAGCAGCAGGCGGGCCGCCTCCTCGTGCCGGTGCTCGGCGCTGCGGGCCCGGCCGAGGTGGAAGGTCAGCAGCGCCCTGCCGCGCGGGTGGTCCACGCCCTCCAGCGCCGCCACTGCCCGCTCGAAGCGGCCGGCGGCGGCTGCCGGATCGCCTGCGCGCAGATCGAGCAGGCCCAGGCCCTCCAGGGCCGAGGAGACGGTCCGGGCGTGACCGGTGGCCGTCGCCTCGCGCAGGGCGTGCCCGTAGTGCTCGCGGGCGATCGCCGTGTCCCCGTCGGCGTCGCGGTCGGCGTGGGCGAAGGCCAGCTCCAGGTGCATGCGGGCCACTGCCAGGCGGTCGTCGCCGTGACGGGCGGCGGCGAGCCCCCGGGCGCACACCGCCGTCCAGTCCGTGTGGTACTTGCGCCGGAAGAAGAAGCCGCGCAGGGCCTCGCACAGCTGCCACACCTGCGCGTACCGCCCCGTCTCATAGGCCAGTTCGACGACGGCCACGACGTTGGCGCGGTCGGCCTCGAAGGCGTCCAGCGCCTCCTGTGCACTGCCGAAGACGCCGGCGAGCTCGTCCGGCCGGGCGAACAGCGGGCCGTATCGCCAGCGCTCGGAGGTCCGCCACTCGACGGCGGCGGCCCGCCGCAAGTACCAGTCGGCGTACGCGTCCACGGCGCCGTCCGGGCCCAGGGTCTGCGCGCGGGCGTGGTCGTGCACCAGGCCGTGCATCCGCAGCCGCCCCTCCTCGCCGGGCTCCAGCAGCCGTTCGCGCTGGAGGGTGCGCACGTCGTCGTCCGCGGCGGCGAGGCGGCGCACGAGGTCGCGGGAGAACTCCGGCGTGGGGTGCAGGCCCAGGGTGCGGTAGAGCCGTGCGGGGCCCGGCGGCAGGGCGGCGTACACGGCGTCGAAGACCTGGGCCACGGAGAGGTCGTCGGGCACGGCGAGTGCCTCCAGCCGCGTACGGCGGTCGTCGAGTTCACGGGCGAGTGCGTGGAGATCCTCCCCGTTCTCCAGCAGTTCACCCACCCGGGCGCCCGCGATCCGTACGGCCAGCGGCAGCCCCGCGCAGGCGTCCAGGACGCCGGTGAGCGCGGGCCGGTCCAGGGCGCCGCCGCCCGCCACGGCGTGCAGGAGCTCGGCGCCGGAGGCGTCGTCCAGGGCGTCCAGGCGGACGGTGAGCGTGCGCGGGTGGCTGGCGCGCAGGCCGGTGAGGGCGAAGCGGCTGGTGACGACGACCACGCTCGCGGGATGGCCCGGCAGCAGCGGGCGCACCTGACCGGGGTTGACGGCGTTGTCGAGGAGGACGAGGGCGGGGGCGTCCGCGGTCAGCGAGCGGTAGCGGGCGGCGAGGCCCGCGAGGTCGGCCGGGCGGTCGCCCTGCGGACCGGACAGCTCGGTCACGAAGCGCTCGAGGACGGCGAGGGGGTCGCGGGGGCCGAGCGGGCCCGTGGGGGCGAGGTCGTCCTGGAGGTGGCCGCCGGGGAAGGCGGGGCCGAGCCGGTGCAGCCAGCGCAGCGCGGTGGCCGTCTTGCCCATCCCGGGCAGGCCCGTCAGGACGACGACCAGGGGCGCGGTCGCCTCGCCGCGTTCGCGTTCGTCGAGGGCGCGCCCCAGCTCGGCGAAGACCGCGGTGCGGTCGACGTAGACGTCGGGCGGGGGAGCCAGCAGCCGCGGCGGGCGCCGCTCGGAATGCCCGTACATCACGGTGTGGGCCTGGATCACCGTGTCGTGGTAAATGCCGCCCCGGATGGTGTTGCCGCCGTCCCCGCCCATGCTCCCCGCCCGCCCCGCCATCGGTTCAGGGAAGCGATCCTACGTGCGGTCACGTGCGCCTGACAGAGCATCACCTCTTGACGCCCGCATCTCTTGACGCCCGCGCGTTCTCCCCGGGAAGGGCGAGGGCGCATGGCGCCCACCGGTCCGAGGACCGGGGACGCCATGCGCACTCGGTGTGCGGTCGCGGGCCGGGGAGCGCCCCGCGACCGCAGGACCGGCGTCGCCGGGCGTGCGTCAGCCGGCGATGCAGACGTTGCCCGACGCCGCGTTCAGCAGGCCGACGATGTCGATCGAGTTGCCGCAGATGTTGATCGGGATGTGGATCGGGACCTGGATGACGTTGCCCGAGATGACACCCGGGGAGCCGACGGCGGCACCCTTCGCTCCGGAGTCGGCGACAGCTCCGCCGGAGACACCGGCGAGCGTGGCGCCGACGGCGGCGGTGACAACTGCTGCCCTGGCGATTCGTGACATGGGGAGACACCTTTGCTTGGTCGTACGGGACGGGCACCCGGCCCGTGAGGGCCGGGAGCCCGGATCAACGTGCGATGACAACAAAGGTTTCGTCCATGAAGCGTCCGGGTGATCCCGATGTGGGCCGATCAACAGAATGAGTGGGTTTCCCATTGGCTTCCCACCTGGCAGGGTGCCTTTCGTACATGCACTCCGGCCGCTTCGACCAAAGGAATGACCGGCGCACATGATTGGCACGCTGCTGCCCTCACCCATCCAGACGGCCGAGGCGTTCGAGGACCCTGCCGAGAGCCCTGCCCTCTTCCCCGAGGAGGAGGCCCTGATCGCCCGCGCCGTGGACAAGCGGCGCCGGGAGTTCTCCACGGTGCGGGCCTGCGCCCGCACCGCCCTGGGCCGCCTCGGCGTGGCACCGGCGGCGATCATTCCCGGGCAGCGCGGTGCGCCGCAGTGGCCGCAGGGGGTCATCGGCAGCATGACGCACTGCGCGGGCTACCGGGGCGCGGCCGTGGCGCTGTCCGGTGACGTCCTGACGATAGGCGTGGACGCCGAGCCCAACCTGCCGCTGCCGCAGGGCGGTGTACGGGGCCTGGTGACGCGCCCGGAGGAGCACGGGTGGCTGGCCCGGCTGGAGGCGCAGCGGCCCTCCGTGCACTGGGACCGGCTGGTCTTCAGCGCCAAGGAGAGCGTCTACAAGGCGTGGTTCCCGCTCACCCGGCAGTGGCTGGACTTCCAGGACGCCGTCATCGAGGTGGACGCCGACGCCGGCACGTTCACGGCCCGGGTGCTCAAGCCGGAGCCGCTGCGGGCGGCGACGGGCGGCCGGCTGGCCGGCTTCGAGGGACGGTGGCTGGTGCGCGACGGGCTGGTGCTGACGGCGATCGCGGTGCCGGCGGCCTAGGACCTGTCAGGTGCGCCCCTTCGGGGCGCTGCCCGGTCCCCCGGACACGCCGGGCGAACGGGGCGTCCGCGTGCCTTCTGTACAGCGCGCGCCGGGGGCGGTTACATCGGGGGCGGGCCAAGGAAGGACCTGCTTTCGGAGGCAACCATGCGCAGGATCGCGATCGTCGGCGCGGGCCAGGCGGGGCTCCAGCTGGCGCTGGGGCTGCAGGCGGCCGGCGGGTACGAGGTGACCGTGGTCGCCGCCCGGACGCCCGAACAGATCCGCGGTGGACGGGTGCTCTCCACCCAGCTGATGTACGGACCGGCGCTCGCCCTGGAGCGGCGGCTCGGCCTGAACCTGTGGGACGGGCAGGCCCCGCCCATCGAGGGCATCCAGCTCAATCCCACCGACCCGCCCGGCACCCGCTGCCCCGGCCGCTCGGTCACCGCCCGGCTGGAGAGCCCCGCCCAGTCCGTGGACCAGCGGGTGAAGACGGCGCGCTGGCTGGAGCTGTTCGCCGAGCGCGGCGGCCGGGTGGAGTACCGGCAGGTGGCCGGGGAGGACCTGGCCGCCCTCGCCGCCGCCCACGAGCTGACGGTGCTGGCGACGGGCCACGGCCCGCTCGCCGAGGTGTTCGGCCGGGACGAGCGGCACAGTCCCTACGCGCACCCCCAGCGCGTCCTGGCCTGCCTGTACCTGCACGGCGTGCGGCCCGACGCGGGGCTGCCGCCGTCGTTCCTGCGCATGTACGCCTTCCCGGGCGCGGGCGAGTTCTTCGTCCTGCCGGCGCTGACCGGGTCCGGGCCCTGCCGGATCCTGCTGTGGGAGGGCAACCCGGGCGGGCCCTTCGACTGCTGGGGGAACGTTTCGGGGCCGGGCGAGGCGCTGGAGCGCTCCTTGCACCTGCTGCGCTCGTACGCGCCGTGGGAGTACGAGTTGTGCGCCGGGGCCGAGCCCACGGACGCCGGGGCCCTGCTCGCCGGCAGCCTGACGCCCGTGGTGCGGCACCCGGTCGCGGAGGTGGCGCCGGGCAGCCATGTGCTGGGCATGGCGGACGCGGTCGTCCTCAACGACCCGCTGTCGGGCCAGGGCTCCAACAACGCGGCGCGCTGCGCGGACCGCTACCTGCAGTCGGTCCTGGAGCGCGGCGAGCGGCCCTTCGACCGCGCGTGGATGCACGAGACGTTCGCGGCCTGGTGGGAGCACGCACGGCACGCCAGCGCCTTCACCAACATGCTCCTCGACGCCCCGCTGCCTCCCCACGTGCAGCAGATCATCACGGCCGCGGCCATGCACCCCGCACTCGCCCACCGCTACGTCAACGGCTTCGCCGACCCGGCGGACTTCCAGGAGTGGCTGATGGACGCCGACCGGGCGGAGGCCTGCCTGGCGGCGGTGGCGGGCGGCGGCACCCCGCAACCCCTGGGCTAGCCTGGCCGCATGAGTACGACGGGAGCGGCGCCGCCCCGCACGGCGGCCGGTACGAGCGGCGGCGTCGCCGCACGCCGCGACCGCCCCGCCGGCCAGGGCGCGGTGGTGTGCGCCGTCTCGGCGGGCGGCGGCCTGGGCGCCGCGGCCCGCTACGGCGCGGGGCTGCTGTGGCCGACCGCGCCGGGCGCCTTCCCCTGGACCACACTGCTGATCAACGCGGTGGGCTGCGCCCTGATCGGCGTGCTGCTGGTGAGCCTGACCGAGCGCGCTGCGCCGCACCGGCTGACCCGGCCCTTCCTGGGCACGGGCGTGCTGGGCGGCTTCACCACCTTCTCCACCTACGCGGTGGACATCCGGCAGCTGGCCTCCGGCGGCCGCACCGGCAGCGCCCTCGCCTACCTGGCGGCGACGCTGCTCATCGCGCTCGCGGCGGTGTGGGCGGCCGCAGCGGTGACGCGCGCGTACCTGCACCGGGGGCGGTCGTGATCCTGCAGGGCCCTGCACTGCGTCTGACCGTGGTGGTCGGTGAGTCCGACACCCACGGCCACCGGCCGCTGTACTCCGAGATCGTCCACCGTGCCCATGCGGCAGGGCTGGCCGGTGCGAGCGCCTTCCGTGGCATCGAGGGCTTCGGCGCCTCCTCCCGCATCCACACCTCCCGTCTGCTGTCGCTGAGCGAGGACCTGCCGGTGGCGGTGACCGTGGTGGACACCGCGGAACGGGTCCGGGCGTTCCTGCCCGTGCTGGCGGAGCTGTCCGTGGCCGGCCTGATCACCCTGGAGGAGGTCGAGGTCCTCCACTACGGCGAGGCCGTGACCGGTGGGAGCACCGAGGGGCAGCCCGGGTGAACTGGCTCCTCGTCGTCGCCGGCGCCATGGCCGGCGCTCCGCTGCGCTATCTGACGGACCGCTTCGTGCAGTCGCGCCACGATTCGGTCTTCCCCTGGGGCACGTTCACGGTGAACGTGGTGGGCTGCCTGGTCCTGGGCGTGCTGACGGGCGCGCTGCCCGACGAGCGGTGGCGCCTGCTGCTGGGCACCGGCCTGTGCGGTGCCCTGACGACGTACTCGACGTTCTCCTACGAGACCCTGCGCCTGGCCCAGGACGGTGCCCGCGCGTACGCCGTGCTCAACGTCGCGGCGAGCGTGGTGTGCGGCGTGGGCGCCGCGTACGCGGGGGTGGCCGTGGGCCGGGGCCTGGGGTGAGGGGGCCGGCGGCGCGTCAGCCCGGGTGGGCGCCGACGGTGTCGCGGATCTCGGCCCCGAGGCCGGAGTCGCCCTCGCGGGCGCAGTGGGCGCAGCAGAAGAAGCGGCCGGAGACCTCGACCCCGTGGCCGATGATGCGGGCGTTGCAGTGCTCGCACGAAGGGGCCAGCCGGGTGATCGCACACTCGAAGCTGTCGAAGGTGTACGTCTGCCCGGTGACGGTCTTGATCTCGAAGGCCAACCAGTAGTCGTTGCCGCAGGTGTCGCAGCTTGCCATGGACTGCTCCGTCTCGACGTCTCGAACGACCCCCCTTCGGTCAGCGGGGGCGGTGCCCCGGCGTGATGGTTCCCGGCAGCGCGGGGGAGGTGGCCGGGGCGGGTGCGGCCTTCACTCGAAGGTGCGCGGACCGCCCGGCTCAGCCGTCGTCCGGCTGGCCCAGGTCCGCATTGACGATGGCGCGCAGCGCGGCCAGGTGGGCGTGGTAGGCGGCGCGGCCGGCCTTGGTGAACTTCAGCCACACCCGCTGCCGCGTGTCACGGACGGCGCGCCGCTGCTCGACGTACCCGGCGTCGGTGAGGACGGTGACGTGCTTGCTCAGCACGGACGGGCTCACGCCCAGCGCCTCGCGGACGGTCGAGAACTCGATCTCCTCGACGGCGTCGAGCACGGCGCAGATCCGCAGCCGGTTGGGCGCGTGGATCGTCTCGTTGAAGCCGTCGTCGGCAGCGGTCACTGTGCGGGTATGCCCTTCGTGCGCGCGTTCCGGTCGAGGACGTGGACGCCCCCTCCGGCGAGCAGGCCCGCGGGCACCCATATCCACGGTGTGCCCGTCCAGTGTTCCAGGGCCAACGCGGCGAGGTAGGTCAGCAGGCCGATGGCGGCGGCGACGGCCATGGAGCGCTTCATGGCCGGGTGCAGCCGGTGCCGCACACCGCTGGAGCGGACCTGGAGGACGAGGGTGGTGAGCATGCCCACGTACATCGCGGCGAGACCGACGAGGTCCAGCGGCTCGGGCAGGAGGTGGGAGAAGTAGACCCCGGCCAGGCCCAAGGAGAGCGCCACGCCGTAGCGCCGGTCGGGCTCGATGGAGCCCACCGCCGCGCGGGTGCGCTCGGCCAGCGCCAGGGCTTCGGCGGCACTTTCGCGCGTGGGCCTGGCGGGCACGGCGGACGGGTCGGGGCGGGACGAGTGCGGGTACGCACCAGCATCAGTTGCCATGACGGAAAGTGAACCACGCACTTTCCGTCATGGCAACTGGAGAGTTTCCGTTGTGGAAAACCTCGCCGCCCGGATGGGTGAAGGACTCAGCGCGCCCCGAAGACCTGGGTCCAGCGCGGACCGCCCGGGGCGCGGTTGATGCCGATGCCGATCTCCTTGAAGGAGCAGTTGAGGATGTTCTTGCGGTGGCCGTCGCTGTGCATCCACGAGTCCATGACCGCCGCCGCGTCCGCCTGCCCGTACGCGATGTTCTCGCCGTAGGTGCTCCACTGGTAGCCGGCCGCCGTGATGCGGTCACCCGGGCCCTTGCCGTCCGGGTTGGTGTGGTTGAAGAAGTTGCGGGCCGCCATGTCGTCGGAGTGGCCCTGGGCAGCGGCGTCCAGGAGGCTGTTGGACGTCACCGGCGAGCACCCGACCTTGGCGCGCTCGGCGTTGACCAGCGCCACGACCTGCTGGGCCGCCGAGCCGCCGCCCGGGTTGGGCGCAGGCGCCCGGGTCGCGGGCTTGCGGGTGGGCGCCGGCTCCGAGTCGGACTTGCCGGCCGGGGACTCGCTCGCCGGCTTCGACGCGGACGGCGAGGCCGAACCGCTCGGCGAGGCGGAGGCCGAGGCGGACGCGGAGGCCGAAGCGCTCGGCGACGCGGACTGCGAGGGGCCCGAACGCAGCGGCGACGGCTCCTGCGCGCTCAGCTGCTTGAGGCTGCCCGGGGCGTCGACGGCCTGGGTGCGGTCGGCGCCGTCCGGGGAGTCCTGGAAGAAGTAGGTGCCGCCCAGCACCCCGCCCGCAAGGAGCGCCAGCACGCCCGCCCCGACGGCGACGCGCCGCCCGCCGCGCCCACCGCCCGCGCGGTGCCCGCCGCCGCCCCGGCGGCCGGCCGCCCGGTGCCCACGGGCCCGGGCCGGGGCCGAGGCCGCGGCCGCCCCGGATCCGGACGAGGCAGGGAAGGCGGTGGTGTGACCCACCGAGCCCGCGGAGCCCATCGACCCCGCCGAAGCCGCGTGCACCGTCGTGCCCCTGCCCCACCAGCCGAGCAGCGCGCCGCCCACCGGCACCAGGCCGAGGCCGGCCAGCAGTCCCTCGGCGGGCACGAGCGCCGACAGGGCGCCGGTGCAGCGGCCGCAGCCGCGCACGTGCCGGGCGATGCGCTTGCGCCACAGGGCGGAGGGGATGCCGTCCCAATGCGCGACGACCTCCGACAGCTGGGCGCAGCGCGGTTGCGCCGCGAGGGCCTGGACCACGCCCCGCGCGATGTCGAGCTGGGCCTTGGTGCGCTGGATGCGTACGGCCGCGTGCTGCGGGGTCAGCTCCAGTGCGGCGGCGACCTCGGCGCGGGTGAGCTCGCCCGCCGCCTCCAGCCACCACAGCGACAGCACGTCCTGTTCGCCCTCGTCCAGCCAGCGCGTGGCCTCGGCGGCCTCCCTGCGCTGCCCCTGCAGCCCCAGCCGGACGATGGTCAGGTCGACGAAGTCGGCCTTGGGGTCGGCGACTTCGCCCACCACGTCGTGCAGGCCACTGACGGGTGCCTCGGGGTGCGGCTCCCGGCAGTGGCTGCGTATCTGGTTCATGGCTATGGCCACGACCCAGGAGCGGAAGCTGGCGGCGTCGCGCAGTCCGTCCAGGCCGTTGATCACGCGCAGCATGGTCTCCTGGACGACGTCGTCGACGTCCGCGTGGCCGTTCAGGGCCCGCCCGACGATGTTGTAGACCAGCGGCAGGTGGGTGGCGACGAGCTCGTCCTGTGCCGCCGTGTCCCCGGCCCGGGCCGCCTCGACCACGGCCACGTTCACACTCTCCACGCCCGCACCTCTCTGTCGTACCGCCACGTTGGCGTCCGTTCCGACACCTGGGAGACCCGCGGCGGACCGGCCGATAACAAAAAGCCGGGGGCGAATTTACGGAGGTTTCCGGGACCATTGTGTGAAGTGTGAGTGGCCTCACGTTTACACACCGTCAGAAATGGTCAAGGGCGGCGCGAGCTCCGCCTGCGGCCGCGCCCGCCCGGGGCGAGCGCCTGCGCGAGCTCCTGCAGGGCGTCGACCAGCAGCTCCGAGGCCCGTACCGGCACGCCCTCGTCGCCCTCGCGCACGCGCCACTCGGCCAGGGCCGCGCGCGGCCCGGACCAGTCCAGGACCCGGCGCTCGCGCACGGCCGCCTCCGCCGGCGGCAGGGCCTCGCGCAGCGCCGCGGCGAACCGCCCCGCGCCGGCCGACGGCTCGGCGCCGCGGTCCGGCAGGTGCGCCTCCATCAGCATCGTGACGCGGCCCATCGTCGTCAGCGCCGCCTCCGCCTCCCGCTCGGCCTTGCGCGAGATGCCCCGGTGGCGCACGGGTTCCTGCTGCGCGCGGGCGGCCGCGTCCTCCCACTCCCGGCGCGCGGCGCGCGCGTCCAGCAACACCTCGCGCACCCGGCGCGCGGCCCGGTCGGCGGGGCGGGCGTACGCGTCGAGGACGGCGAGCGCGTACTGGCCGTTGGCGGCCAGCCAGTCCGCCAGCCGGTCGCGCAGCCGGGGCGTCTCCCACGTGGGCCACAGGGCGTACGCGACCATGGCCAGCGCCCCGCCCAGCAGCGTCAGCGCCAGCCGGTCCTGCAGCGTCTGGGACCAGCCCTCGCCGGCAATGCCCAGCAGGAAGACGATGTACGCCCCGACGCACGTGGAGACGACGATGTAGCCGGTGCGCATCAGCAAGTACTGCAGCGCCACGGTCGACACGGCCAGGCCGGCGCTGACCCACGGCCCCGGGTGGAACAGCGCCATCAGGCCGGCACCGGCCCACACACCCACCAGCGTGCCCGCGAAGCGGGCGACACCGCGCTGGAAGGTCTGGGCGAAGTCCGGCCGCATCACCATCACCGAGGTCATCGGCGCCCAGTAGCCGTGCCCCAGCGGCAGGGCGCTGCCCAGCACATACGCCGCGCACGAGACCACCGCCACGCGCACCGCGTGCCGCCCCACCGGCGAGGACCACCGTGCCTCGCGGCGCAGCGCGCGCCAGGCCACCGGCAGCAGTCCCGCCCCCGTGGGCCGCAGCAGGTGCCGGCGCTCGGCCTCGGGAACCGGGCCCGTGGCGCGTACGGGCTCGTCGCTGGCCTCCACCGCGTCGCCGAGCAGCGCGGCGAGCCGCAGCGCGCTGCGGCGGGCGGGGCCGGTCAGCCGCCAGCCGGACTCGGCCTCCTGCAGGGTGGCCACGGCCTCCGGCGGCAGCCGCACCGGCTTGCCCCAGCGGATCGCGCGTGCCACCGCGTCCAGGACGGTCGCGGCCGCGGCCAGCAGGTCGCGGACCTGGTCGCGCTCCGGTCCCTCGGCGGGCGCGCCGAGGACGGGGTCGGCGAGCGAGGCCAGGACGGGCCGGATGCGCTCGGCCACGCCGCGCGGACCGCCCAGCTGGCGCGGCCGCGTCCGGGCCTGGCGCGGCGTCAGCACGGCGGCCTCGCGGGCCTCCATCAGCGGCTGCGGGTCGAAGGGCGCCACGGGGTCGTGGCGCAGCCGGCGCGCGTAGTCCGCCTCCGCGGCGAGCGCGTCCGCGAGCACGTCGCGCTGACGGCCCCAGGGGCGGATGGGGAAGAGCAGGATCAGCGCCGCCTGCACCACGCCGCCGAAGACGATGAGCGCGGCGTGCTCGGCCGCGCCGGCGACGGAGGAGGGCAGGGTGACGGTGACGAGCATGACGGCGATCGTCTGGGTGGCGACGAAGCCGGAGACCGGGCCGAGGGCCCAGGCGAAGCCCGACAGCAGGGTCCACGCGGCCAGGAGGACGACGAAGAGGGCGTGGTGGGCGGCGGCGAGATAGCCGATGAAGGTGCTGACGCCGAGTCCGGCGGCGACGCCGAGGGCCAGCAGGGGGCGGGGGCGCCAGCTGCGCTGGAAGGTGACGATGCCGGAGGCGAAGGCGCCGAAGGCGGAGGAGACGGCGAGGGAGGGGGTGGCCAGGGCGAGCAGGAGGCCGATGACGACGGCCACGCCGCAGGCGCCGCGCAGGGCCAGGAGCGGCTCGAGCCGGGCTCGCTCGACGGTGAGCCCGGCGCGGGCGGTCTTCTTCAGTGCGGTCGCCCAGCCCATGGGTGGAGCTTACGGTTCCGCTTCGTGCGGGGCCGGTACGCGGGGCGAGCCGCGGTGCGAGCCGGGGCCGCCTACTTGTGGCTCGGGAAGCCCAGGTCCACACCCGCGTCCGCCGGGTCGGGCCAGCGGGTGGTGACGACCTTGCCGCGGGTGTAGAAGTGCACCCCGTCGTTGCCGTAGACGTGCAGGTCACCGAAGAGCGAGTGCTTCCAGCCGCCGAACGAGTGGTAGCCCACCGGCACCGGGATGGGCACGTTCACGCCCACCATGCCCGCCTCCACCTCCAGCTGGAAGCGCCGGGCCGCACCGCCGTCGCGGGTGAAGATGGCGGTGCCGTTGCCCCAGGGGGAAGCGTTGATGAGGGCCACGCCCTCCTCGTACGTCGCGGCGCGCAGCACGCACAGCACCGGGCCGAAGATCTCGTCGCGGTAGGCGTCGGCGTCGGTGGGCACGTTGTCCAGCAGGGACAGCCCGATCCAGTGGCCCTCCTCGTACCCGGCCGGCGGGGTGAAGCCCGTGCCGTCGAGGACGACGTCCGCGCCCTGGGCGGCGGCGCCGCGCACGTAGGAGGCGACCTTGTCGCGGTGCGCGCGGGTGATGAGCGGGCCCATTTCGGAGGCGGGGTCGTCGCCGGGGCCGATCCGCACCTTCTCGGCCCGTTCGCGGATCTTCGCCACCAGTTCGTCGCCGGTGCCGCCGACCGCCACGACCGCCGAGATGGCCATGCAGCGCTCCCCCGCCGAGCCGTAGGCGGCGGAGACGGCGGCGTCGGCGGCGGCGTCGAGGTCGGCGTCGGGCAGGACCAGCATGTGGTTCTTTGCGCCGCCGAGCGCCTGGACGCGCTTGCCGTGCGCGGAGGCCGTGGTGTGGATGTGGCGGGCGATCGGCGTCGAGCCGACGAAGGAGACGGCGGCGACGTCGGGGTGCTCCAGGAGGCGGTCGACGGCGGTGCGGTCGCCGTTGACGACGTTGAGCACGCCGTCCGGCAGCCCGGCCTCGGCGGCGAGCTCGGCCAGCCGGACCGCGGCCGAGGGGTCCTTCTCGCTCGGCTTGAGGACGAAGGTGTTGCCGCAGGCGACCGCCAGCGGGAACATCCACATGGGCACCATCGCCGGGAAGTTGAACGGCGTGATGCCGGCGACCACACCCAGCGGCTGCCGGATCGCCGCCACGTCCACCCGGCTGGCCACCTGCGTCGACAGCTCGCCCTTGAGCTGCGTGGGGATGCCGCAGGCCAGCTCCACGATCTCCAGGCCGCGGGCCACTTCGCCCAGCGCGTCGGAATGAACCTTGCCGTGCTCGGCGGTGATCAGGCGGGCCAGCTCCTCGCGGTGGGCGTCCAGCAGGGCGCGGTAGCGGAAGAGCACGCCGGTGCGGGTGGCCAGCGAGGACGTGCGCCACGTGGCGTACGCGGCCTTGGCCGCCGCGACCGCCGCGTCGACCTCCTCGGCGGAGGCGAAGGCGACGCGCGTGGTGACGGCGCCGGTCGCCGGGTCGGTCACCGGGCCGTACGTGCCGGAGGTGCCCTCGACGGACTTGCCGTCGATCCAGTGGTGGACGGTCTTCATCTGCTCGACCTCTCTCGTCACATCGGCGGCTCACAGGTGGCGGCGGCGGGCGGCGGCGCCGCGGTCGTACTCCTCCCGCGCCCGCACCGCGGCCGGCCGGGTCGCGGTCTCGGCGACAGGCACATCCCACCACGCCTGTGCGGGGGGCGCGCCCGGCACTGTGTCGGCCGTTTCGGTCTCCACATAGACACATGTGGGCCGGTCGGCGGCGCGCGCCTCGGCGAGCGCCGGGCGCAGTTCCGCGGTCGTGCGCACCCTCAGCACTCCCATGCCCAAAGAGGCGGCATTGGCCGCGAGGTCCACCGGCAGCGGCTCGCCGGTGAACGTGCCGTCGGGGGCGCGGAAGCGGTACGCCGTGCCGAAGCGCTCGCCGCCGACGGCCTCGGACAGGCCGCCGATGGAGGCGTAGCCGTGGTTCTGCACGAGCACCATCTTGAGAGGGACGCCCTCCTGCACGGCGGTGACGATCTCGGTGGGCATCATCAGGTAGGTGCCGTCGCCGACCAGCGCCCACACGGGGCGGCCGGGTTCGGCCAGGCCGACGCCGATGGCGGCGGGGATCTCGTAGCCCATGCAGGAGTAGCCGTACTCCATGTGGTACTGGCGGCGGGAGCGGGCGCGCCAGAGCTTGTGCAGGTCGCCGGGCAGGGAGCCGGCCGCATTGACGATCACGTCCTCATCGCCGACGACGGCGTCCAGGGCGCCCAGCACCTGCGCCTGGGTGGGCCGGGCCCCGTCCTCCCGCCCGTCGGTGGGCCGGTACGCGCGGTCGACGACGCCCTCCCACTCGGTCTTGCCGGCCGTGTACACGCTCACGTACGCGTCGGGAACGCGGTAGCCGCGCAGTGCCTGCGCCAGCGCCTCCAGCCCGGCGCGGGCGTCGGCGACCAGGGGCAGGCCGGCCATCTTGTGGGCGTCGTGACCGGTGACGTTGAGGTTGACGAACCGCACGTCGGGCGCGGTGAAGAGCGTCGAGGAGGCGGTGGTGAAGTCGCTGTAGCGGGTGCCCACGCCGATGACGACGTCGGCCGTGCGGGCGAGGGCGTCGGCCACGGCCGTCCCCGTGTGCCCGATGCCGCCCACGTCAGCCGGATGGTCGTACCGCAGCGACCCCTTGCCGGCCTGGGTGGAGGCGACGGGGATGCCGGTGGCGTCCACGAAGGCGCGCAGCGCGTCCTCGGCCTCGCTGTGGTGCACGCCGCCACCCGCGATCAGCAGCGGCCGGCGGGCGGCGCGCACGGCCCGTACGGCCGCGTCCAGTTCGGCCGGGTCGGGGGCCGGGCGGCGCACGTGCCAGACGCGGTCGGCGAAGAACTCCTCCGGCCAGTCGCACGACTCGGCCTGCACGTCCTGCGGCAGGGCGAGGGTGACCGCGCCCGTTTCGGCGGGGTCGGCCAGCACGCGCATCGCCTGCAGGGCGGCGGGGATCAGCGTCTCCGGCCGCACGATCCGGTCGAAGTACCGCGAGACCGGGCGCAGGCAGTCGTTGACGGAGACGTCGCCGGCGCCCGGGTGCTCCAGCTGCTGCAGCACGGGGTCGGCGGGGCGGGTGGCGAAGGTGTCCCCGGGGAGCAGGAGGACGGGGATGCGGTTGATCGTGGCGAGGGCGGCCCCGGTGACGAGGTTGGTGGCACCGGGGCCGATGGAGGTGGTCACCGCGTGGGCGGAGAGCCGGTCGCGGTGGCGGGCGTAGCCGACGGCGGCGTGCACCATGGCCTGTTCGTTGCGGCCCTGGAGGTAGGGCAGCGCATCACCGGTCTCCAGCAGCGCCTGCCCCACACCGGCCACGTTGCCGTGGCCGAAGATGCCCCAGCAGGCGGCGATCAGGCGCTGCCGGCGCCCGTCCCGCTCGGTGTACTGGTGGGCGAGGAACTCCACCAGGGCCTGGGCGACGGTCAGCCGTCGGGTCATCGGTCTCCTCCCGGATGCTGGGGGAACGGCAGGCGCGGGTCGGGGTCGAGGTCCGGCCAGGTGTCGCGGATCCACGCGGCGTCGGGGTGGTCCCGGATGAGCCACTCGCGCTCCGCGCCGGGTCCCGCCATGACGTTGAGGTAGTACATGTCGTGGCCGGGCGCGGCGATGGACGGGCCGTGCCAGCCGTCGGGGATCAGGACGGCGTCCCCCGTACGGACCTCGGCGAGCACATCCGTGCCGCCGGGGCGCGAGGGCGAGACGCGGTGGTAGCCGTGGCCCGGGGTGCCGGTGGGGCCGCCGGCGATCTCGAAGTAGTAGATCTCCTCCAGCTCGGACTCGACGCCGGGCAGGTGCTCGTCGTGCTTGTGGGGAGGATAGGAGGACCAGTTGCCGCCGGGGGTGAGCACCTCGACGGCAATGAGCCGGTCGCAGTCGAAGACCCCGGCGGCGGCGAAGTTGTTGACCTGCCGGGAACAGGTGCCGGCGCCGCGCAGCTCGACGGGGACGGCGGGGGCCGGCCCGTGGCGCGCGGGCAGCGCCCGCTCGCACCGCGCACCGGCCAGGGCGATCCGCCCGCCGGTGGGAGCGGTGACGGTGACGCGCGCGTCGCGGGGGACGTACGCGAAGTCGGTGACGGCGGCGAAGACGCCGGTGCGGCCCTGCAGCTCGAACTCCGCCCCGGCGTCCGTTGCGACGGTGACGCCGGTGGCGGCGAGCGGCACGACGAGCCACTCGCTGTCGCCGGTGTCGAAGGTGTGGCTGTCGCCGCGCTCAAGGACGAGCACGCGCAGGGCGCAATAGGCCCAGCCGGCGCTCTTCGGGCTGACGTCCAGCACGTACGGGCTGTTGCCGGCGCTGCCGGCGGGCAGGTGGTAGCTCATCCAGCGACCTCCAAGGTTGTGGACAGTCGTGCCGCTGGGAGTGCCGTCACAGCAGTCCCACCGCGGTGTCGACAGCCGTTGCCACGTCGTCGTCCGGCGGGTACAGCAGGGTGCGGCCCACCACCAGGCCGTGGACGGTCGGCAGGCGCAGTGCCGTGCGCCAGCGGTCGTACGTCGCGTCCTGGTCGGGCCCCACGTCCCCGCCCAGGACGACGGCCGGCAACGTCGAGGCCTGCATCACCCGCGCCATGTCGGCCGCGTCGTCCGTCACCGGCACCTTCAGCCACGTGTACGCGGACGTCGCGCCGAGGCCCGAGGCGATGGCGATGGACGTGGTGACGGCCTCGGCGCCGAGGTCGTTGCGGACGGTGCCGTCGACGCGCCGGGAGAGGAACGGCTCGACGAAGACCGGCAGTCGCCGCTCCGCCATGGCGTCGATGGTGCGCGCCGCCGATTCGAGGGTGTCGAGGGAGCCGGGGTCGTCGTAGTCGATGCGCAGCAGCAGTTTGCCGGCGTCGAAGCCGCGGCGCACGAGGTCGTCGGCGCGGGGGCCGGTGAAGCGGTCGTCCATCTCGAAGGCGGCGCCCTGCAAGCCGCCGCGGTTCATGGAACCCATGACGACCTTGTTCTCCAGGGCACCGAGCAGCAGCAGGTCGTCGAGGATGTCGGCGGTGGCCAGGACGCCGTCCACGCCGGGGCGGGAGAGCGCGAGGCACAGGCGTTTGAGCAGGTCGGTGCGGTTGGCCATGGCCAGGGTGCGGTCGCCGGCGTCGAGGGCGCCGCGCGCGGTGTGGTCGGCGGCGACGACGAGCAGCCGGCCGCGGTCGCCGAGCAGGGGCCTGCGGGTGCGGCGGGCGGCGGCCTCGGCGACGGCCTCGGGGTGCCGGCTGCGCACCCGGGGCAGGTCGGCGATGGTCACGGCGGTCACGGGGTGCCGTCCAGCAGGGCGATGACCTCATCGTGCGTGGGCATGGCGGAGGAGCAGGCGAGCCGGGAGGCGACGAGGGCGCCGGCCGCCCCCGCGTAGCGGACGGCGCGGTCGAGGCCGGCTCCGGCGAGGAGCTGGTGGCACAGGGCGCCGCCGAAGGCGTCGCCGGCGCCGAGTCCGTTGACGACGTCGACGGGGACGGGCGGTACTTCGGCGACGGTGCCGTCGCGGTGGACGGCGAGCACGCCGTCGGGGCCTTGTTTGACGACGGCGAGTTCGACGCCGGCGGCCAGCAGGGCCCGGGCGGCGGCGTGCGGGTCGGACTCGCCGGTGGCGACCTCGCATTCGGCGGTGTTGCCGACGGCGACGGTGGCGTGGGCGAGGGCCCGGGCGTACCAGGGGCGGGCGGCGTCCGCGCCGCCGTTCCAGAACATCGGGCGCCAGTCGAGGTCGAAGACGGTGGTGGTGCCCGCGTCGCGGGCTTCGAGCGCGGCGAGGGTGGCACTGCGGCTGGGTTCCTCGCTCAGGCCCGTGCCGGTCATCCAGAAGATGCGGGCCGCGCGGACGGCGGCCAGGTCCAGTTCGGCGGTGTGGATCTCCAGGTCGGGGGCCTTGGGGTGGCGGTAGAAGTACAGCGGGAAGTCGTCCGGCGGGTGGATCTCGCAGAAGGTCAGGGGGGTGGGGTAGACGGCGACGGGGGTGACCCAGCGGTCGTCGACGCCGAAGTCGCGCAGGGCGTCGTGGAGGTAGGTGCCGAAGGGGTCGTCGCCGGTGCGGCTGATCAGTGCGGTGCGGCGGCCGAGGCGGGCGGCGGCGACCGCGACGTTGGCGGCGGAGCCGCCGAGGAACTTGCCGAAGGTCTCGACGCGGGAGAGCGGCACCCCGCTCTGGAGCGGGTAGAGGTCCACCCCCAGCCGGCCCATGGTGATGAGGTCGTACGGACCGGGCATCTCTTCCCCTCGTCTCCCCTGGCCGGCCAGGCGCTCTGGCTGCGGCTCAGGTCTAGCGGGGGGCGCCGGGGCCTGTCAAGCATTTGTCCTTACATACGGACGTGCAGACGTGCAGAGGCTCGTATTGACGTTACGTCCGTATGTCCGGACGTACCCTTGACACCCTTCCGGCCAGTCGGGAAGCTACCGAACGTCCCAGCCCTTGCCCGGTCGACGACGACCGGCGAGAGGAGAGCCGCCGCATGGACCCCACCGCCCCCGCCGCTGCCGCGCCGCTCGACCGGATCCGCGTCGGCTCCGCCCCGGACTCGTGGGGCGTGTGGTTCGCGGACGACCCGGCGCAGGTGCCCTGGCAGCGGTTCCTGGACGAGGTGGCCGAGGCGGGCTACGAGTGGATCGAGCTCGGCCCCTACGGCTACCTGCCCACCGAGCCCGACCGCCTGCGCGAGGAGACCGGCCGCCGGGGCCTGCGCGTCTCCGCCGGCACGGTCTTCACCGCCCTGCACCGGGGGCCGGGCGTGTGGGAGGAGACCTGGGAGCAGGTGGCCCGCGTGGCCGAGCTGACCCGGGCCGTCGGCGGCACGCATCTGGTGGTCATCCCCGCCTTCTGGCGCGACGACAAAACGGCCGAGGCCCTGGAGAGCCCGCACCTGACGGCCGAACAGTGGCGGCACCTCGCGCGCGGCACCGAGCGGCTGGCCGACCGGGTGCGCGACGCCTACGGGCTGACGATCGCCGTGCACCCGCACGCCGACACCCACATCGACACCGAGGCGAACGTCGCGCGCTTCCTGGACGCCACCGACCCCCGACGGGTCGGCCTCTGCCTGGACACCGGGCACTACGCCTACTGCGGCGGCGACAGCGTCGAGCTCATCAAGACCTACGGCGAGCGCATCGCCTACCTCCACCTCAAGCAGGTGGACCCCGCCGTCCTGGCCGGCGTCGTCGAGCGCGGCACGCCCTTCGGGCCGGCCGTGCGCCAGGGCGTGATGTGCGAACCGCCGCGGGGCGTACCGGCCCTGGAGCCCGTCCTGGCCGCGGCCCAGGGGCTGGGCACGGACCTCTTCGCCATCGTCGAGCAGGACATGTACCCCTGCCCGCCCGACCAGCCGCTGCCCATCGCCCGCCGCACCCGCGCCTTCCTGCGCACCTGCGGGGCCTGAAAACCCGCGGCCGACCGAGGAACGAAGACCATGACGCAGCAGACCCGTGCCCACGACATCCCCCTCGGCGTGGCCGTCATCGGCACCGGACGGATGGGCGCGGACCACGTCCGGCGCCTGGCGGAGGCGACGCGCGGCGCACGGGTGACCGCGGTCGTCGACGTCGACGCCGGGCGCGCGCGGGCGGCCGCCGCGCTCGCCCCCGGCTGCACCCCCTACACGGACGCGGCCGCCGCCATGGCCGCCGAGGACGTCGACGCCGTGCTCGTCGCCTCCCCCGGCCCGGCCCACGAGGCGGCCCTGCTGCAGGCGCTCGCCCACGACCTGCCCGTCCTGTGCGAGAAGCCGCTGACGCCGGACGCGGCCGCCGCGCTGCGGATCGTCGAGGCGGAGGCGCGCCTGGGCCGGCGCCGCGTGCAGGTGGGGTTCATGCGGCGGTACGACGAGGAGTACCGGCAACTGAAGGCACTGCTGGACGCCGGCGGGCTCGGGCGGCCGCTGATGCTGCACTGCGTCCACCGCAACGCCTCGACGCCGCCGGGATTCACCGACCGGATGCTCCTCGAGGACTCCGCCGTGCACGAGATCGACGCGACCCGCTGGCTGCTCGGCCAGGAGATCACGGCCGTGCGCGTGCTGCGGCCCGCGCCCTCCCCGGCCGCGCCCGAGGGGCTCGGCGACCCCCAGCTGGTGCTGCTGGAGACGGCCGCGGGCGCGGTCGTCGACGTCGAGGTCTTCGTCAACTGCGGCTTCGGCTACCAGGTGCGCTGCGAGGCCGTCTGCGAACGCGGCAGCGTGCGCATCGGCGAGGAACGCGGGCCGGCCGTCGCCGCGGACGGACGGTGGGGCGGGCCGGTCCCGCAGGACTTCCTCACCCGCTTCCGCGCCGCCTACGACCGCGAGGTGCAGGAGTGGGTGGACGCCACCCGGCGCGGCACGTGCACGGGCCCGAGCAGCTGGGACGGCTACGCCGCCGCCGCGGTGTGCGAGGCGGCCGTACGGGCCCAGGAGACGGGCGGGCGCGTCGAGGTCGCCCTGGCCGAGCGGCCGGCGCTGTACGACGAGGCCGGCTGACCGGGGCCGCCCCTCTCCCCTCTCGCCTTACTTCTGCACCACCAGGAACGGAGCACGTGACATGCGGATCGGACTGCTCGGCGCTGGACGCATGGGTTCCCTGCACGCCGCGGCGCTCACGGCGGCCGACGGGGTCGGCGAGCTGGTGATCGCCGACGCCGACCCGGGCCGGGCGGCGATCCTCGCCGAGGCCGTCGGCGCCCGCCCCGCCCGCAGCACCGGCGAGGTCTTCACCTCCGCCGGCGTGGACGCCGTGGTGATCGCCACCGCCAGCGCCTCCCACACGGGCCTGATCACCCGGGCGGCCCGTGCCGGGCTGCCCGCCTTCTGCGAGAAGCCCATCGCGCTGGACCTGGCGGGCACGATAGCCGCGCTGCGCGAGGTGGAGGCGGCGGGCACCCTGCTGCAGATCGGCTTCCAGCGCCGCTTCGACGCCGGCTACCTGGCGGCACGGGAGGCGCTGCGCTCGGGACGGCTGGGGCGGGTGCACACGATCCGGTGCGTGACCTCCGACGCGGCGCCACCGCCGGCGGACTTCCTGCCGCTGTCCGGCGGGCTGTTCCGCGACTGCCTGGTGCACGACTTCGACGCGGTGCGCTGGCTGACGGGCCGCGAGGTCACCGAGGTGTACGCGCGCGGCGCGAACGGCGGCGCCGACTTCTTCCGGCAGGCCGGCGACGTGGACACCGCGGCCGCCGTCCTGACCCTCGACGACGGCACGCTGGTCACGGCGACCGCCACCCGGTACAACGGCGCGGGCTACGACGTGCGCACGGAGCTGTCCGGCGAGCGCGACCAGTGGGTCGTCGGGCTCGCCGAACGGGCCCCGCTGACCTCGGCCGAGCCGGACGGCCCCGGCGCCCCGCCGCACCCCTGGGCGGACTTCCGGGAGCGCTTCGCGGACGCCTACCGGGCCGAGCTCGCGGCGTTCGTCCGCGCCGCCCGGGGGCTCGCCGGCAATCCGTGCCCCGGGGCGGAGGGGCTGCGGGCCCTGCACGTCGCGGAGGCCTGCGAGGTCTCGCGCCGGGAGGACCGCCCGGTGCGGCTGGCGGACGTCGGCTGACGCCGCGCACAGCCCCGCCCGCACTGTTACCGGGTCACTCCTGGGTCACGGCCGTCACGAACGGGCCGTCTTTCCGTCACAGAGCCCCGACAGGCGCCGCGCGTGATCACGCTACGTCGTTCCCAGGGGCGAGGCTCGCCGCGGAAGAAGCCGCGCCCGGCTCCCCCACGGATCCCCCCTCCGTGACCGCGGCGCGGCGGGAAGGCGAGAGATGACCGACCGCCGACTCTGGTCCTACCGGGAGATCGCCGCGCACATCGGCGTGCGGCCCGACACCGTGCGCTCGTACCGCAAGCACGGACTGCTGCCGCCGCCCGACGCCAGCGAGGGCGGCAGGCCGCACTGGTACGCCGACACCATCCGGCACTGGGTGACACAGCGCCCGGGTGCGGCGAAGAAACGTTGAATCCTCCGATCCCCCACCCCTGACATACCCCCAGGGGGTAAGCTGTCGATCGTTATCCCGGCCGTCGCCGACGCCGGACGAACACGCGCGAGGAGTACGCCCATGACCACCACCGTCTACAAGGTGACCGGCATGACCTGCGGCCACTGCGAGTCCGCGGTCACCAGCGAGCTGTCCGCCCTGGAGGGCGTGACCTCGGTGCGGGCCGTCGCCGCCACGGGCCTGGTCACCGTGGACTCGGCCGCCCCGCTGGACGAGGCCGCCGTGCGCGCCGCGGTGGACGAGGCCGGCTACGAGCTCGCCGGCCCCGCCTGAGCCGGAAGCGCCCCGGAACGGGCCCTCGGCCGAGCACCGGAAGCCTGACCGAAATCAGGTGCTCGATCCTCACAGAATCACCACAAGTGACCCCTTGCCCTCGTGTGCCCGTTATGGCAGGAGACCTAGATCACAGCGATTGGGAGGTAACCATCGCCGGGGGTTGTGGGTCTAACCGTGCAGTGCTGGACGTCTTGGGGGACGGCCCGGCGCAACGCGTGGCCGGGGCACGTACCCGGGGAGCTTTGAGCGGCCCTCCCGTACGTACGCGTCCCGGCAGATCGCGTCCGTCGGCTCCCGGCCGGATCCCGTGGGGGGAATCCGACCGGGGCAAGGAAAGCGCCTCGCTCCGACCCGTGGGGGGATCGGGGGCGGGGCGCTTTTCGCAGCAGCACAGCGACAGGGCCCCCGCACCGTGACGGTGCGGGGGCCCTGTCGCTTGCAGCTGTACGCGCCGCTTACGGCCGTACGGTGCGGCGCCTTCGCGTCAGCGCTGCTCGACCGGGACGAAGTCGCGCTGGACGACGCCCGTGTAGATCTGGCGCGGGCGGCCGATGCGGGAGCCCGGCTCCTTGATCATCTCGTGCCACTGGGCGATCCAGCCGGGGAGCCGGCCGAGCGCGAAGAGCACGGTGAACATCTCGGACGGGAAGCCCATGGCCCGGTAGATCAGACCGGTGTAGAAGTCCACGTTCGGGTAGAGGTTGCGCGAGACGAAGTAGTCGTCGCTGAGCGCGTGCTCCTCCAGCTTGAGCGCGATGTCCAGCAGCTCGTCGCTCTTGCCGAGCGAGGAGAGGACGTCGTGCGCCGCCGCCTTGATGATCTTCGCCCGGGGGTCGAAGCTCTTGTAGACGCGGTGCCCGAAGCCCATCAGGCGGACGCCGTCCTCCTTGTTCTTCACCTTGCGGATGAAGGCGTCGACGTCGCCGCCGGAGTTCTTGATGGACTCCAGCATCTCCAGGACGGCCTGGTTGGCGCCGCCGTGCAGGGGGCCCCACAGGGCGTTGATGCCCGCGGAGATCGACGCGAACAGGTTGGCCTGCGAGGAGCCCACCAGGCGCACGGTCGAGGTGGAGCAGTTCTGCTCGTGGTCGGCGTGCAGGATCAGCAGCTTGTCCAGGGCGCTGACGACGACCGGGTCCAGCTCGTACTCGGCGGCGGGCACCGAGAAGGTCATGCGCAGGAAGTTCTCGACGTAGCCGAGGTCGTTGCGCGGGTAGACCACCGGGTGGCCGATCGACTTCTTGTACGCGTAGGCCGCGATCGTCGGCAGCTTGGCGAGCAGCCGGATCGTCGACAGGTGGCGCTGCTTGTCGTCGAACGGGTTGTGGCTGTCCTGGTAGAAGGTGGACAGCGCGCTGACCACCGAGGACAGCATGGCCATGGGGTGGGCGTCGCGCGGGAAGCCGTCGTAGAACCGCTTGACGTCCTCGTGCAGCAGGGTGTGCTGGGTGATCTCGTTCCGGAAGGACGCCAGCTCGTCGACCGTCGGCAGCTCGCCGTTGATCAGCAGGAAGGCGGTCTCCAGGAACGTGCTGCGCTCGGCCAGCTGCTCGATCGGGTAGCCGCGGTAGCGCAGGATGCCCTGCTCGCCGTCGAGGTAGGTGATCGCGGATTTATAGGCGGCGGTGTTGCCGTAGCCGGAGTCCAGGGTCACCAGACCGGTCTGGGCACGCAGCTTGCCGATGTCGAAGCCCTTGTCGCCCACGGTGCTGTCGACCACCGGGTAGCTGTATTCGCCGTCCCCGTACCGCAGTACTACAGAGTTGTCGCTCACGTCATCCCTCACCGACGTTGTGCCTCTTCTTCGAGGTGCCCTGACTACCCCTACCTTCCCCCATTTGGACGCTGGACGTGCACTCGGGGTCGGCCGTAGGGCCCATGGACGGCACTCAGTGCCGTCCAGCCTGCCCATCCTGCCCCCTTCGCCCGGATTGGTAAACCGCTCAGAGACGAACACCACCTCCTCCCGCGGCCGCGAGCCGGAAATCCAGGGCCGTGCAGCGCCGGCCCGCCGAGACGGTGCGCACCGCCTGGCCGAGGGCGCGCCGGGAGCCGACCAGGACGACGAGGCGCTTTGCCCGGGTAACGGCGGTATAGAGCAGATTGCGCTGCAGCATCATCCAGGCGCCGGTGGTGACCGGGATCACCACCGCGGGGTACTCGCTGCCCTGCGAGCGGTGGATGGTGACGGCGTACGCGTGGGCGAGCTCGTCGAGCTCGTCGAAGTCGTAGCCGACCTCCTCGTCCTCGTCGGTGAGGACGGTCAGCCGCTGCTCGACGACGTCCAGGCCCGTGACCACGCCCACCGTGCCGTTGAAGACGCCGTTCTTCCCCTTTTCGTAGTTGTTGCGGATTTGTGTGACCTTGTCCCCGACGCGGAAGACGCGGCCGCCGAAGCGGCGCTCGGGCAGGTCGGGCCGGGCGGGCGTGATGGCCTGCTGCAGCAGGCCGTTGAGGGTGCCCGCGCCCGCCGGGCCGCGGTGCATCGGGGCGAGCACCTGGACGTCCCGGCGGGGGTCGAGGCCGAACTTCGCGGGGAGGCGCCGGGCCGCCACGTCGACGGTGAGGCGGCCGGCCTCCTCGGTGTCCTCCTCGACGAAGAGGAAGAAATCCTTCAGGCCCTGGGTGATGGGCTGCACGCCGGAGTTGATGCGGTGTGCATTGGTCACCACACCGGACTGCTGGGCCTGGCGGAAGATGCGGGTGAGCCGCACGGCCGGCACGGGGCCGCCCGGGGCGAGCAGGTCGCGCAGCACCTCGCCGGCACCGACGGACGGCAGCTGGTCGACGTCCCCGACGAGCAGCAGGTGCGCCCCCGGCGCAACCGCCTTGACGAGCTTGTTGGCCAGCAGCAGGTCGAGCATCGACGCCTCGTCGACCACCACCAGGTCGGCGTCCAGCGGCCGGTCCTTGTCGTAGGCGGCGTCGCCGCCCGGCTTGAGCTCCAGGAGCCGGTGCACGGTGGAGGCGTCCGCGCCGGTGAGCTCGGCCAGCCGCTTGGCGGCCCGCCCGGTGGGCGCGGCCAGCACCACCTTGGCCTTCTTGGCGCGCGCCAGCTCCACCACGGACCGTACGGTGAAGGACTTGCCGCAGCCCGGCCCGCCGGTCAGGACGGCCACCTTGCTGGTCAACGCGAGCTTGACGGCCTCCTGCTGCTCGGGGGCGAGCTCCGCGCCCGTGCGCCCCGCGAGCCAGGTCAGGGCCTTGTCCCACTGGACGTCGTGGAAGGCGGCCAGCCGGTCCTCCGGGGTGCGCAGCAGCCGTGCCAGCTGCCCGGCCAGGGACAGCTCGGCGCGGTGGAAGGGGACGAGGTAGACGCCGGTGACCGGCTCCCCGCCGTCCGGGGCGGGCACCTGCTCGCGCACCACGCCCTCCTCGTCCGCGGCGAGTTCGGCCAGACACTCGATGACCAGGCCCACGTCGACCTGCAGCAGCTTGACCGCGTCGGCGATCAGCCGCTCCTCCGGCAGGAAGCAGTGCCCCTGGTCGGCGGACTGGGACAGGGCGTACTGCAGGCCGGCCTTGACCCGGTCGGGGCTGTCGTGCGGGATGCCGACGGCCTGCGCGATGCGGTCGGCGGTCAGGAAGCCGATGCCCCACACGTCGGCCGCCAGCCGGTAGGGCTGGTTGCGGGTGACCGAGATGGAGGCGTCGCCGTACTTCTTGTAGATGCGCACCGCGATGGACGTGGAGACGCCGACGCCCTGCAGGAAGACCATGACCTCCTTGATGGCCTTCTGCTCCTCCCAGGCCGCACCGATCGAACGGGTGCGCTTGGGGCCCAGCCCGGGGACCTCGATCAGCCGGGCCGGCTCCTTCTCGATGACGTCGAGGGTGTCGGTGCCGAAGTGGGTGACGATGCGGTCGGCGATGCGCGGGCCGATGCCCTTGATCAGCCCGGAGCCCAGGTAGCGGCGGATGCCCTGGATGGTGGCGGGCAGGACGGTGGTGTAGTTCTCCACGGTGAACTGCCGCCCGTACTGCGGGTGGGAGCCCCAGCGGCCCTCCAGGCGCAGCGACTCGCCGGGCTGCGCGCCGAGCAGCGAGCCGACCACCGTGAGGAGGTCGCCGCCGCCGCGGCCGGTGTCCACGCGGGCGACGGTGTACCCGGTCTCCTCGTTGGCGTAGGTGATCCGTTCGAGGACCCCTTCGACCACTGCCAGTTGCACCATGCCCCGACGGTACAGCCGGGGCCCGACAGTCCGTTCGGCCTGTGGATATCACCGGTTCCGCTTGCCGGTCCGGTTCCTCCCCAGGGCCGGGCCGGCGGCCGCCGCACGGGCCCGGGGACGCTGCGAGGGGCCCGGTCCGACGGCCGGGCCCCTCGTGCTCCCCCCTCCGGGACTTCCTCCTCATCCCCCCGGATCACCCCCGAGGAAGCCCGACGCCGACTACGACCCACTACGGCTCCACGGGGTTGCAGCGATTTCCGACTGTTATCGTTCCGTTACTGACGGTAGAACCTGCGTTCACAGGACGTGTGCCCGATACCGCTCCAGCACCTCGGCCAGGACCTCCGCCCCCGCCCGCCGCCACAGCCGCTCACTGAAGATCTCCACCTCTGCGGGGCCGGTGAACCCGGCGGCCCGCACGCGCTCGTGGAACCAGCGCAGGTCCACGCACCCGTCCCCCAGCTGGCCCCGGCCCAGCAGGACGCCCTCGGGCAGCGGCGTGACCCAGTCGGCGAGCTGGAAGGCCGCGATCCGGCCCCCGCGCCCGGCCCGCTCCAGCTCCCCGGCGACGGTGTCGTCCCACCACAGGTGGTACGTGTCCACCACCACCCCCACCTGCTCGGCCGGGAAGCGTTCCGCGAGGTCGAGGGCCTGGCGCAGGGTGGAGACGACACAGCGGTCCGAGGCGTACATCGGGTGCAGCGGCTCGACCGCCAGCCGTACGCCGCACGCGGCGGCGTACGGGCCGAGTTCGGCCAGGGCGTCGGCCACCCGTTCCCGGGCCCCGGCCAGGTCCCGGCTGCCGGGCGGCAGGCCGCCGGAGACCAGCACGAGGGTGTCGGCGCCCAGGACGGCCGCCTCGTCGACGGCCGCCCTGTTGCCGGCCAGTGCCTCGGTCCGCGCCACCGGGCCCGGAGCCGTCAGAAAGCCGCCGCGGCACAGGCTGCTGACGCCCAGTCCGGCCGCCCGCAGCAGCCGTGCGGCGGCGGCCGGCCCGTACGCGCGCACGGGCTCCCGCCACAGGCCGACGCTGCGCACCCCCGCCTCCACGCATCCCGAGACCAGTTCGGGAAGGCTCCACTGACGCACGGTCTGCTGGTTGAGGGCGAAGCCGTCCGGGGCGGTCACTGCGCCACCCCGTACACCGCCAGCAGGCCGGCCATGCGGGCCTGCGCGCGCTCGGGGTCGGGGAAGAGACCGAGGCGGTCGGCGAGTTCGTAGGCGCGGGCGAGGTGCGGCAGGGAACGGGCCGCGTGCAGGCCGCCGGGCATGGCGAAGTGTTCCTGGTGCCCGGCCAGCCAGGCCAGCAGGACGACTCCGGTCTTGTAGAAGCGCGTCGGGGGCTCGAACAGGTGCCGGGCCAGGGCGAGGGTCGGGTCCAGGGCGGCCCGGAAGCCCCGGCGGTCGCCGGCGTCGAGCAGGCGCAGGGCGTGGCCGGCGATCGGTGCCAGCGGGTCGAGGACGCCCAGCAGGGCGTCGCTGTGGCCCGTCGCGTCGCCCTCGACGAGCTCCGGGTAGTGCAGGTCGTCGCCGGTGTAGCAGCGCACTCCGGCCGGCAGCCGGCGGCGCAGCTCCCGCTCGCGGGCGGCGTCCAGCAGTGAGACCTTCACGCCGGCCACCTTGCCGGGGTGTGCGGCCACGATCCGCAGCAGGACGCCGGCGGCGGCGTCCACGTCGTGGCTGCCCCAGTAGCCGGCGAGCGCGGGGTCGAAGTCCGCGCCGAGCCAGTGCAGGACGACGGGAGCGCTCGCCTGGCGCAGCAGGCCGCCGTAGACCTCCGCGTAGTCCTCCGGCCCGCGCGCGACGGCCGCCAGGGCCCGGGAGGCCAGGAGGACGGCGGGCGCACCCGCCTCCTCCACGACGGCCAGCTGCTCCTCGTAGGCGGCCGTGACGGCGGCCGGGGGGCCGTACGGCGGGGTGAGCTGGTCGGTGCCCGCGCCGCACACGAGGGTGCCGCCCACGGCGCGCGCCTCGGCGGCGGTGCGGCGGACGAGCTCGGCCGCGGCCGGCCAGTCGAGCCCGGCGCCGCGCTGGGCGGTGTCCATGGCCTCGGCGACGCCCATCCCGTGCGCCCACAGGTGGCGGCGGAATGCCAGCGTGGCGTCCCAGTCGAGCCGGGCGGGGCCGTCCGGTGTGGTGCCCGTCAGGGCGTCGGCGACCACGTGGGCGGCCGCCAGGACCGCGCGGCTGCGCGGGGGCGGGCCCGGCGGCGGGGGGACGGCGCGCCCGGGCTCGTACGTCCGCAGCCGCCCCGAGGCGTCGGGCAGCCGGATCACGGGGCCGGCTCCGGGACGGCCACCCGCCGGCCCTCGACGGAGGAGCGGCGGCCCAGTTCGGCCAGCAGGACGCCGCGGGCCCCGGTCAGCAGGTCGTGCCGCCAGGGGCCGCCCTGGGCCACGTGGCGCAGGAAGAGCTCCCACTGGGCCCGGAAGGCGTTGGGGTGGTCCTCGTCGTCGGGCACCTCCTGCCAGTGGGCGCGGTGGTCCCGGCGGTGGCGCACGTCGGGGTCCCAGACGTCCTTCGGCGTGGTGGCCCGGTGCTGGACGCGGCAGTGCCACAGTCCGGCGACGGCCGAGCCCTCGGTCCCGTCGACCTGGATCTCCAGCAGGTCCTCGCGGTGCACGCGCACCGCCCAGGAGGAGTTGAACTGCGCCACCACCCCGCCCTCCAGTTCGAAGACGGCGTAGGCGGCGTCGTCGGCGGTCGCGGCGTAGGCGGTGCCGTTCTCGTCCCAGCGCCGCGGCACGTGGGTGGCCAGCCGCGCCTGGACGGACCGTACGGGCCCGAAGAGCTCGCGCAGCACGTACTCCCAGTGGGGGAACATGTCGGCCGTGATGCCGCCGCCCTCGTGGGCGCGGTAGTTCCACGACGGCCGCTGGGCGGGCCGAGCGTCGCCCTCGAAGACCCAGTAGCCGAACTCGCCGCGCACCGAGAGCACCCGGCCGAAGAACCCGGACGCGAGGAGGCGGGCGAGCTTGCGGATGCCGGGCAGGAAGAGCTTGTCCTGCACGACCCCGTGCCGTACGCCGGCCCGGTCGGCCAGGCGGGCGAGCGCGAGGGCGGCCGCGTAGCCGGAGGCGACCGGTTTCTCGCAGTAGACGTGCTTGCCGGCCTGCAGCGCCCGGCGCAGTGCCGCCTCGCGGGCGGCGGTGGCCTGGGCGTCGAAGTACACCTCGACGGAGGGGTCGGCGAGCACGCCGTCCAGGTCGCAGCTCCACTCCGGCAGCCCGTACCGCTCGGCGAGCGCCCGCAGGCGGTCCGGCGAGCGCCCGACGAGCACCGGCTCGGGCCACAGGGTGCCGCCGTCGTCGAGACGGACGCCGCCGTCGTCGCGGATGGCCAGGATGGAGCGCACCAGGTGCTGGCGGTGCCCCATGCGCCCGGTGACGCCGTTCATGGCGATCCGCACCGTCCTGCCTGCACCGTCGGCCATGAGCACAACCCCCCTCGTGCGGACCGCTTGTTTCGCACTGGGGGCATTTCCCGGCGCGGGACGGGGAAACCGATCACCATGAAGCTGGCTTTCTCCACTCTCGGCGTCCCCGGCATGCCCCTCCCCGACGTGGTGGACCTCGCCGCGTCCTGCGGCTACGACGGGGTCGAGCTGCGGGCCCATCCGGAGGAACCGGTGCACCCGGGGCTGACGCCCGCGCAGCGGGCCTCGGTGGCCGTGCGCTTCGCCGAGGCCGGCGTGGCCGTCCTGGCGGTCGCCGGGTACGCGCGCGTGGCCGGAGCCGGGCCGGACGAGCCGGTCATGGCGGAGCTCGACGCGCTGGTGCACCTCGCGCGGGACGTCGGCGCGCCGTACGTGCGGGTGTTCCCCGGCGGCGGGGAGCGGCCGGCGCAGGAGGCCGACGCGGACGCCGCGCGGCGGCTGGGGACCATCGCCCCGGTGGCGGCGGACGCGGGCGTGCGCGTCCTGCTGGAGACGCACGACTCGCACCGCCGCGCCCAGGACGCGGTGCGCGTGCTCGGCCCCGTCGGGCACGGCAGCGTCGGTGCCCTGTGGGACGTGCTGCACACCTGGCTGGGCGGCGAGGAGCCGGCCGCGAGCTTCCCCGCGCTGGCCCCGCACCTGGGCTACGTGCAGGTCAAGGACGTCGCCTCGGTGGAGGAGACCGCGCCGCTGCCCCTGGGGTCGGGGGTGCTGCCGCTGGGCGCCTGCGTGGGCACGCTCAGCCGCGCGGGCTGGGACGGCTGGCTGTGCTGGGAGTACGAGAAGCGGTGGCATCCGCAGGCGGCAGACTTCGTGCAACTGGCCGGTCCGGGTGCGGAGTACCTGCGGGGGCTGGTCGCCGCCGCCCCGGCAGCGACGTGAGGGCGACGCCGCCGACCAGCAGCACGGCCGCGCACCAGCGCAGCGGGCTCACGCCCTCGCCCAGCAGCGCGAAGGCCGAGGACATCCCGAAGACGGGCACCAGCAGGGTGAAGGGGGCGACGGTGGAGGCGTCGTAGCGGCGCAGCAGGTGCCCCCAGGCGCCGAAGCCCAGCAGGGTGGAGACCCATGCCACGAACAGGACCGCGCCGACGCCGGTGAGGTCCGCCGAGCGCAGGGCGTCCAGGTCGGCCCGCGGTCCTTCGAAGACCAGGGAGAGCAGCAGCAGCGGCAGGACGGGCACGGTGCTCAGCCAGACGGTGAAGCGCAGCGCGTCCGGTGGTGCGGCCTTGCGGGTCAGGACGTTGGAGACGCCCCAGAAGGCCGCGGCGGCCACGACGCAGAGGAAGCCGGCGAGCGGCCCCGAGGCGCCCTCGTCCACGGCGGCCGCCGCGATGCCGGCCATGGCGACGGCCATGCCCGCCAGGCGCCTCGGGCCGGGGCGTTCGCCGAGGGCGGCCACGGCGAACAGGGCGGTGAAGACGGCCTGTCCCTGCAGCACAAGAGAGGACAGCCCGGCGGGCATGCCCACGTGCATGCCGATGAACAGCAGGCCGAACTTGCCCACACCCAGGACCAGTCCCACGGCGATGATCCACCGCCAGGCCACCGGCGGCCGGCCGACGAGGAAGACGGCGGGCACGGCGGCGGCCAGGAAGCGCAGGGCGCAGAACAGCAGGGGCGGGAAGCGGTCGAGACCGGCGTCTATGACGACGAAGTTGACGCCCCACAGGGCGGCAACGCACACGGCAAGGAAGGTGTGGAACGGGCGCATACGAGCCATCATCAGGAGACCCGACCGTGCAGCACCAGCACACGTTCGTACATGATGGATTTCAGCAACGCTCAACAATGACGGGCCGTCCGAGGGGGATCCGAGTCGTGCTGGACCTTGCCCGGCTGCGCGCGCTGTACGCCGTCTCCGTGCACGGCACGGTCACCGCGGCGGCCGACGCCCTGGGGTACACCCCCTCCGCCGTCTCGCAGGCCATAGCCAAGCTGGAGCGGGAGACCCGCACCACACTGCTGGAGCGCAGGGGGCGGGGCGTGGCCCTGACGGACGCGGCCGAGCGCCTGGCCGCTACCGCCAAGGACGTCCTGGCCATCGTGGAGCGGGCCGAGACCGATCTGGAGGAGCGGCGCGGCCTGCCGGCCGGGCGCCTGATGGTCGGGGCGTTCCCTTCGGCGGCCCGCGGTCTGCTGCCGTCCGTGCTGGCCGCCCTGGGCCGCGAGCACCCTGCCGTGGACGCCCGCCTGATGGAGGTCGAACCGCATCTGTCGGTGGGGCTGGTCGAGCAGGGCGTCCTCGACGTGGCCGTCGCGTTCGAGTGGGACGTCGCCCCGCTGCCGGCCCCGGACGGACTGCAGCGCGCCCCGATCGGCGAGGACCTGTGCGACCTGCTGGTGCCGCAGGACCATCCGCTGGCGGAGCGGTCACCGGTGCTCCCGGCCGATCTGGCCCACCAGCGCTGGATCAGCCAGCAGCCGGGCAGCGTCTGCTACGACTGGCTCGTGCGGACGCTGCGCGCCTCCGGCAGCGAACCCGACCTGGCCTACCAGGCCACCGAGAACCACACCCACATCGCCCTCGTCGCCGCCGGGCTGGGCATCGCCGTCGCTCCCCGGCTGGGCCGCGGTCCGCTGCCGCCGGGCGTGGTGGCGGTGCCCGTCGAGCCCGTACCCGTACGTCGGCTGTTCGCCTACTGGCGCACGGGGACCACCCGCCGGCCGGCGATACGGGAAACCGTGCGGCTGCTGTCGGCGCACTGGCACGAGCGGGAGCTGGGAGAGCAGTGACCAGCCCGGTTGAGCGACCGGTTCAACCGTATGATGAACGCTCGGCGAGAGGGCAGCAGATGTCGGTGGAGACCAAGGAACGGCTGATCACCGCCGCGGGCACGGTGCTGCGCACCCAGGGCTACGGCAAGGCCAGCGCCCGGACCATCGCCAAGGAGGCCGGCGTCAACTCGGCGCTGATCTTCTACCACTTCGGCGGTGTCGATCCCTTGCTGTTCGCCGCCCTGGACCGCTCCTCCGCCGAGCGGATGGCCCTGCACACCGCCACCGTGGCCGACGCCCGCACCCTCCAGGAGCTCGCCGAGCGCGCCACCCGCATCTACCGCGACGACCTCGAAGGCGGGCACATCACGCTGCTGTCCGAGCTGGTGGCCGCCGCCGTCGCCAAACCGGAACTGCGCGAGGGCATCCGGGTGCGGGTCGAACCATGGATGGCGTTCATCGAGGAGACGCTGGAGCGGGTCATCGGCGGCACTCCCCTGGCCCGCCTGACGCCACCGCGCGACCTGGCCAACGCCGCGGTCACCTTCTACCTGGGCGTGAACCTCTTCACCGTGCTGGACGCGGACCGCTCCCGCACCGAGTCGGTCTTCGCCATGGTGCGCCGGCTCGCCCCGCGGGCCGGGCTGCTGGCCGTGCGCTCGCCGATACGGGCCGCCCGGGCCCGCCGCCACGGCGCCCCATAGGGGCGCGGGGAACTGCGCGACAAGCCACGGCGGTCCCGCAGATGGAGTGCCGAGCTTCGCCCGGACCCTTCCTGCGGGCCGTCGGTGGCCGATCGCGCAGTTCACCGCGCCCCTATGGGGCACTGCAATCCGCAGGACACGCCGGGGAACCACCGCGGCCGGCGTCGCGTCCAAGCGCCGGAGGAGCGTGATCACCCTCCGCGAACCGTCCCGCACGCCTGGCGTGCGCCCGTGGCCGTCGGGTAACTCTGGAAGCCGGTTTGGCGGGTTGGGGGAAGAGATGCGCCATCGTGCGCTGCCGCGGGCGCTGTTCGCGTTCGCCGTGCTGTACGGATCCTGGGCGCTGACCGGTTGCCAAGCGCCGGCCCGCGGCGCGGCGGAGAGCGTCGTCCCGGGCGATCAGGCCATGGCGCCCGCCCCGACCGGCCCGGGAGCGGGTGCGACGTTCCTGGCGCGAGGCGCGTGCGCCGGCCGGCAGGCGCCGCAGGGCGCCTTCGGCGAGGTGGACTGCGCGAACGAGCGGGCGACGGCCAGCGTCCTGGCCCGCTACTACGGCCCGCAGTCGGGCGGCCCGCGCTGCCCCGACATCACCGACTTCGTGCTGCACATCACCGCCGTCACCGAGGGCACCTCGGAGGCGCTCAGCGCCCCGGAGGGCTACGCCTGCATGCGCAATCTCGCCCCGCCCCACCCGGGCGACCCCGGTATGGGCGGCGGCCCGCTGACGGTGCCCGGCGACTGCGTCTACACCGAGCACCGCGGGGTGGTGAAGGAGACGACGTGCGACGGCTCCCTCGGCCACGCGCCGGAGTACCGGATCGAGTCGACGGTGCGCACACGCTCCGCCTGCCCGCCGGACACCGACCTGTACGTACAGGTGGGCGGCGGGACACCCGTGGGGTGTGCCCGCCGCCTGCCCTAGAACACCGCTCTTGAGGCTCTTGCCTTGAAGCTCTTACGGCCGCAGCGCGTTCTGGCGCTCGACCTTCTGCTTGTCGAGCTTTTCGTTGTACGGGGCGAGCGGCTTGGCCTTGTGCTCGTCCTTCTGGACGGCCGCGGGGGCGACGCCCGCCCAGCGCAGCACCTCGGCCGTCGCGGTGGCCCGCTCGTCGGCGACCAGCTGGGAGATGTTGGAGCCGTGGTTGCCGCCGGGCGCGTAGAAGCGGTAGTCGTGGCGGGCGGTGGCGCCCCGGCCGAGGCGGAACGGTTCGGCGCTCCACGGGTCGTTCTGCCCGTAGACGAAGAGCATGTTGCTGCTCTTCTCGCGCACCCAGCGGTCGACGTCGGCCATCGCGCCGGGGCGGAACTTCATGGGGATGTCACGCGGCACGTAGGTGCGCGGCTGGTAGCTGTCGCGGTAGCGCAGCAGGTCCTTCAGGTGCGCGAACTTGGGCGTGGGCGAGCCCAGTTCGGTGCCGGCCTGGTAGTAGTACGGCGTGAAGCGCTCCAGGCCCTGGTCGGTGTAGCCGTCGAAGCCGGAGATGTCGTCGATGAACTTGTACAGCTCGTCGGTGGACGCCTTCGTCGCCGGGACGGTCTTGCAGTCGCTCTGCAGGTGGTATTGCCAGAACGCCCACACCAGGTCGAGGACGACGTTCTCGTAGGCCTTGTCGGCGCTGCCGACGGTCTTGAAGGTCTTGCCGTTCTCGTCGGCCCACTTCTGGTAGCGGGCGACGATCTCGCCGCGGCGGACGAGGGCCTCGCGCTGCACGGAGTTCAGCTGCGTGCGGCAGGCCTGGTCGCCGACGTTCGCCAGGAAGCGGTCGTAGGCGGAGTCCTCGTCGTTGACCACGTCGTTGGGTGCGACGTAGGCGACGGTGCCGTTCATGTCCTTCGGGTAGAAGCGGCGGTAGTACGTCGCCGTCATGCCGCCCTTGCTGCCGCCGGTCGCCAGCCAGTTCTTGCCGTAGACGGGCTTGAGGGCCTCGAAGAGGCGGTGCTGGTCGCTGGCGGCCTGCCAGATGTCGAGCTTCGACCAGTCGGCCGGCTGCGGCCGCGACGGGGTGAAGAAGCGGTACTCCATCGACACCTGGTTGCCGTCGACGATGCGCGTGGGCTCGCTGCGGGACGGGGTGGTGGAGACGTTGTAGCCGGAGGTGTAGAAGACGGTGGGCCGGTCGGTGGCCTTGTGCAGCAGCGTGAAGCGCTGCTGGAAGGTGCCCTTGGCCGGGTTCCTGTGGTCCACGGGCTGGGTGTAGTTCAGCACGAGGTAGCGGTAGCCCTCGTAGGGCTTCTCCTCGACGAAGCTCATCCCGGGGATCTTCAGGATGCGGTCCTTGATGTCCGGCGTGGCGGTCGTGTCCGCCGCCCCCGCCGCCGCGCTGCTGGCACCGACCGTCCCTATGGACATCGTCAGTGCCAGCAGCCATCTGACAGCCTTGCGCATGCGCCCTCCCCTTGGTTCGCGAAAGTCGCCGCGAACCTACCGGGGCGCACGGCCGCCACGCCAGAGCCCGCGGCGGCGGGAAAACGACCTTGACCGGCGGCCCGGTTCGCCCTAGGCGGGGACGGCCTCTCCCGTGAACGTCCGCCACAGCTGGGCGTACCGGCCGTCCTTGGCCAGCAGTTCGGCGTGCGTGCCGTCCTCGACGACGCGGCCGCGGTCGAGCACCACCACGCGGTCGGCGCGGGCCGCCGTCGACAGCCGGTGGGCCACCACCAGGGTCGTGCGCCGGCCGGCGAGCCGGTCGGTGGCCTGGTTGACCAGGGCCTCCGTCGCGAGGTCCAGGGCGGCCGTGGCCTCGTCCAGCAGCAGGACGTCGGGGTCGACGAGCTCGGCGCGGGCCAGGGCGATCAGCTGCCGCTGGCCGGCGGAGAGGTTGCGGCCGCGCTCGGCGACCGGGTGCAGGTAGCCGCCCTCCAAGGTGGCGATCATCGCGTGCGCGCCGACGGCCCGTGCGGCCGCCTCGACCTCGGCGTCGGTGGCCTCCGGGCGGCCGTAGGCGATGGCGTCGCGCACGGTGCCGGGGAAGAGGTACGGCTCCTGGGGCACGACGCCCAGGCGGTGGCGGTAGCCGACGGGGTCGAGCTCGCGCAGGTCGACCCCGTCGGCCAGGACGGCGCCGGAGGTGGGGTCGTAGAAGCGCGCGACCAGCTTCACCAGGGTGGACTTCCCGGCGCCCGTCTCGCCGACGAAGGCGACGGTCTGCCCGGCGGGCACCGTCAGCCGGATGCCGGACAGGGCCTTTTCACCGTCCCCGTAGGCGAAGTGGACGTCGTCGAAGACGATTTCACCCGTCAGCTCGCGCACAGGCTGCGGATCGGCGGCCACCGGCGTGGCCGTCTTCTCCCGCAGCAGCTCCTGGACACGGCCGAGGGAGACCATCGCCTGCTGGTAGCCGTCGAAGACCTGCGACAGCTGCTGGACGGGGGCGAAGAACAGGTCGATGTAGAGCAGGTAGGCCACCAGCGCGCCTGCGGTCAGCGTGCCGTCGCTCACCCGGCCCGCGCCCACGATCAGCACGCCGGCCGCGGCGACGGACGACAGCAGCTGCACGAAGGGGAAGTACACGGATATCAGCCACTGGCCGTGCACCCGCGCCTGCCGGTACTGCGCGCTGCGCTCGGCGAACCGGCGGGCGCCGGTCTCCTCGCGGCGGAACGCCTGCACGATCCGCAGCCCGGCGACGGTCTCCTGCAGGTCGGCGTTGACCACGCCCACGCGCTCGCGGGCCAGTTCGTACGCCTTGACGCTCTGCCGGCGGAAGACGACGGTGCCGAGGACGAGCGGCGGCAGCGTCGCGAAGACGACCAGGGCGAGCTCGACGTCGATGACCAGGAGGGCGACGAGGATGCCGAAGAAGGTGAGCACGGAGACGACGGCGGTGACCAGACCGGTCTGCAGGAACGTCGACATGGCATCGATGTCCGTGGTCATCCGGGTCATGATCTTGCCGGTCAGTTCGCGCTCGTAGTAGTCGAGCCCGAGCCGCTGCAGCTGGGCGAAGATCTTCACGCGCAGCGCGTACAGCAGCCGCTCGCCGGTGCGCCCGGTCATCCGGGTCTCGCCCACCTGCGCGGCCCACTGGCCGAGGACGACGAGCAGCGCGAGGGCGGAGGCCGCCCAGACCGCACCGAGGGCCAGCTTCTGGACGCCCTGGTCGATGCCGTGCCGGATCAGTACGGGCAGCAGCAGGCCGGCCACCGCGTCACCGGCCACCAGCAGCAGGCCGATGGCCAGCGGCACCCCGAAGCCCCGCAGCATCTGCCGCAGCCCGTAGGACTCCTCGGGCCGGGCGGCCTGCTCCTCGTCGATGTCCGGGGTGTCGGTGGCCGGGGGCAGCGCCTCGACCTTGGCGAGCAGTTCGGGGGAGGCGGGCATGCCGGCCGGCGCCCGGTGCGCGCCGTCGTCCTCCTTGCGCACCCACAGCTGCGGGGTGATGCCGTCGACGACGCGGCGGGGGCCCGCGGGGGCCTCCTCCTGGAGCGCCGGGCGCTCCATCAGGCCGGTGGCGGCCGCCTCGCCGCCGAAGGCGGCGCCGACGGTCACCGCGCCGGCGGGGTCCTTCGTCACCCCGGCGAGCTCCTCGGGGTCCGTCAGCAGGCGGCGGTAGAGGGAGCAGCGCTCCTGCAGCTCGTCCGCGGTGCCCACGTCGACGAGCCGGCCGCCGTCGAGGACGGCGATGCGGTCGGCGAGGGCCAGGGTCGAGGCGCGGTGGGCGATCAGCAGGGTCGTACGGCCCGCCATCACCCCGCGCAGCGCCTCGTGGATCTCGTGCTCCACGCGCGCGTCGACGGCGGAGGTGGCGTCGTCGAGCACCAGCAGCCGGGGGTCGGTGAGGATGGCGCGGGCGAGCGCGATGCGCTGGCGCTGGCCCCCGGACAGGCTCAGGCCCTGCTCGCCGACCTTGGTGTCGTAGCCGTCGGGCAGGGCCGAGATGAAACCGTCCGCCTGGGCCGCGCGGGCCGCCGCCCGTATCTGCTCGTCGGTGGCGCCGGGCACGCCGTAGGCGATGTTGTCGCGGACGCTGTCGGAGAACAGGAAGCTGTCCTCCGGCACCAGCCCGATGGCCGCGCGCAGCGAGGACAGCGTCAGCTCGCGCACGTCCTGGCCGCCGATGCGCACCGCTCCGCCGGTGACGTCGTAGAAGCGCGGCAGCAGCAGCGCGAGGGTGGACTTGCCGCTGCCGGAGGCGCCGACGACGGCCACCGTCTCGCCGGGTTCCAGGCGCAGCGAGACGCCCTGCAGGACGGCCCGGCCGGAGCCGTAGCCGAAGGTCATCTCGTCGAACTCGACGGTGGCGGGGGCGTCCGCGGGCAGCTCGCGCGCGTCCTCGCGCTCCTTGACGACCGGCTCGGTGTCGACGAGCTCCAGGACGCGCTCCACGCCGGCGCGGGCCTGCTGGCCGACGGTGAGCACCATGGTCAGCATCCGCACGGGGCCGACGAGCTGGGCGAGGTAGGTCGAGAAGGCGACGAAGGTGCCCAGGGTGACCTGGCCACGGGTGGCCATCCAGCCGCCGAGGGCCAGCATGGCGACCTGTCCGAGGGCCGGGACGGCCTGCAGGGCGGGGGTGTAGCGGGAGTTGAGCCGTACGGTGCGCATCCGGCCGGCGAACAGGCCGCGGCCGACCTCGCGGAGCTTGGCGGCCTCCTGGGCCTCCTGCCCGAAGCCCTTGACGACGCGCACCCCGCTGACGGCGCCGTCGACGACGCCCGCGACGGCCGCGGCCTGGGCCTGGGCGTGCCAGGTGGCCGGGAAGACCTTGGCGCGGCTGCGCTGGGCGAGGAACCACAGGGCGGGGGCGACGGCGAGGGCGACGATGGTCAGCAGCGGCGAGAGGGCGACCATCACCACGAGGGAGATGACGAACAGCAGGATGTTGCCGATCATCATCGGGAGCATGAACAGCAGCGACTGGATCAGCTGCAGGTCGCTGGTGGCGCGGCCGATGACCTGTCCGGTCGACAGTTCGTCCTGCCGCTTGCCGTCCAGGCGGGCGATCGCGGCGTACATCTCGGTCCGCAGGTCGTGCTGGACGTCCAGGGCCAGCCGTCCGCCGTAGTAGCGGCGCACGTAGGTCAGCGCGTAGACGACCAGCGCCGCGACGATCAGGAGGGTGGCCCAGGGGGCGAGGGGGCGCCGGTGGGCGCCTATGACGTCGTCGATGATCAGCTTGGGTATCAGGGGGACGAGCGCCATGACGGCCATGCCGGCGAGGGACGAGCCGAGGGCCAGCAGCACCGCCCCGCGGTACCGCCAGCAATACCCGGTGAGCCGCCTGGCCCACCCCTGACCGGTCGTGGTCGTCGCGGCCACCCGGAACCTCCCCGTCCTATTCCTGCCTGTCTCCGACGGAAGGCCCCAACGCTCTGGGCTGCGGATTTCATCCCGCTGCAATACGGCGCCTGCAATACGGTGCGCGGTTCGGATCACATGCCCGGCACGTATTGGATCACCAGGTCGATGAGTTTGATGCCGGCGAAGGGCGCCACCAGGCCGCCCAGCCCGTAGATGCCCAGGTTGCGGCGGAGCAGGGCGTGGGCGGAGGCGGGCACGTAGCGCACACCGCGCAGGGCGAGCGGGATGAGGGCGACGATGACCAGGGCGTTGAAGACGATCGCGGAGGCGACGGCGGAGGTGGGGCTGTGCAGGCCCATGATGTTGAGCTTTTCCAGCCCCTCGTAGCCCGCCACACCGCCGAACATGGCGGGGACGATGGCGAAGTACTTGGCGACGTCGTTGCAGATGGAGAAGGTGGTCAGGGCGCCGCGGGTGATCAGCAGCTGTTTGCCGGTCTCGACGATCTCGATGAGCTTGGTCGGGTTCGAGTCGAGGTCGACCATGTTGCCGGCCTCCTTGGCGGCGGAGGTGCCGGTGTTCATGGCGACGCCGACGTCGGCCTGGGCGAGGGCGGGGGCGTCGTTGGTTCCGTCGCCGGTCATCGCCACCAGATTGCCGCCGGCCTGTTCGCGCTTGATGAGCGCCAGCTTCTCCTCGGGCGTGGCCTCGGCCAGGACGTCGTCGACGCCGGCCTCGGCCGCGATGGCCTTGGCGGTGAGCGGGTTGTCACCGGTGACCATGACGGTCCTGATGCCCATGGCGCGCAGTTCGGCGAACCGCTCGGCGATGCCGGGTTTGACGACGTCCTTCAGGTGAACGGCGCCCAGGACGCGGGCCCCCTCGCTGTCCTCCATGGCCACCAGGAGCGGCGTGCCGCCGCCGGCGGCGATGCCGTCGGCGATCCATCCGGCCTCCGCGGGCACCTCGCCGCCGCGCCGGGCGACCCACTCGGTGACCGCGCTGCCGGCGCCCTTGCGGATGCGGCAGAAGTCGCCCTGGTGATGGAAGTCGACGCCGCTCATGCGCGTCTGTGCGGAGAACGGCACGAAAACGCCGTGCGCGAGTTCCGCGGGCGCGTGCCGGATGCCGTACCGCTCGGCCAGGGCCACGATCGAGCGGCCCTCGGGCGTCTCGTCGGCCAGTGAGGACAACTGGGCGGCGTCCGCGAGCAGCTCGGCGGCAACACCGCGGACGGGCACGAAGGAGGCGGCCTGCCGGTTGCCCAGGGTGATGGTGCCGGTCTTGTCCAGCAGCAGGGTGCCCACGTCGCCCGCGGCCTCCACGGCCCGGCCGGAGAGGGCGATCACGTTGCGCTGGACGAGGCGGTCCATGCCGGCGATGCCGATGGCGGAGAGCAGAGCGCCGATGGTCGTCGGGATCAGCGTCACCAGCAGGGCCACCAGGACGGTGATCGACTGGGGAGCGCCCGACCAGCCGGCCATGGGCTGCAGCGAGACCACGGCCAGGATGAAGATCACGGTGAGCGCGGCGAGCAGGATGTTCAGCGCCAGCTCGTTGGGGGTCTTCTGCCGGCTGGTGCCCTCGACCAGGGCAATCATGCGGTCGAGGAAGGTGCTGCCGGAACGCGAGGTGATCCGCACGACGATCCGGTCGGAGAGCACCGTGGTGCCGCCGGTGACGCCGGACCGGTCGCCGCCGGCCTCCCTGATGACGGGGGCGGACTCGCCGGTGACCGCCGACTCGTCCACCGAGGCCACGCCGTCGACGACCTCGCCGTCGCCGGGGACGGTCTCGCCGGCGTCCACCACGACCACGTCGTGGGGGCGCAGGTCGGTGGCCTGCACCCGCTCCTCGTACCACTCGCGGCGGTCCATGCCGACCCGCCAGCTGCGCAGCCGGCGGGCGGTGGTGCTGCTGCGGGCGCGGCGCAGCGACTCCGCCTGTGCCCGGCCGCGGCCCTCGGCAACGGCCTCGGCCAGGTTGGCGAAGACGACAGTGAGCCAGAGCCAGGCGCTGATGAACCAGGTGAAGAACGACGGGTCGAGGATCGCCGAGAGTGTGGTGAGCGCCGAACCGACCTCGACCACGAACAGCACCGGGTGACGGACCATCACCCGGGGGTGCAGCTTGCGCACCGCCTCCGGCAGGGAGGTGAGCAGCTGGCGGGGTTCGACGACCCCGGCTCCCACCCGCCGGTGCCGGCGGTGTCCGCTGCGGCGCGCCGCGGGTGCGGGCGTCGGGGGCTGCTGCTGAGCGGTGTCCTGTCCCGGTACCAGGTGAAGCATCGGCGGTGTCGGCCTTCGGCAGTCGGTGAGGTGATCGGTCACCTCCAGCCAACCGGGCCGGGACACCGCGGGGCCGGGCCCTGACGCCTCCTTGTTGCGTTCGGGGCCCGGCCTTACGCCGCCTTTACGATCAGCCGCGCGCGGCGGCGATCTGGCGCGACATGATCGTCGTCAGCTCGTAGGCGGTGTGCGAGGCGGCGACGCAGGTGATCTCCGCGTGGTCGTACGCCGGGGCGACCTCGACGACGTCGGCGGAGACGAGGTTGCAGGAGGACAGACCGCGGATGATCTCCAGCAGCTCGCGGGAGGTCAGGCCGCCCGCCTCCGGGGTGCCGGTGCCGGGCGCGTGGGCCGGGTCCAGGACGTCGATGTCGATGGAGATGTACAGCGGGCGGTCGCCGACGCGCTGGCGCAGCTGGTCGGCGATCTCGTCCACGCCGCGGCGCATCACGTCGGCCGAGGTGACGATGCCGAAGCCCATCTTCTCGTCGTCGGTGAGGTCCTTCTTGCCGTACAGCGGGCCGCGCGTGCCGACGTGGGACAGCGCCTCGGTGTCGAGGATGCCCTCCTCGACGGCCCGGCGGAACGGCGTGCCGTGGGTGTACTCGGCGCCGAAGTAGGTGTCCCAGGTGTCGAGGTGCGCGTCGAAGTGCAGCAGCGCGACCGGGCCGTGCTTCTTGGCCACCGAGCGCAGCAGCGGCAGCGCGATGGTGTGGTCGCCGCCGAGCGTCATCATGCGGGCACCGGTGCCCAGCAGGTCGTCGGCCGCGGCCTCGATCGTCTCGACGGCCTCGTCGATGTTGAACGGGTTCGCGGCGATGTCGCCGGCGTCCGCGACCTGGGCCAGGGCGAAGGGGGAGGCGTCCTGCGCCGGGTTGTACGGGCGCAGCAGGCGGGAGGCCTCGCGGATGGCGTTGCCGCCGAAGCGGGCGCCGGGGCGGTAGGAGACGCCGGTGTCGAAGGGCACGCCGACGACGGCGACGTCGGCGGTGCCGACCTCGTCCAGGCGGGGCAGGCGGGCGAAGGTGGCCGGGCCGGCGTAGCGCGGGATGCGCGAGGAGTCGACGGGGCCGCGCGGTTCACGGGGGGCGGGGGTGCTCATGCTTCTCGGGCCTCTCGGATCACGGACGGGGCGCCGCCGGGTCACGGTCGCGTCAACGCGCGAACGGCTGGCGTGCTCGTACCCGAGGGTAGGCAGGGAGGCCGTGTGCGCACATGTACGGATGTGCAGGTCCGGCCTCGCCATATGGACACCGCGTCCATCGCGCCGACCGGGGGAGAATGGGTCCATGCCGATAGCACCCAGCCGCAGCGAACTGATCGACCACCTCGTCCGGACGCGCATCGCGGGGAACGTCGCCACCCCGCGGGAGAACAACCTGGAGCACTACCGCAGGCTCGCCCTCGGTGATCGTCACTACTGGTTCGGGCTGGAGTTCGGCGAGCGCTGGACGGACGAGCAGGACGTGCTCGCCGTCATGGCGGAGCGCTGCGGCGTCAGTGACGACGTGGAGCACCGCGCGGGCCAGGACACCATCGACCCCGAGCTGACGGTGGCCGCGCTGGAGCGGGCCGCGGCGTTCCTGCGCAAGGCGGCGGAGGGCCGCCGGCGGGTGCTGTTCGCCACCGGGCACCCCGGGGGGCTGCTGGACGTGCACCGCATGACGGCGGACGCGCTGCGGGCCGCCGGCTGCGAGATCCTCTCCGTCCCGGGCGGTCTGCGGGCGGACGACGGCGCCGTCCACCAGGTCGCGGGCGTGGCGGTGTACGAGCGCGGCGCGACGCTGTGGCACACGCACTCCCCGGCGCCGATGGCGGCGATCCTCGACGGGCTCGCGGCGTGCGGCCTGCCGCTGCCGGACCTGGTGGTCGCCGACCACGGTTGGGCCGGCTGCGCGGCCCAGCGCGGCATCGACGCGGTCGGGTACGCGGACTGCAACGACCCGGCGCTGTTCCTGGCGGAGGCGGAGGGCACGCTGCAGGTGGCGGTGCCGCTGGACGACCACGTACTGGACCCGCGGTTCTACGAGCCGATGACGGCGTACCTGCTGGACGCGGCGGGGCTGCAGTAGGGGACGGGCCCCGGCCGGGGCCCTTTCACTGTGGTGTGCGGCCGCGCAGGCCGTTCCAGCCGCGGATCACCAGCCACGAGCCGCCGTAGAGCACCGCCACCTCGAAGGCCCGCAGGGCGAGGCCCCAGCCGAGCCGGTCCAGGCCGGTCATCTCCAGCACGCGGCCGTGCGCGAAGAACGCCAGCACGATGCCCGCGGCCATCGCGACCGCTCCCCCTGCCATCAGCAGGGCTCGTCCGGCCGCTCCCATCGCGTTCCCCTCCCCTAGGAACCACGCGGTACGCGGATCAGTCCCTCCTGGATGACCGAGACCGCCAACCGCCCGTCCTGGGTGAAGATACGCCCCCGTGCCAGGCCGCGCCCGCCCTGGGCGGTGGGGCTCTCCTGGTCGTACAGCAGCCACTCGTCGGCGCGGAAGGGCCGGTGGAACCACATGGCGTGGTCCAGGCTCGCGCCCACGACGTCGCCGACCGCCCAGCCGCCCCGCCCGTGGGCGAGCAGGACCGAGTCCAGCAGGGTCATGTCGGAGACATAGGTGGCGAGCACGATGTGCAGCAGCGGATCGTCCGCCAGTTTGCCGTTGGTCCGGAACCAAACCTGCGACTTGGCCTCCCTCGGCTCGCCGACGCTCGCGAAGGGCGGCTCGTCGGCGTACCGCAGGTCGACGGCGGCGCGGGCTTCGAGGATGCGCTCGACGCGGTCCTGCCCGCCCAGGTGGGTGGCGTAGCGCGGCAGCATCTCGGCGGCCGTGGGAAGGGTGGAGGGGTCGGCGGCCGCCGGCATGGGCTCCTGGTGTTCGAGCCCCTCCTCGTGCGTCTGGAAGGACGCGGAGAGGTGGAAGATCGGCTGTCCGTGCTGGACGGCGACGACGCGGCGCGTGGTGAACGAGCGGCCGTCGCGGATGCGGTCGACGGTGTAGACGATGGGCACCGCGGGGTCGCCGGGGCGCAGGAAGTAGGAGTGCAGGGAGTGGGCCTGCCGGTCGCCGGGGACCGTGCGGCCCGCGGCGACCAGGGCCTGGGCGGCGACCTGGCCGCCGAAGACGCGCGGCACGAGGATGGGGCGGTCGGTGGTGCCGCGGAAGATGTTCTCCTCGATCGGTTCGAGGTCGAGGAGGGCGAGCAGGTCGTCGAGCGGGGTGGGGGGCTCGCCGGCGGTGGGGGGCTTGTTCATCACGGACCGCCTACAGACCCATCGACTTGGCGATGATCGAGCGCATGACCTCACTGGTGCCGCCGTAGATGCGGCTGACGCGGGTGTCGGCGTACAGGCGGGCGATCGGATACTCCATCATGTAGCCGTAACCGCCGTGCAACTGCAGGCACTTGTCGATGACGACGGCGGCGCGTTCGGTGGTGAAGAGCTTGGCGGAGGCGGCGTCGGCGGCCGTCAGCTCGCCGGCGTCGTGCGCTTCCAGGGCCCGGTCGACGACCGCCTGCATGGCGTCGACGTCGGCCTTGCAGTCGGCGAGGACGAACTTGGTGTTCTGGAAGGCGGCGACGGGCTGCCCGAAGACGGTGCGTTCGCGCACGTAGGTCTTGGCGAACTCCACGGCGGCGGCCGACTGCGCGTAGGCGGTGAAGGCGATGCCGAGCCGCTCCTGCGGGAGGTTGTGGGTGAGGTAGCCGAAGGCCTTGCCCTCCTCGCCGAGGAGGTCTTCGGCGGGCACCTTGACGTCGGTGAACGACAGCTCGGCGGTGTCGGAGGCCTGCAGGCCCAGCTTCTCCAGCTTGCGGCCGACGGCGTAGCCCTCGGAGGAGGTGTCGACGACGAGGAGGGAGATGCCGCCGCGCCGGTCCTCGGGGGTGGCGGGCGAGGTGCGGGCGCACACCAGGACGCGGTCCGCCTGCACACCGCCGGTGATGAAGGTCTTGGCGCCGTTGAGGACGTAGTGGGTGCCGTCCTGCGACAGGCGGGCGGTGGTGCGCATCCCGGCCAGGTCGGATCCGGTGCCCGGCTCGGTCATGGCGATGGCGGTCATCATGTCGCCGGAGACGAACGGCGGCAGCCAGCGCCGCTTCTGCTCCTCGGTGCCGTAGGTCAGCAGGTAGGGCAGGCACAGTGCGGTGTGCACGCTGCTGCCGCCGAAGCTGACCCCGGCGCGGGCGCACTCCTCGCTGATGACCGCCTGGTACTTGTACGTGCGCTGGCCGGCGCCGCCGTACTCCTCGGGCACCTCGATGCCGAAGACGCCGAGCTCGCCGAGTTTCTTGTAGAAGTCGCGCGGGACGGCCCCGGCCTCGCGCCACTCGTCGTAGTGCGGCACGACCTCGGCGGCGATGAAGGCGCGGATCGTCTCCCGGAAAGCTTCGTGGTCCTCGTTGAAGACGGTGCGGCGCATCGCGTCCCCTCCCCGGCTGTCGCTGTATAAGCGCTTGCTCAGCGCAAGCTACCGGCCGGTCAGGGGGCTGTCCAGATCCTTGCCCTCCGCGCGCGGCGGCCGGTCAGCGCGCGAGGGCGGCCAGCGCGCCCAGCGCCAGGCGGCGCAGCAGTGCGGCGGTGGCGTCCCGGCCGGGCAGGGCGCCGGGGCGGCCGAGGTGCGGGGTGGAGTTCAGCAGGCCGAAGACGGCGTGCACGGCGGCCCGCACCTCGGTCTCGGCGGCCTCGGGGTGCAGCCGGCGGACCACCTCGACCCACAGCTCCACGTACTGCCGCTGCAGGGAGCGCACCAGCTTGCGGTCGCTGTCGCGCAGCTGGCCCAGCTCCCGGTCGTGGAGCGTGATCAGGTCGCGGTCGTCGAGGGCGAAGTCGATGTGCCCGTCGATGAGCGAGTCGAGCACGGCGGCGGGATCCGCGCCCGCCTCCGCCGCCTCGGCCACCCGTCGCCGGCCGCCCGCGAAGAGCCGGCCGCTGATGCCCACCAGCAGCTCCGCCAGCATCGCGTCCTTGCCGGCGAAGTGCCGGTACAGGCCGGGGCCGCTGATGCCGACCGCGGCCCCTATCTCGTCCACCCCGACCCCGTGGAAGCCGCGCTCGGCGAAGAGCCGCGCGGCCTGCTGGAGGATCTGCTCGCGGCGGGAGGCGGCGGCCGGGGCGGCGGCGGTGCGGGTGCGGGGGGCTGCGTCGTTCACGAAAAACAATTCTAGACAGCGGCGTTAGTGCTCGTTAACCTGAAGCCAGATGTGTTAACGCTCATTAACCGAGCAAGGGAGCTCGAGGACATGCAGCAGGCACCGGTGCTCGGGAGCGCCGCCGATCCGGCGTCCGAGGCCTGGCGGGGCAACGAGGCCGCCCACCACGAGCTGGTGGCGCAGTTGCGGGCCAAGCTCGCCCGGGCCCGGCTGGGCGGGGGCGAGAAGGCGCGCGCACGGCACACCGCGCGCGGCAAGCTGCTGCCGCGCGACAGGGTGGACGCCCTGCTGGACGCGGGCTCGCCCTTCCTGGAGCTCGCACCCCTGGCGGCCGACGGGATGTACGGGGATGCCGCGCCGGCCGCGGGCGTGATCGCCGGCATCGGCCGGGTCTCCGGGCGCGAGGTGGTGGTCGTCGCCAACGACGCCACGGTCAAGGGCGGCACCTACTACCCCATGACCGTCAAGAAGCACCTGCGCGCGCAGGAGATCGCGCTGGAGAACCGGCTGCCCTGCCTGTACCTGGTGGACTCCGGCGGCGCCTTCCTGCCCATGCAGGACGAGGTCTTCCCCGACCGCGAGCACTTCGGCCGCATCTTCTACAACCAGGCGCGGATGTCCGGCGCCGGCATCCCGCAGATCGCGGCCGTGATGGGCTCGTGCACCGCCGGCGGCGCGTACGTCCCGGCGATGAGCGACGAGGCCGTGATCGTGCGCGATCAGGGCACGATCTTCCTCGGCGGCCCGCCGCTGGTGAAGGCGGCCACGGGCGAGGTCGTCACGGCCGAGGAGCTGGGCGGCGGCGAGGTCCACTCGCGGGTGTCGGGCGTCACCGACCACCTCGCCGAGAACGACGAGCACGCCCTGCGGATCGTGCGCACCATCGTCTCCACCCTCCCCCGCCGCGGTCCCCTGCCGTGGGCGGTGGAGCCGGTCGAGGAGCCGAAGGCCGACCCGGCCGGCCTGTACGGCGTGGTGCCGGTCGACCCGCGCACCCCGTACGACGTGCGCGAGGTCATCGCGCGCCTCGTCGACGGCTCGCGGTTCGCCGAGTTCAAGGCGGAGTTCGGGCAGACGCTGGTCACCGGCTTCGCCCGCATCCACGGCCACCCGGTGGGCATCGTCGCCAACAACGGCATCCTCTTCGCCGAATCCGCCCAGAAGGGCGCCCACTTCATCGAGCTGTGCGACCAGCGCGGCATACCCCTGCTGTTCCTGCAGAACATCTCCGGCTTCATGGTCGGCCGGCAGTACGAGGCGGGCGGCATCGCCAAGCACGGCGCGAAGATGGTCACCGCCGTGGCGTGCACGCGGGTGCCCAAGCTCACCGTCGTCATCGGCGGCTCCTACGGCGCCGGCAACTACTCGATGTGCGGCCGGGCCTACTCGCCCCGCTTCCTGTGGATGTGGCCCAACGCCAAGATCTCGGTGATGGGCGGCGAGCAGGCCGCTTCCGTGCTGGCCACGGTCAAGCGCGACCAGCTGGAGGCGCACGGCGAGCAGTGGAGCGCGCAGGACGAGGAGGCCTTCCGGGCCCCCATCCGCGACCAGTACGAACGCCAGGGCAACGCCTACTACGCGACCGCCCGGCTGTGGGACGACGGCGTCATCGACCCCCTGGAGACCCGGCAGGTGCTGGGTCTGGCCCTGACCGCGTGCGCCAACGCGCCGCTGCCGCAGCGCGACGGCACGGCGCCCGGCTACGGCGTCTTCCGGATGTGAGGCGGAGCATGTTCGACACTGTCCTGGTCGCCAACCGAGGCGAGATCGCCGTACGGGTCGTGCGCACCCTGCGCTCGCTCGGGATCCACTCGGTCGCCGTCTTCAGCGACGCGGACGCCGGCGCCCGCCATGTGCGCGAGGCCGACACCGCCGTGCGCATCGGCCCGGCGGCCGCCGCCGAGAGCTACCTGTCCATACCGCGCTTGATCGACGCCGCCGCCCGTACCGGCGCGCAGGCCGTCCACCCCGGCTACGGCTTCCTCGCCGAGAACGCCGCCTTCGCCCGCGCCTGCGCCGAGGCCGGCCTGGTCTTCATCGGCCCGCCGGCCGGTGCGATCGAGCTCATGGGCGACAAGATCCGCGCCAAGGAGACGGTCCGCGCGGCCGGTGTGCCGGTCGTGCCCGGCTCCTCGGGCAGCGGCCTGAGCGACGCCGAACTGGCGGCCGCCGCGCGCGGGATCGGCATGCCCGTGCTGCTCAAGCCCTCGGCGGGCGGCGGCGGCAAGGGCATGCGCCTGGTGCGCGAGGAGGCCGCGCTCGGCGAGGAGATCGCGGCGGCGCGGCGCGAGGCGCGCGGCTCCTTCGGCGACGACACCCTGCTCGTCGAGCGCTGGGTCGACCGGCCCCGGCACATCGAGATCCAGGTCCTCGCCGACGGCCACGGCCACGTCGTCCACCTCGGCGAGCGCGAGTGCTCGCTGCAGCGACGGCACCAGAAGATCATCGAGGAGGCGCCCTCCCCGTTCCTCGACGAGGCCACCCGGGCGGCGATGGGCGAGGCCGCGGTGCAGGCCGCGCGCTCCTGCGGGTACACGGGCGCGGGCACGGTCGAGTTCATCGTGCCCGGCAACGACCCCTCCTCCTACTACTTCATGGAGATGAACACCCGGCTCCAGGTCGAGCACCCGGTCACCGAGATGATCACCGGGCTGGACCTCGTCGAGTGGCAGATCCGCGTCGCCTCCGGCGAGCACCTGCCCCTCGCCCAGGAGGACGTCACGCTCACCGGGCACGCGGTGGAGGCCCGCATCTGTGCCGAGACGGCGCGCGTCACGGGCGACCGCGTCGACTTCCTGCCCTCGGCCGGCACGGTGCTGACCCTGCACGAACCGACGGGAGACGGCGTCCGCGTGGACTCCGGCCTCGCGGAGGGCATCGCCGTCGGCACGTCGTACGACCCCATGGTCGCCAAGGTCGTCGCCCACGGCCCGGACCGCGCCACGGCACTGCGCCGCCTGCGCGGCGCGCTGGCCCGCACGGTCGTGCTCGGCGTGGACACCAACGCCGCCTTCCTGCGACGCCTGCTGGGGCACCCGGCGGTGGTGGCGGGCGAGCTGGACACGGGCCTGGTGGACCGGGAGGCGGCGACGCTCGTACCGACGGAGGTGCCGCAGGAGGTGTACGTCGCGGGTGCGTTGCTGCGCCAGAGGGAGTTGTTCCCGCGCGAAGACCGGGGCCCGGTGGCTCCCGCGTGGGTGGACCCGTTCTCCGTGCCGACCGGCTGGCGCCTCGGCGGCGAGGCCGCCTGGACGCAGCATCACTTCCGCGTTCCGGGGCACGCGCCGGTGACGGTCCGCGTGCGCGGGGCGGCGACGGACGCGCAGTTCCTGCTGCCGCCGGCCACGGAGGGCGCCACCGAGGCCCCCCGCAGCGCGAAGCTGCTGCCCGCCACGGCGGGAGGGGGCGGGGCGGCGGAGATCAGCCTTGAGCTCGACGGCGTCACCCACGCCTTCACCGTCAGCCACGGTCCCGAGGGCACATGGCTCGCCGGTGCCGAAGGCGCATGGCACCTGCTCCCCCACGACCCGGTCGATGCCGGTCTGCACGGCGGCGCGGCCGGCGCGCACGCCGGGACGCTCACCGCGCCGATGCCCGGCACGGTCACCGTCGTCAAGGCCGCGGTCGGCGACGAGGTCGCCGCGGGGCAGAGCCTGCTCGTCGTCGAGGCCATGAAGATGGAGCACGTCATCGCCGCCCCGCACGCCGGCACCGTCACGGAGCTCGATGTCACGGCCGGCAGCACGGTGGCCATGGATCAGGTCCTGGCCGTGGTCACCCCGGTGGCGTCCGACAGTGAGGTGGAGTCATGACCCACGCCGCCCTGCCCATGGTCGTCCCCGACCCCGCGCTGCCCTCCCGGGTGCGCATTCACGAGGTGGGCCCGCGGGACGGCCTGCAGAACGAGAAGGCCGTCGTGCCGACGGAGGTGAAGGCGGAGTTCATTCACCGTCTCGCCGACGCCGGCCTGACGACGGTCGAGGCGACCAGCTTCGTGCGCCCCGAGTGGGTGCCGCAGCTGGCCGACGCCGAGCAGCTGATGCCGCAGCTGGCCGACCTGAAGGAGGGCGGCGTCCGCCTGCCCGTCCTCGTGCCGAACCGGCGCGGCCTGGACCGGGCCCTGGCCCTGGGGGCCCGGGAGATCGCCGTGTTCGGCAGCGCCACCGAGTCCTTCGCCAAGGCGAACCTCAATCGCACCGTCGACGAGTCGCTGGCGATGTTCGAGCCGGTCGTGGCGTCGGCGCGCGAGGCCGGGCTGGCGGTGCGCGGCTACCTCTCCATGTGCTTCGGCGATCCGTGGGAGGGCGCGGTGCCCGTCGGGCAGGTGGTCCGCGTCTGCCGCAGCCTGCTGGAGATGGGCTGTGACGAGCTGAGCCTGGGCGACACCATCGGTGTGGCCACGCCCGGGCACGTCGCCGCCCTGCTGACCGCGCTGAACGAGGCGGGCGTGCCCACCGGCCGGCTGGCCGTGCACTTCCACGACACCTACGGCCAGGCACTGGCCAACACCCTTGCCGCCCTCCGCCACGGAGTGACCACCGTCGACGCCTCCGCCGGCGGCCTGGGCGGCTGTCCGTACGCCAAGAGCGCCACCGGGAACCTCGCCACCGAGGACCTGGTGTGGATGCTCCACGGCCTCGGCATCTCGACCGGGGTCGACCTCGGCCGTCTCACCGCCACCAGCGTGTGGATGGCCGGCCGGCTGGGCCGCCCCAGCCCCTCCCGTACCGTGCGTGCCCTCTCCCACCAGGAGCCCTGAGTCATGTCGCTGGACCACCGCCTCTCCCCCGAGCACGAGGAACTCCGCCGCACGGTGGAGGAGTTCGCACACGACGTCGTCGCGCCCAAGATCGGCGACTATTACGAGCGCCACGAGTTCCCGTACGAGATCGTGCGGGAGATGGGCCGCATGGGTCTGTTCGGTCTGCCGTTCCCCGAGGAGTACGGCGGGATGGGCGGGGACTACCTGGCCCTGGGCCTGGCCCTGGAGGAGCTCGCCCGGGTGGACTCCTCGGTGGCGATCACGCTGGAGGCGGGCGTGTCGCTCGGCGCGATGCCCGTGTACCGCTTCGGCACCGAGGAGCAGAAGCGCACCTGGCTGCCGCGGCTGTGCTCCGGCGAGATGCTGGGCGCGTTCGGCCTGACCGAGCCGGACGGCGGCTCGGACGCCGGCGCCACCCGCACCACGGCCCGGCTGGACGAGGCGACGAACGAGTGGGTGATCAACGGCACCAAGTGCTTCATCACCAACTCCGGCACCGACATCACCGGCCTGGTCACGGTCACGGCGGTCACCGGCCACAAGCCGGACGGCAAGCCGCGGATCTCGGCGATCATCGTTCCCTCGGGCACGCCGGGCTTCACGGTCGCGGCCCCCTACTCCAAGGTGGGCTGGAACGCCTCGGACACCCGTGAGCTGTCCTTCTCGGACGTTCGCGTCCCGGCGGCGAACCTGCTGGGCGAGGAGGGCCGGGGCTACGCGCAGTTCCTGCAGATACTCGACGAGGGCCGCATCGCGATCTCGGCCCTGGCCACGGGGCTGGCCCAGGGCTGTGTCGACGAGTCCGTGACGTACGCGCGCACCCGCGAGGCGTTCGGGCGCCCGATCGGCGCGAACCAGGCCATCCAGTTCAAGATCGCGGACATGGAGATGCGGGCCCACACCGCCCGGCTGGCCTGGCGCGACGCGGCCTCCCGGCTGGTGCACGGGGAGCCGTTCAAGAAGCAGGCCGCGCTGGCGAAGCTGTACTCGTCGGAGATCGCGGTCACCAATGCCCGCGAGGCCACCCAGATCCACGGCGGCTACGGCTTCATGAACGAGTACCCCGTGGCCCGCATGTGGCGGGACTCCAAGATCCTGGAGATCGGCGAGGGCACGAGCGAGGTGCAGCGCATGCTGATCGCCCGCGAGCTGGGCCTGCCGGCGTGATGAGCGCCACGCCCCGCCGCCCTTCCCGGTGATCGTTACGCGCGGAATCCGCCCTTCCTGAGGCTTTTCCCGCGTTTCTCACCACATTCGCTAGCCATCCTGCCCGATATCGGGCAGGATTCTTGCGAAACCCCCTCCCAGCCCTCAATATCGACGGGTGCTCGAACGCCGCATGTCCCACGACGACCTGGTCGACCACCTGGTGCGCAGCACACCGCTCCAGCGCGGTGAGGCGGCCCGGGTGGTGCTGGACGTGCTGGCGTACTTCGACGAGACGACCGAGGAGTTCGTGCGCCGCCGCCACCGCGAGCTTCAGTCCGGTGGACTGAACAACGCGGAGATCTTCGAGCGCATCGCGGCCGAACTGCCGCACCGTGCGGTGGCGCCACCGGAGCTCTCGCTGCGGCAGCTGCGCCGCATCGTCTACGGCTGACCGGCCGGGACACCCGGGGCTCCCGGTGGCACCGCACGGCCACCGGAGCAGCTCACCGCCGATCGCCGGAATGCGACGTCGGGCACCTCGAACGCCTACTTGGGAGGGTCACCTATGTGTGGAATCGTCGGCTACATCGGCAAGCGCGATGTCGCCCCGCTGCTGCTGGAGGGGCTGCAGCGGCTGGAGTACCGCGGCTACGACTCCGCGGGCATCGCCCTGCACGCCGGCGGCAAGACCGGCGGTCTGAAGAGCGCCAAGGCCAAGGGCCGCGTCCGTGAGCTGGAGGCCCGTCTGCCCAAGCGCTTCAACGGCACCACCGGCATCGCCCACACCCGCTGGGCCACCCACGGCGCGCCGAACGACGTCAACGCCCACCCGCACCTCGACGCCGAGGAGAAGGTGGCCGTCGTCCACAACGGCATCATCGACAACGCCGCCGAGCTGCGCACCCGCCTGAGCGCCGACGGCTTCACCTTCGTGTCCGACACCGACACCGAGGTCCTGGTCCACCTGATCGCCCGCTCCGAGGCCGCCACGCTGGAGGAGAAGGTCCGCGAGGCGCTGCGCCACATCGAGGGCACCTACGGCATCGCCGTCCTGCACGCCGACTTCCCGGACCGCATCGTCGTCGCCCGCAACGGCTCGCCCGTCGTGCTCGGCATAGGCGAGAAGGAGATGTTCGTCTCCTCCGACGTCGCCGCGCTGGTCTCCCACACCCGCCAGGTCGTCACCCTCGACGACGGCGAGATGGCCACCCTCAAGGCGGACGACTACCGCACCTACACCACCGAGGGCTCCCGCACCTCCGCCCAGCCGACCACCGTGGAGTGGGAAGCCGAGTCGTACGACATGGGCGGCCACGACACGTACATGCACAAGGAGATCCACGAGCAGGCCGACGCCGTGGACCGCGCGCTGCGCGGCCGCATCGACGACCGCTTCTCCACCGTGCACCTGGGCGGCCTGAACCTCGACGCCCGTGACGCCCGCGCCGTGCGCCGGGTGAAGATCCTGGGCTGCGGCACCTCGTACCACGCCGGCCAGATCGGCGCCCAGATGATCGAGGAGCTCGCCCGCATCCCCGCGGACGCCGAGCCGGCCTCCGAGTTCCGCTACCGCAACCCGGTCGTGGACCCCGACACCCTCTACATCGCGGTGTCGCAGTCCGGTGAGACCTACGACGTGCTCGCCGCCGTCCAGGAGCTCAAGCGCAAGGGCGCCCGCGTCCTCGGCCTGGTCAACGTGGTCGGCTCCGCGATCGCCCGGGAGACCGACGGCGGCATCTACGTCCACGCCGGCCCCGAGGTCTGCGTGGTCTCCACCAAGTGCTTCACCAACATGGTGGTCTCCTTCGGCCTGCTGGCCCTGCACCTGGGCCGCACCCGCGACCTGTCCGTCGCCGACGGCAAGCGGATCATCGAGGGCCTGCGCAAGCTGCCCGGCCAGATCGAGGAGATCCTGGCGAACGAGGCGCAGATCGAGGAGCTGGCCAAGGAGTACGCGGACGCCAAGTCGATGATGTTCATCGGCCGTGTCCGGGGCTACCCGGTGGCCCGCGAGGCCTCGCTGAAGCTGAAGGAGGTCTCGTACATCCACGCCGAGGCCTACCCGGCCTCCGAGCTCAAGCACGGCCCGCTGGCCCTGATCGAGCCGGCCATGCCGACCGTGGCGATCGTGCCGGACGACGAGCTGCTGGAGAAGAACCGCGCCGCGCTGGAGGAGATCAAGGCCCGCAGCGGCCGCATCCTCGCCGTCGCGCACCAGGAGCAGGAGAAGGCCGACCACACGATCGTCGTGCCGAAGAACGAGGACGAGCTGGACTCCATCCTGATGGGCATCCCGCTGCAGCTCTTCGCGTACTACACGGCCAAGGCCATGGGCCGCGACATCGACAAGCCGCGCAACCTGGCGAAGTCGGTCACCGTCGAGTAGTCGGCACCGGCCCCTCAAGGCTCTCGTACCTGTCCGCACCTGTCCGCGACAGGTCCGAGAGGACGGCCCTTCCCACGCGTGCCACCACACGCCGGGGAGGGCCGCTCCCTTTTTACGGAACGACCAGATCCGGGAACGACCAGGTCCCCGGAACGACCGGGTCCCCGGAACGACCGGGTCTACGGAATGACCACGACCGGGCGCTGGGCGCGGCGCGCGAGCCGGCCCGCCACGGAGCCGAAGATCCGCCCGACCAGCCCGTGCGTGGAGCCGACCACGATGGCGTCGGCGGCGTACTCCCGGCCGACCTCCTCCAGCTCGTGGCAGATGTCCCCGCCGCGCTCGACCAGGATCCAGGGCACCTCGGAGAGGTAGTCCGCGCAGGCCAGCTCCAGGCCCAGGACCTCGGTGCGGTGGTCGGGCACGTCCACGAAGACGGGGGGCTCGCAGCCCGCCCAGACGGTGGTCGGCAGCCGGTTGGCCACATGGACGATGATCAGCCCCGAGCCCGCTCGCCGGGCCATACCGATTGCATACGCAAGCGCTCGTTCACTCGACGTGGAACCGTCGAAGCCCACCACGACACCGTGCTGGAACGCCGGATCGCAGGAATGACGTGTTTCTTCCGCCGCTTCGGGATGCGCCGTCTGATCGGCGATCCGCTTGCGGTCCGCGGGTTCGGAGAATTCGTGACCGGCCATCGGTGTCTCGGCGAAGGAAGCCTCTGATCGAGGGGATCGGCGGGTGGACTGGTTGGAGTTGTCGAGGGGAGTGCCCGTCGATGGACCCCGGGTGGATCGCGGAGCGACCGGAGGGATCTTGGACGGCCAAATCCGTCCGGGATTCATCTTTTCAAGCGCTTACCCCCAGGGTACGGCGGTACTCGCCCCCTGCCCAGGGAGTGCCGGGCGGGCACGGACCCCCGTGGGCGTTCCCCGGAGCATGCACGAGCGCGGCGCGTAGCGCAATGGCCCGGACTGCCCCTCCCGGGCCCGCCGCGGCAGTGACCCGCGGCCCCGGCGCGGCGTTGTAGTACCGCCAGCAGCCGCCACCAGGGAGCCGTTCCGTGCCCGCACGCCGTGATGACGACCGCGAGGAAGCCCCCGAGGGGCCGTCCCCCGATCCGGTGAGCGATGTGGTCCGCTGGGCGGCGTTCAGCTGCGCCCTCGTGCCCGTCGTGCTGCTGATGTGCGGTCAGTCCTTCGGCGGTGCGGCCGGCACGGCGGCCGGTCTGGTGGCGCTCACGTGCGTCTGCCACGCCCTGCTGCGCCAGTCCGAGCGCACCGCCGCCAGGGTGTCCACGGAAAGCTCGGTTCCGCACCGCGGCCGGCACGGCCGGACGGGCAGCGGGAGCCATCGCGGAGCGCGTCATCCGGGCACCGGTAGCTCCGCGGACTGACCCCCTCGCACGCCTGGACCCATACGTTTTCAGCCAACTTCAGGCCGAACCTCGTACCTTGGCCGACACCCCTCCCAACAGCCGGTCGACCAGCAAGGAAAGAACCCCAAAACGCGGTTGCCGCCTACGGAGTGTGGGCAGGGGCGAGAGGCGTACTTTTCACCGGAGCCTGCAGGTGCAACGCTTCGTGATCGAACGCTTCGCGCCAAGTTGTCATGTCGACTTAGAGGCGGGTGGTGAACTGGTCATCGCGTCCCCAAGCGACGCAGTAGATTCGATCTTGGCCATGACCGGCGGGGGAACCGTTCAGGACCGAGGGGACTCGACCGCCGAGGGGGGCTTAGCGCCATGAGCCAGGACTCCACGACCGTACCGGAGACCGCGCGCAAGCTCTCCGGACGCCGCCGCCGGGAGATCGTCGCCGTGCTGCTTTTCAGCGGCGGACCCATCTTCGAAAGCTCCATTCCGCTCTCCGTCTTCGGCATCGACCGCCAGGACGCGGGAGTCCCCCGCTACCGCTTGCTGGTGTGTGCGGGCGAAGATGTGCCATTGCGAACGACCGGTGGCCTGGAACTGACCGCACCGTACGGCCTGGAGGCGCTCTCCAGGGCCGGCACCGTCGTCGTGCCCGCCTGGCGGTCGATCACCCAGCCGCCGCCCGCCGCCGCGCTGGACGCGCTGCGCCGGGCCCACGAGGAGGGCGCCCGCATCGTCGGGCTGTGCACCGGGGCCTTCGTACTGGCCGCCGCGGGGCTGCTGGACGGCAGGCCCGCCACCACACACTGGATGTACGCGCCCACGCTCGCCAAGCGCTACCCGTCGGTCCACGTGGACCCGCGGGAGCTCTTCGTCGACGACGGCGACGTACTGACCTCCGCGGGCACCGCGGCAGGCATCGACCTGTGCCTGCACATCGTCCGCACCGACCACGGCGCCGACGCCGCGGGGGCCCTGGCCCGCCGGCTCGTCGTGCCGCCCCGCCGCAGCGGCGGGCAGGAACGCTACCTCGACAGGTCTTTACCGGAGGAGATCGGCGCCGACCCGCTCGCCGAGGTCGTCGCCTGGGCGCTGGAGCACCTCCACGAGCAGTTCGACGTGGAGACGCTGGCCGCCCGCGCGTACATGTCCCGCCGCACCTTCGACCGGCGGTTCCGCTCGCTGACCGGCAGCGCCCCGCTGCAGTGGCTGATCACCCAGCGGGTGCTGCAGGCCCAGCGGCTGCTGGAGACCTCGGACTACTCCGTGGACGAGGTCGCCGGACGCTGCGGGTTCCGCTCGCCGGTGGCCCTGCGCGGCCACTTCCGGCGGCAGCTGGGGTCCTCCCCGGCCGCCTACCGGGCGGCCTACCGGGCCCGCCGGCCGCAGAGCGGCCCGGTGGACCGCCCGGAGCGGGGCGAGCGGCCCGAGCGGATGGAGCGCGGCGAGCGCGGGGAGCGGTTCGAGCGGCCGGACCCGATGGAGGCCCGGCCCGGCGAGCCGTCCTTGATGGCGATGCGCCGTCCGGCCTTCCCGGGCGCGCCCGGGTCCCCGGCCGCGCCCGCGCACGCCATGTCGGGCGCGCCCCTGGGCGCCGCTCCCCCGGGCGGGGGGCACGGCGCGGGACACGCCGGGCACCTGACCCATACGACCGGTCACTCCCAGGGTCACGGCCCCGGGGGCGGCACGGCGGACGCGGGACGGGGGGAGGCCGACCTGTACGCCCCACGGCTGCCCGGCCAGCGGGAGCGCCCCGTAGGGTGAGACGTATGAACGATCGCATGGTGTGGATCGACTGCGAGATGACCGGACTCTCGCTGTCGACCGACGCGCTCATCGAGGTGGCCGCCCTGGTCACCGACTCGGAGCTGAACATCCTCGGCGACGGTGTGGACATCGTGATCCGCCCGCCCGCCGAGGCCCTCACCACCATGCCCGAGGTCGTGCGCCAGATGCACACGGCCTCCGGGCTGCTCGCGGAGCTGGACTCCGGCACCACGCTCGAGGAAGCCGAGCGCCAGGTGCTGGAGTACGTCCGCGCGCACGTCCCGGAGGCCGGCAAGGCGCCCCTGTGCGGGAACTCGGTCAGCACCGACCGCGGCTTCCTGCTGCGCGACATGCCCGCGCTCGAAGGCCACCTGCACTACCGGATCGTGGACGTCTCCTCGGTGAAGGAGCTGGCGCGCCGCTGGTACCCGCGGGCCTATTTCGCCAGCCCCAAGAAGTCCGGCAACCACCGGGCACTGGCCGACATCCGCGAATCCATCGCCGAACTCCGCTACTACCGCGAGGCGATCTTCGTGCCGCAGCCCGGCCCGGACTCCGACACGGCGAGGACGATCGCGGCCAAGCACGTCCTGCCCGTTCAGGCGTAGCGAAGGCAACGTGACGCAGCTCGCTCCCGGCGAGGCGAAAGCCGGGAGCGAGCACCCCGAAAGACCCTGTACACTTTTTCTCGGCCGGTGGGAAACACGGAAACGAACGCCGGACGTGGTGGGTATAGCTCAGCTGGTAGAGCACCTGGTTGTGGTCCAGGATGTCGCGGGTTCGAGTCCCGTTACTCACCCTGATCGGTCGAAGAGCCCGGTCCGCGCAAGCGGGCCGGGCTCTTTGCCGTTCCCCCTCAGGGGTGATGACGGTGGCGGACGGGGAACGTCTGCCGCCCGTTCGGGGAAAGCTGAAGTGGCGGCACCGGACGAAGGGTCATGACCGATGGCTACAGGAACCGTGAAGTGGTTCGACTCCGAGAAGGGGTTCGGCTTCATCCAGCAGGACGACAACGGCCCCGACGTTTTCGTCCACTTTTCGGCGATCCAGGGGACGGGCTTCAAGTCCCTCGCCGAGGGCGACCACGTCAGCTTCGAGATCGTGCAGGGCGCCAAGGGCCCGCAGGCGGAGCAGGTCGTCCCCGACTGATGCCCTCCTGGTCGAGCGGAGCCGTGCGGCGCCGGGCCCTGTTGCTGGTCGTCGCCGCCCTGCTCGTGCTGGGCATGAGCGTGCTCGACGGCTGCTCGGGGGACGGCGCCGGCCGCGGCCGCGCCGCCGGGCGGACCACGGTCACCGTCGGCACCTTCGGCGTGTTCGGCTACCGGCAGGCCGGCCTCTACCAGGAGTACGAGCGGCTGCACCCGGACGTGACGATCAAGGAACACGTGATCGCGCGGAACGACGTCTACTACCCCCAGCTCCTCACCCACCTCGCCGCCGGCCGCGGCCTGGCCGACGTCCAGGCGATGGAGGTGGGCACCGTCCACGAGCTGGCCGAGGAGCGCGGCGACCTCTTCGAGGACCTCTCCCGGGCCCCCGGTGTGCACCGGGCGGACTGGCTGCCGTGGAAGTGGGCGCAGGCCACCACCCGGGACGGCCGCACGATCGGCCTCGGCACGGACATCGGCCCGCTCGCCGTCTGCTACCGCAAGGACCTCTTCCGCCGGGCCGGCCTCCCGGCGGACCGGGAGGCGGTGGGCCGGCTGTGGGCCGGCGACTGGCGGCGCTACCTCGCCGTGGGCCGGGCCTACCGGCGCCGGGCCCCCGCCGGCACGGTCTTCACCGACTCGGCGGCCGGGCTCTACAACGCCTCGCTCCACGGCCACGCCGAGCGCTACTACGACGCCTCCGGCCGCCTGGTCGCGGGGAGCAGCCCGGCCGTGCGGGCCTCGTGGGACCTGGCGATGGGAGCGGTGCGCGACGGGCTGACGGCCCGGCTGCGGCAGTTCGACAAGGCCTGGGACCAGGCGTACGCGAACGGGCGCTTCGCCACGGTGGCCTGCCCGCCGTGGATGCTCGCCTACATCAAGGAGAAGTCCGGCCCCGCCGGGCGCGACAAGTGGGACGTGGCCGCGGCCCCCCGCCCCGCCAACTGGGGCGGCTCCTTCATCGGCGTGCCGAAGGCCGCCCGGCACCGGGCGGAGGCGGTCCGCCTCGCGGTCTGGCTCACCGCGCCCGCCCAGCAGGCCCGGCTCTTCCGGCGGCAGGCCGCCATCCCCTCCACCCCCGCCGCCTACGACCTGCCGGAGGTGCGGAGCGCCCGGAACCCGTACTTCGGCGACGCGCCCATCGGAGCGATCTTCACCGCGGCCGCGCGGGGCGTGCCCACCCTGGTCTTCGGGCCGAGGGAGCAGCAGATCGGGCTCGCGTTCACCGACGTGGGCATCCCCCAGGTCGAGCAGCAGGGCAGATCCCCCCGGGCCGGCTGGCGGGCGGCGCAGAAGGAGATCGAGAACGCGGTGGACGCATGACGGCCACCGCCCCCGTCCTGGAGGGCGCGCCGCCTTCCCGGCAGAGCCCGCGGCAGGCCGCCGCCCGCGGCGGCCGGGCCCACCGGTGGGACGCACGCTGGAGCCCGTACGTCCTCGTCGCGCCGTTCTTCCTCCTTTTTGCGGCATTCGCGCTCTTCCCCCTCCTGTACACCGGCTGGGCCTCGCTGCACCGGGTGGAGCTGACCTCCCCCGACCGCGCGCAGTGGGTGGGCCTGCACAACTACGCCCGGCTGCTGGGCAACGACTTCTTCTGGAACGCCCTGCGCAACACCGTCACCATCGGTGTGCTCTCGACCGTGCCGCAGCTGCTGATGGCGCTGGGCCTGGCCCATCTGCTCCACCTCCGGCTGCGCGCCGCCACGTTCTGGCGGGTCGCGCTGCTGACCCCGTACGCCACGTCGGTCGCCGCCGCCTCGCTGGTGTTCGTGCTGCTCTACGGGCGCGATTACGGCATGGTCAACTGGGCGCTCGACGCGGTGGGCGTCGGCCCGGTGGACTGGCAGAACGGCACCTGGAGCGCGCGGTGCGCGGTCTCCTCGATCGTCGTCTGGCGGTGGACGGGCTACAACGCGCTGATCTACCTGGCCGCCCTGCAGGCGGTGCCCGACGAGCTGTACGAGTCGGCGGCGCTGGACGGCGCCTCGCGCCTGCAGCAGTTCCGCCACGTCACCGTCCCGGCGCTGCGGCCGACGATCCTGTTCACGATCGTGGTGTCCACGATCGGGGCCACGCAGCTCTTCGGCGAGCCGCTGTTGTTCGGCGGGGCGGCGGGGCAGAAGGGCGGCGCCTCGCACCAGTACCAGACGCTCGGGCTGTACTTGTACGAGCAGGGCTGGTTCGACTACCACCTCGGCCGGGCGGCGGCCGTCGCCTGGACGATGTTCCTGCTGCTGGTGCTGGCCGCGGGCGCGGGCGGGCTGCTGGCGCGCCGGCTGCGCGCGGACCGGTGAGGGGAACGGGTGACCGGGAGCGCTCCACGGGGCCGGCCGCGCGCCGGGCCGGTCGCGTACGCCGTGCTGGTGGTGTGCACCGCCGGCTCGCTCTTCCCGCTGCTGTGGACGGCCGTCGCCGCCTCGGGGGACGACGGCCGGCTGGCCCGCACCCCGCCGCCGCTGTGGTTCGGCGGCCGGCTGCCCGCCAACCTCCGTACGGCGTGGACGGAGGCGAACGTGGGCCGGGCGCTGGGCAACACGGTCCTCGTCGCGGGGACGGTCGCGGCGGGAACGGTGTTCTTCTGCACCCTGGCCGGCTTCGCCTTCGCCAAGCTGCGCTTCCGCGGCCGGCGGACGCTGCTCGCCGTGACGGTGGGGACGATGATGGTGCCGCCGCAGCTGAGCGCCGTACCGCTGTTCCTGCTGCTGTCCCGGCTGGGCTGGACCGACCGGCTGCAGGCGGTGGTGCTGCCGGCGTTGGTGAGCGCCTTCGGCGTCTTCTTCATGCGGCAGTACTTGCTGCAGGCGCTGCCCACCGAACTGCTGGAGGCCGCCCGGGTCGACGGCGCGAACAGCCGGCGGGTGGTGTGGCACGTCGTCTTCCCCATTGCCCGGCCGGCGATGGTGGTGCTGGGCATGCTCACCTTCGTCCAGGCGTGGAACGACTTCTTCTGGCCCGTGATCGCCCTCACCCAGGAGAACCCCACCGTGCAGGTGGCCCTGACCGGCCTCGGCCGCGGCTACGTGCCGGACCAGGCGGTGGTGATGGCCGGGGCCCTGCTGGGCACACTTCCCCTGTTGCTGGTCTTCGTCCTGTGCGGCCGCCGGATCGTCGGCGGCGTCATGCAGGGCGCGCTCAAGGGCTGAACCGTGCGCTGCTCCCACCGTCTTCGCACCTCCTCTCCCCTCTCTCCCGCAGGAGTGTCCGCCCATGACCGTGACCCGGCCGTCCGGCTTTCCCCCCGGCTTCCTGTGGGGCGCCGCCACCGCCGCGTACCAGATCGAGGGCGCCGCACGGGAGGACGGGCGCACCCCTTCCATCTGGGACGCCTTCTGCCATACGCCCGGCCGGGTGCTGGGCGGCGACACCGGCGACGTGGCCTGCGATCACTACCACCGGCGGGCCGAGGACGTGCGGCTGATGGCGGGCCTGGGTCTGGGCGCCTACCGCTTCTCCGTCTCCTGGCCGCGCGTCCAGCCCACCGGCCGGGGCCCGGCGAACCCGCGCGGCCTCGACTTCTACCGGGCGCTGGCCGACGACCTGCTGGCGCACGGCATCCGGCCCGTGGTCACCCTCTACCACTGGGACCTGCCCGAGGAGCTGGAGGAAGCCGGTGGCTGGAGCGCACGCGAGACGGCGCTGCGCTTCGCCGACTACGCGCGGCTGCTCGGCGAGGCGCTCGGCGACCGGGTCGAGCTGTGGACCACCCTCAACGAGCCCTGGTGCAGTGCCTTCCTCGGCTACGCCGCGGGCGTGCACGCCCCCGGCCGGCAGGATCCGGCGGCGGCGCTGCGCGCCGCGCACCACCTGAACCTGGCCCACGGGCTCGCCTGCGGCGCGCTGCGCACCGTGCTGCCGGGCACCGCCCGGCTGTCGGTGACCCTCAACCCCGGTGTCGTGCGGGCCCGCACCGGCTCGTGCGCCGACCTCGACGCTCAGCGGCGCATCGACGCGCTGGCCACCCGTATCTTCACCGGGCCCCTGCTGCACGGCGCGTACCCCGCCGACCTGCTGGCGGACACGCGGCGGATCACCGACTGGTCCTTCGTCCGCGACGGCGACACCGACGTCATCAAGCACCCCCTCGACGCGCTGGGCCTGAACTACTACACGCCCACAGTCGTATCAGCCGCCACTGACAACGACCCCCCGGCGCGTGGCGGCCCCTCGCCCTGGCCGGGTGCCGAGCGGGTGGTCTTCCACCATCCGCCCGGCAAGCGGACGGAGATGGACTGGGCCGTGGACCCCACCGGCCTGCACGAGATGCTGATGCGCTTCACCCGCGAGGTGCCCGGCCTGCCCCTGTACGTCACCGAGAACGGCGCAGCCTACGACGACAAGCCGGACGCCGGCGGGCAGGTGCACGACCCGGAGCGCATCGCCTATGTGCGCGCCCATCTGCGGGCCGTGCTGCGGGCGCTGGCGGAGGGCGCCGACGTGCGCGGCTACTTCCTGTGGTCGCTGATGGACAACTTCGAGTGGGCCTACGGCTACAGCAAGCGCTTCGGCATGGTCTACGTCGACTACGCCACCCAGGCCCGCATCCCCAAGTCGAGCGCCCAGTGGTACGCCCGGGTCGTCCGTACCGGCCGGCTGGACTGACGCGGCGTCACTCGAAGACCGAGGGCGGGGGCGCCGGGGACGGCCGGGCGGCGGCGTCGTCCACCGGGGCCGCGCCGCCGGTGAAGTCGTCGAGTTCCCGTCCGTGTTCGACCCGGCCCTGGTGCGGGTCGGTGGCGGCGCGCCGGGTGAGGTCGGCGAGCGGCAGCGGCCGGTCGGAGGCGAGCAGGACGGCGTTGCCGAAGCGCCGCCCGCGCAGGACCGCCGGATCGGCGGTCAGGCACACCTCGGGGAAGACGGTGCGCACGGTGGCTATCTGGGACTTGAGGTGGGCCAGCGGCGGCCCGTCGGCGAGGTTGGCGGCGTAGAAGCCGCCGGGGCGCAGCGCCCGGCGGACCTCGCCGACGAACTGCGTGCTCGTCAGGTGGGCGGGGGTGCGGGCGCCGCTGAAGACGTCGGCGATGATCAGATCCGCCCAGCCGTCGGGCACCTTGGCGAGCCCCTCCCGGGCGTCGCCGCCGCGCACCCGTATGCGCCAGGCGGGGTCGAACGGCAGCTCGGCCCGGACGAACGCCACGAGCGGGGCGTCGATCTCGACGACCTGCTGGGTCGAGCGGGGGCGGGTGGCGGCGACGTACCGGGCGAGGGTGAACGCGCCGCCGCCCAGGTGCAGCGCCTGCACCGGCCGGCCCGGGGGCGCGACGAGGTCGGCGACGTGCCCGAGGCGGCGCTGGTAGGCGAAGTCGAGGTACGCCGGGTCGTCGGGGTCGACGTGGGACTGCGGGGCGCCGTCGATCAGCAGCGTCCGAGCGCCGGGGCGGTCACGGTCCGGGACCAGCTCGGCGAGACCGCCCGCCACCTGCGCGGATATCGCCTCTGCCGCGCGCCCGCGCTCCTGCTTGCGTCTGCCCTTCGCCACCCGTCCAGTATCGCCGGTGCCGGGAGGTGGCTCAGCGGCAGCGGTCCACGGCCTCGATGGTGCGGGCCGCCTCGCCGAGGGCGGCGCGCAGCACGGCGGGGTCGGTGGCCGAGGCGTAGGCGGCCTCCGGGGCGACGAGCCAGCCGGCACCGCGCACGGGCGGGTCGGCGGGGACGCCGGCGGACAGGGCGTGGGCGTAGGTCTGGGTGCAGGCGCTGCCGGGCAGGTCCCAGGCGTCGGCGGTGCCGGGTGGGACGAGGAAGCCGAGGGTGTCGCAGTCGCCGTCGTGCAGGACGGGCCCGACACCGTCGCGCAGCCGCAGGATGTCGACCGCCTCCAGGCCCTGGCGGGCCGGCACGGTGACGAGGTCGCAGGGCCGGCCGTCGGCGTCCTGCTGGGCGTGCCGCTCCTGTGCCGTGCCGCCGGCGGGCGCCGGGCGCGGGCCGTGGTCCTGGCGCGGCCGGTGGTGCAGTGCCGTCGTCCCTGAGCCGCCGATGTCCACTCCGGCCTCCACCACGGGAAACCCCTCCTCACGCCGTGCCCTTAGCGTCGAGCGCACTCACGCTCACATGCTTCAACGGCGGAGATGCGTCAACGGCTACGGCGACATGCCGCCGCAAAGGATGGCAGTTCATGGCGGATGACAGGTGGGATATCCAGTTTGTAGCCAATTCCCCCATCGGACCCTCAATAGTGGGCCCGTCACAGCCGGTACGGTCATCACGCCGTACGGCAAGCACAGCCGCCGCTTCCGGGGAGCGTCCCGGAGCGGCTCGCCAGGGAGAGGGTCCGCCATGGCGCCGCCCCACCAGTCCCCGTCGCCCCGCCCGAACGTGAAGTTCCGGCAGTTGCGCGGACAGCTCTCACCAGGGGAGTTCGCGGCGGCGGTGCGCCGGGCCGCACGCGAGATCGGTGAGCACGTCTCCTGTGACGCGCGCTACGTCGGGCGCGTGGAGTCGGGGGAGATCCGCTGCCCCAACTACGCCTACGAGCGAGTGTTCCGGCATATGTTCCCCGGCCGGGAACCGGCGGACATGGGCTTCGCGCCGCGCGAGAGCGTGCGCGGCCGGGGGGCGCGCAAGAAGGGCTCCGCGCCGTCCGATCCAACCGAGAGCCCCGCCGAAAGCCGTACCCCCGGGACGGCGGAGAGATCCACCGAGAGCAACGAGGAGAGCGACGTGTTGCGTCGCGCGTTCATGACCTCCGGACCGGCCGCCCTGGCCGCCGCCTCGCTGGGCGGTCCGGCCCCGGCGGGGCCCGGCCACCGCCGCGCCGGCGAGGCCGAGGCCCGCGCCGTCGAACAGGCGGTGCGGCGCATCCGGCTGCTCGACGACCGGCACGGCGCCGACGGCCTCTACCGCCGCGCGGCCCGGCCGCTGCAGGCCGCCTACGACCTGCTGGACGCCGAGACCCGGCGGCGCTCGGTGGCCGACCGGCTGCACCGGGGCGCGGGGGAACTGGCCATCTCGGTCGGCTGGCTGGCCCACGACTCGGGCCGCTTCACCGACGCCCGCTCCCACTACGCCGAGGCACTGGCCACCGCCCGCGTCGCCGGGGACGCGGGCCTGGAGGCGCACGCGTTCTGCAACATGTCCTTCCTCGCCCGGGACGCCGGCCGGCCCCGCGAGGCGGTGCGCGCCGCGCAGGCCGCACAGCAGGCCGGCCGCGCTCTGGGCTCGCACCGGCTGATGTCCCTGCTGGCCCTGCGGGAGGCGGGCGGCCTGGCGGGAATGGGCGACCGCGCGGCGGCCGAGGAGGCGCTGCTGCGCGCCCGGACGCTGTTCGCGCACGGGGCGGACGAGGACGACCCGGAGTGGATGAGCTTCTTCGGCGAGGCGGAGCTGGAGTTCCTCGAAGCCCAGTGCTGGTCCGTGCTCGGCGACTGGCGGCGGGCGGTGGAGCACGCGCGGTGCGCGGTCGCCCTGCAGGACCCGCACTTCGCGCGGAACATCGCGCTGTACACCTCGCAGCTCGCCGGCGACCTGGCCCGCAGCGGTGCGCCGGACGCGGCGGCGGCCGCGGGCGAGCGGGCGCTGGGCCACCTGGACCAGGTGCGCTCGGCGCGGATCAGCTCGATGCTCGCCACGACGGGCCGGATGCTGCGCCGGCACGCGGCCGACCCGGCGGTGGCCTCGTTCCTGACACGCCACGAGACGACCGCCCGGGCGGTGTGAGTTCCGCCTCACCGCCCGGCCGGCCCGGCCGGCCCGGCCGTCAGTCGAGGTGGCCGGTGTCGTTCCAGCGCTCCAGGGCGGGCGCGCCGTACGCCCAGCCCAGCACGGACAGGGAGGTCGGGGCCAGGCGGATGCGGGAGGCGAAGAAGGCATCCTCGCCCATCCAGCGGGCGGCGATCGTGCGCAGGATGTGGCCGTGGGCGAAGACCAGCACGTCGCGGTCGGCCGACCGGGCCCAGGCCACGACCTCGTCCGCCCGCGCGCTGACCTGCGCGATCGTCTCGCCCTCGGGGACGCCGTCGCGCCAGATGAGCCAGTCCGGGCGGCCGGCCTTGATCTCGGCGGGGGTCATGCCCTCGTACGCGCCGTAGTCCCACTCCAGCAGCGCGTCCCAGGGGGTGGCCCGGTCGCCGAAGCCGGCCAGGTCGCAGGTCTCCTTGGCGCGCAGCAGGGGGCTGGTGCGCACCTCCAGGCCCGGCAGGCCGTCCCAGGGCGCGCGGTGCAGTCGCTCGCCAAGCAGCTTGGCGCCCCGCCGCCCCTCGTCCAGGAGCGGGATGTCCGTGCGGCCGGTGTGCTTGCCGGACAGCGACCACTCGGTCTGCCCGTGCCGGGCCAGCAGGATGCGCGGTGCCATGGTTCGGCCCCTCCGGGATGTGAGACGACGTGCGTCTCCATCATCACTCACGTCACTTCCGGGCAACCCTGCGGCCACCTGCGGCGTCTCCCGGACCGCGCTCCGTGGCTCCCGTGAAGTCGTGGGGCGGTGTGCGAGCAATGTGGCGTACACCGTACGGTTGGTTGCTTGCGCGCTCATGGGTCGCCTGAAGATGTCGCCTGAACCGATGGAGAGCCGTCCGGATGTACCGCACCGCACCGCTGGAGAAGCGGCCGCGCTGGTGGACCGAACTGCCACTGATAGCCGTGGTGTACGGGCTCTACTCGGCCGGCCGGCTCCTCGCCAGAGGCGATCAGCAGGACGCCGTGGATCACGGCCTGCGCATACTCGACCTTGAAAAAACGTTTCGCATCAATCTTGAGCACCCGCTCAACCGGTTCTTCACCGAGCACGCGTCGCTCGGCATACCCGCCGACTTCGCCTACGCCTCGCTGCACTACCTCGTCACACCGGCGCTGCTGGTGTGGCTCTTCCGGCGCCGCCCCGGCCACTACCGCCGGCTGCGCACCTGGCTGATGCTCTCCACCCTCATCGGCCTCATCGGCTTCACCCTGCTGCCCACCTGCCCGCCCCGGCTGCTCGACGAGGCCTACGGCTTCGTCGACACGATGCGCCAGTACTCCGCGTACGGCTGGTGGGGCGCCGAGGCCAGCGCCCCGCGCGGACTCGGCGGGCTCACCAACCAGTACGCCGCCATGCCGAGCCTCCACGTGGGCTGGGCCCTGTGGTGCGGCGTCGTCCTGTGGCGCCACGGCCGCTCCCTGTGGGCCAAGGTCGCCGGCGTCGGCTACCCCCTGCTGACCGCCCTCGTCGTCATGGGCACCGCCAACCACTACTTCCTCGACGCCCTCGCCGGCGCCGCCGTCATGGGCACCGGCTACCTGCTCGCACCCCGCGCCCTGCGCCTGGCCGACCGGATCCGGGCCCGGCTCACAGGCACGCCGGCGGCCGGGACGGCCGGTACGGCCGCGAATGTCAGTGGCGGGTGCGAGACTTCGGCGGGTACAGCGCCCACCGGCGCGACCCCGTCCGGCTCCCGCGCCGGGGCGGGCGTGGCGGCGCAGGCGCCACAGACACTTCGCGAGGCGGACGCCAGTGACCAGTTCCCCCGACAGCCGGCCCGGGGCGAGGCCGGAGACACCCGCACCGAAGGCGCTGCGACAGCGGCTCGCTGAGCTGCGCGGGCCGGCGGTGCCACCGCTGCCGCTCGACGCCCGCGCACTCGCCGCCCTGGCCGCCAACCCCGGCTGCCACCGCCGCGCCCTGCTCGACGGCGCGGGTATCGACAAGGCCGCCCTCGCGCGGGCGCTGGGGACGCCCTCGTCCTTCGGCCAGTCGCAGTTCGCCTTCATGCGCGGTCACTCCTTCGAGTCCCGCGTCAAGGCCGACGGCGGCGCGGAGCTGGCCCGCCTGCTGCACGAGCGGCTCGCCGACGGCTCCGAGCCGCCCGCCCCCGGCGCCGTGACCGCCCCCGACCTCACCGCAGCCGGCCCCGAGGGCCGCACGGCCCGCACCGCCCTCGCCCTGCGCGAGGCCACCACTGCCGGCGGATGGGCGGTGCTCGACCATCCGATGCTCGCGCTGCCCGTCGCCGGCACACCCGCCTACCTGGAGCCGGACGCGATCGTCGTGCACCCCGGCGGCGAATGGACGGTCGTCGAGATCAAGTCCTTCCCGATGATCGACGGCGCCGCCGACTCCGCGAAGGTGGGCGCAGCGGCCCGGCAGGCCGCCGTCTACGCCCTCGCCCTCGAAGCCGTCGCCGCGCACACCGAGGGCGCCACCGTGCGGTCCCAGGCCCTGCTCGTGTGCCCGAAGGACTTCTCCAACCTCCCCACCGCCGCCCTGGTCGACCTGCGCAAACAGTGCGCCACCACGCGCCGCCAGCTCACGCGGCTCACCGAGGTCGAGGACATCGCCGCCACGCTGCCCGACGGCACCAGCTTCGACGTGTGCCGCCCGGCCGGCGAGCTGACCGAGGCCCTCGACGCCGTGCCCGCCGCCTACGCCCCCGAGTGCCTGGCCGCCTGCGAGCTCGCCTTCCACTGCCGTGCCAAGGCCCGGGCGGGCGACTCCGTCCAGGCGCTGGGCCGGGGTGTGCGCGGCGAGCTGGGCGGCCTGACCACGGTCGGCTCGGTGCTCGCCGCCGCCCGCGGCGAGCACGGCGACGCGGCCGACCCCACGGTGGCCGCGCTGCGCCGGGCGGCGGCGCTGCGCGCGGAGGCGCTGGCGGGAGCGGGCCGGCCGATCGTGCAGTTCCCCGCGCCCTTGCGGGGCTCCCGGGAGGAGGCCGCATGTCGCTGATCGGTACGCTCGCGCGCCTGGAAGCCGTGCGGGAGGGGCGGGCCACACCGCTGGCCACCGTGCGCCACCGGCACCTCGCCGAGCGCCCGCTCGTCCTCGTCCCCCTGACCACCGCCGGCGAGGCCGGCGCGCCGCTGGGCGCCATGGTGGGCACCGACCGCGACGCCCCCCGGCTGCTGATCGTGCCCCAGCCGCGCGACCGCGACCTGCGCTCGGCGTTCCTCGCCGAGCTGGCCGACGCGCTGCTGCCGCACATCGAGGAGCACCTCGACGCCACCGAGCCCGGCTCGGAGCTGTGCGCCGACGCCCCGCAGCTGCTCGTGCCCGGAGCCGCGGCCGTGGAGTACGTCCGCCTGCTCGGCCGCTCGATGCGCTTCCGCCGCACCGCCGAGCAGGACCCCGACACGCCCCACCCCGCCCCGCCGCGCGTGCCGCTGCTGGGCCGCTGGCTGACCCACTACGGCGAGCGCGCACGGATGCCGGGCTCCTCGCTGCTGCTGGCCATGACCCAGGTCCTGGGCCGGCACTGGGCCACCGGCCAGAGCGTCCTGGAGGACCAGCACCTCGGTGCCCTGCTCGCCTGGATCGACCCGCCCGAGGGCACGACGGGCGCCGAGGCCGCCCTGCGCGCGGAGACCGAGCGCGGCCCGGACGGGCTGCTGCGGCAGCCCCCGGCCGGCCCCGCCACCGACCCCGTCTTCGACAACAAGCTCCTCGGCCCCGCCGTCGCCCGCTACGACACCGCCCGCAGCCGGCTGCTGGAGGCCGCCCCGCACGCCACCGCCGCGGCGCGGGAGCAGCTCGCCGCCGCCGAGCGGGAGATACGCGACCTGCTGGCCGGCCAGCTGCGCCCCACCTGGGACGCCGTCTGGCACGGCCTCGACCTGCTGCGCGCCCTGCCCGAAGGGGCGCACGTGGCCGAGCGCTGGAAGCGCGACCGCTGGTCGTACACCGCCCACCGCGACCGGCTGCGCGCCGGCGAGCCCCCGCAGCCCCGGCGGGACGACGCGGTGACCGCCGCCCGCAAGCTCGCCTCCCGCGAGACGGCCCAGGCGCAGCTGTACGCCCAGGAGGCGCTGGACGACGCGCTGGTGATGGCCGAGCGGCGGCTGGCCGGGGAGGCGTTCGCGGGCGAGGTGAGCGCGGTCGTGATGCTCCACACCGACGCCAAGGTGCCGCGACCGCGGCCGCTGGTGACCCTGCGCACCGGCGACACCCCGCACCTGGCGGACGGCGCCCGGGTGTACCGCGTCCTGCCCGACGGCAGCGGCCGCTCCCAGCCGGCCGAGTTCGTGGCGTACGACGAGCCGACGGGCGAGATCACCGTGCGGCTGACCGGCGGGATGGGACGCGGCAAGGTGCCCGAGAAGGGCTCGGTGCCGGTCCCGGGCGACACCGTGTGCTGGACGCTGTTCGAGCACGCGCCGCGCGGCGGGCCCGAGCTGCCGGACCCCGAGGAGACGCCGTGGACCCACGGCGGCCCGCCGGACGGCCCCGCGGGCGCCCTCGCGAGCGGACCGGCGGGCGGAGAGGCGGGCGGCCCCGATCCCGTGACCCCGGAGGACTACCTGTGACCGTACGCACGGCGCACGGCCGCGTCTTCGACCCCGCCCGGGCGGCCGCAGCGGCCACGGACGCGATCCTGCACGACACCCTGCACGGCCCGCACCGCGGCGTCGTGGTCGACTCCCCGCCGGGCGCCGGCAAGTCGACGCTGGTGGTCCGGGCGGCCCGGGAGCTGGCCGCCGCCGGCCGCCGGCTGATGATCGTCGCCCAGACGAACGCACAGGTCGACGACCTGGTCCTGCGGCTGGCGAAGGAGGACCCCGACCTGCCGGTCGGCCGGTTGCACAGCAACGACAAGGGCGCCTACGACCCCGCCCTCGACGGCCTCGCGTCGGTGGTCACCTCGGCGAAGGCGGCCGAGCTGGCCGGGCTGGAGGTGGTGGTCTCCACGGCCGCGAAGTGGGCGCACACCAAGGTCGCCGAGCCGTGGGGCCACGCGATCGTCGACGAGGCCTACCAGATGCGCTCGGACGCGCTGCTGGCGGTGGCCGGGCTGTTCGAGCGGGCCCTGTTCGTCGGGGACCCCGGCCAGCTGGACCCGTTCAGCCAGGTCGCCGCGGAACAGTGGGCCGGGCTGTCGTACGACCCGTCGGCGAGCGCCGTCAGCACGCTGCTCGCCCACAACCCGTCGCTGCCGCAACACCGGCTGCCGGTGTCCTGGCGGCTGCCCGCGACGGCGGCGCCGCTGGTGTCGGACGCGTTCTACCCGTACACGCCGTTCCGCAGCGGCACCGGCCACGGCGAGCGGCGGCTGGCCTTCGGCGTGCCCTCCGACGGCACGGGCCCGGACCAGGTGCTGGACGAGGCGGCCGCGTCGGGCTGGGGCCTGCTGGAGCTGCCGGCCCGGCACACGCCGCGCACGGACCCCGAGGCGGTGGGTGCGGTCGCCCTGGTGGTGCGCCGCCTGCTGGACCGCGGCGGCGCGGTGACCAGCGAGCGCTCCCCCGAGCCGGCGCCCCTGACGGCCGACCGCATCGCGGTGGGCACGGCCCACCGCGACCAGGCGGCGGCCGTCCGGGCGGCCCTGGCCGGCCTGGGCGCGACCGGGGTGACGGTGGACACGGCGAACCGTCTGCAGGGCCGCGAGTTCGACGTGACGGTGGTCCTGCACCCGCTCTCGGGCCGCCCCGACGCGACGGCGTTCCACCTGGAGACGGGCCGCCTGTGCGTCCTGGCCTCGCGCCACCGCCACGCGTGCATCGTGGTCTGCCGCGCGGGCGTGGACCGCCTCCTGGACGAGCACCCCTCGACGGAGCCGGTCCAGCTGGGCGTGACGGTGAAGTTCCCGGACGGGTGGGAGGCGAATCACGCGGTCCTGGCCCATCTCGCGGAACACCGCATCCGCTGGCAGCCGTGATCGCAGGCCGTGGCAGCGCGCGGGACGAAGTGGGGGCGCACTTGCGCGTGGCAGGACAATGGATGGCGGTGCAGACGAATCTGTGGAGGTATGTACATGTGCGAGCCGAAGCAGGCTCCCGGCGCGCAGGGCAGTGCCCCGCGCCGCCTGAAGCCCGCGCAGCTGCTCTTCGAGCCGCCCGAGGCCGTCGCCGACCCCGAGCACTTCTTCGACCTCGAGTCGATCGAGGATCCGCGTGAGCTGCTGACCCGTTCCACGGAGCTGGCACTGGCCTTCCGGGCGGCCGCGGACCGGGCGATGGAGTTCCAGGCGGTGGCGGCGGCTCAGCTCGCCGATCCCCGGCGCTTCGACCGGCTGCCGATGGCGGTGATCGCGGCGCGCGCCGAGTGGAGCGAGGACTACACCAAGAAGATGGTCGAATTCGGCCGTGACCTGCTGCGGGGCAGCGCCGCCGCCGAGTGACCCGTACGGCCCGTGGTCCCCGACCATGGGCCGTTGGCATATGCGGCGCACAAAGTAGCGCACGGTCCGGGCCTCTGTCCCGAATTCCGGGAAGTAGCCCGAAGACCCCCCGGCGGGGCCCCGACGATGGGGCCATGAGCACCCGGTCGTACCTTCCGCACCCCGTCCCCTCGCCCTCCCCCTCCCCCGCTCGTCGCACCCCCGATCACCGGCCTTCCGCCCGGGGCACCGGAACCGGCACCCGCGCCGGCGCCGGCCCGCGGGCGCAGGGTGCCTTCGTCACGCTGGCGGGCATCGACTGGCTGGCCTCCGCGGACCGCTTCCCCCACCGGGTGCACACGCTGTGGGCGCATCACCCCGGTGCCCCGGTAGAGCTGCCCTGCGGCACCGTCTTCGACGTGATCGACGCGCCCGTGCTCTTCGGCCGCGGGATGCTGGACCGCCTGTGGTCGCCCGGCGCCCCCGGGTCCGGCCCGGTGGCCGCGTACCGGGGCAGGCTGCTGCTGTTCGCCGCGCCGGGCACGGCCCAGCGCCTGCCGGCGCTGCTGGCCTGGGAGGAGTGGAGCCGTACGGGCCGCAGTGCGCCGTCGCTGCTGTACTACGGCACGGGCGACGCGGTGACCGTGCCGCCGCCGTTCCCCGCGGGCGGGGAGGACGGGCCGGCCGCCGCGCGCTGGCTGGTGGCCCCGGAGGTCCGCCGCCCGTGGCTGCCGGGCGCGGACGTGCTGCTGTGGGCGTGTCTGCGGGCCGCGGCGGAAGGAGCCGCAGGGAAAGGCACCGCAGGGAAAGCTCCTGTACCCACGCATCCCGCCCGCTGAAACATACGGATTTTCTTTCCACCGGATCGGGGTGCTAAAGTCTTCCACGTCAGCAGGCGCCGCTAGCTCAGTTGGTTAGAGCAGCTGACTCTTAATCAGCGGGTCCGGGGTTCGAGTCCCTGGCGGCGCACAGACAGCCGAAGGCCCCCACCGCATGGTGGGGGCCTTCGGCGTACGCGCTCCCGGTACGGGGCGTCACCCTCTGGTGACCCTCAGGTTCCAGGCGCCGGTGGGCGCCCGGCCGCGCACCTCCACCCGTACGCCGTCCGCCTCCAGGGACTCCCCCGCGCCCAGCGGGGCGTCCGCGAGCGGGGGGTAGACGGACTCGCCCCAGCAGGCGTGGCCGGCGGGGTGGCCGTCCAGCACCTGGATGGGTCCGCTGCCGGAGGCGGTGTCGCTGCGCACCCGGTAGACGAGCACGCCCTCGGTGCAGGTGCCGGCGTCGTTGCCGTTCGCGGTGCGCGCCTCGACGACGATGGCGCTGGCCGCGCCGGTGCGCACGACCACCATCCGGGTCCGGCCGTCCCCGCTGCCGCGCATGGGCGACTCCAGCGGCTGCAGGGTGTGCAGGGTGCTGCCGGAGCTGCTGACGCAGTGGACCTGGCGGGGGCCGAGCCAGCCCAGCTTCCACTTGTGCCAGGCGAAGGGCTCGGAGGCCAGCCCGAACTGGCTGCCCATGATGTCCCAGTCGCCGACGTGGGTGTCCCAGTCGCCCTTGCCGTCGGTGGGCCGGTGGTACAGGTCGGGCAGGTCCAGGACGTGGCCGGTCTCGTGGGCCAGGACGTTGCGGTCGGGCGGGTGGTGTTCGAAGACGGTGACGACGCGCTGCAGCTCGGTGCCGTCGACACGGATGGGCTCCTCCAGGTTGACGACCTTGGTCGCGTCCGAGTCGACGCCGGGGGCGTCGGGGTCGGCGACGAGGTACACGAGGTTGAAGTGGCGGAAGTCCACCGTCTTGTCCGCGGCGGCGACGGCGTCGCGCAGGTAGGCCGAGCGCCGCTCGCCGTCCCAGTCACGCTGTATGTGGTACTCGCCGGAGGGCCTGGGCATGCGCAGCCACCGCTTGAGGGGGTGCACGCGCAGCGTGAAGCGCCCGTAGGAGGCGCGCTCGAAGAAGCGCGACGTGCCGGGGAAGTGGTCGGCGGCGAGCCGGTCGGGGGTCACCACGGGGCGGGAGTCCGGGAAGGACAGGAAGATCATGACGGCGTCGAGGCGGCCGAGGGGGCGCGGGTAGTCCGGGTTCCAGGTGTCGAGGCCCTCGGAGTGGTGCGCCTGGCTGCGCGGGAGCGCGCAGGGCCCGCCCGGGCCGGTGGTGTGCGCCGGGGCCGCGGCGATGGTCGTGGCGATGGCGCACAGGCTGGTCAGGACCGCGCCCGCGCGGCGCAGCCGGGGCCGCTGCGGGCGGCGGGGCCGCAGCGGGTCCACTCCCATGGGTGTCAGCGGACGCACCACGTCGACCTCCGGGGACGGAATTGGGAGACCTCACCCACCCTCTTGTTATTTGCGGTGTTATGCCCCGTTTCACTACCCCAGTCGAGTGACTAAGCCGACTTCTGGGTACATCACACTCAGTCACGGACGGTCAATCGAGGAAGACAATCAAGAAGATTTGCCAAGCAGTCCCGGGCACGACTGTGCACACGCGCTCACGGACGGACGGAATCGGTCGGGACCACGCCTGCGGCACCACCCCTCGCGGCCGGGCCGCTGGAACGGTCCCTGCGCGGGCTCTATGCTCGCCACACTTCCAGCACGGAATCCCCCTACAGGCGGCCATTTGCCGCCTTTTCCACCACGCGTACGAGACACACGACACCCGCACGGGGATCCGTGCGGAACCGATGCCACGCGGGAGCGAGCGTTGAGCGGAGCACTCGACGGCCGGGACGGAACGCCCGATTCGGAGCCACCAGTCGTCACGCAACGTAACGTCACGTCAATTGAATTCCGCGCTGCCTTCCGAGCCGCGCGCCTCGGCATGGCCGTCGTCGGCAGCGACGGCCTCGTACGCACCGCCAACGACGCCCTCGCCGCCCTGCTGGGCACCGATCCGGAGCACCTGCGGGACCGCCCCGCCGCGGAGTTCACCGGGCTGCGCGACGACCTGCGGCTGTGGAGCGCCTACCGGGAGGTGCTGCTCGGCCGCCGCGAGAGCCTGCACTGCACGCGCAGGCTCAGACAAGCCGGCGGCGGACGGCTGTGGGCGGAGGTGACCGTGACCCCGCTGCCCGAGACCCGCACCGCGCTGCTGTCGGTGGCCGACATCAGCGACCGCCGCGACCTGCGGGCCCGGCTGCGGCACCTGCGGATGCACGACCCCGTCACGGGGCTGCCCAACCGCAGCCTGTTCTTCGAGCGCCTGGCCGGGGCGCTGGCCGCGCCCGAGGCGCTGCCGGCGCCGGCCGGCGAACGCCCCCGGCGCAGCGGCCGGATCGGGCTGTGCTACCTCGACCTGGACGGTTTCAAGGCCGTCAACGACACGCTCGGCCACCGTGCCGGCGACCGGCTGCTGACCGCGGTGGCACGGCGGCTGGCCGAGTGCGCCGCGCCCGGCGGCCACCTGGTGGCCCGGCTCGGCGGGGACGAGTTCGCCCTGATGGTGGAGGACTCCACGGGCACCCAGCAGCTGATCGACCTCGCCGGTGCCGTGCAGAGCGCGCTCGCCCGTCCGTTCGAGGTGGCGGGCCAGCGCCTGGCGGTCTCGGCGAGCATCGGGGTCGTCGAGCGTCCGTGCGCCGGGACGCACGCGACCGAGCTGATGCAGGCCGCGGACACCACGCTGTACTGGGCGAAGGCGGACGGCAAGGCCCGCTGGACGCTCTTCGACCCCGAGCGCAACGCCCACCGCATGACCCGGCAGACGCTGTCGAACACCCTGCGTCCCGCTGTCGAGCGCGAGGAGTTCGACCTGCAGTACCAGCCGCTGGTGGGGCTCGGCGACGGCGTCGTGCGCGGGGTCGAGGCGCTCGTGCGCTGGCGGCACCCGCAGTTCGGCACGCTGGGCCCCAACCGGTTCATCGGGCTGGCCGAGGAGACCGGCGCCATCGTGCCGCTGGGGCGCTGGGTGCTGGCCACCGCCTGCCGCCAGGCCCGCCGCTGGCAGCTGGACCACCCCGGCGAACCGCTCGTGGTCAGCGTGAACGTGGCGGTGCGTCAGGTGTGGGACTCCGACCTCGTCGCCGACGTGGCCGGCATCCTCGCCGAGACCGGGCTGCCGGCGAGCCTGCTGCAGTTGGAGCTGACGGAGTCGGCGGTGATGGGGTCGGCCGGGCGGCCGCTGCAGCAGTTGCAGGCGCTCAGCGACATGGGCGTGGCCATCGCCATCGACGACTTCGGCACCGGCTATTCCAATCTTGCCTACCTCAGTCGCCTGCCGGTCTCCACGCTCAAACTGGACGGATCCTTCGTCCACGGCTTCCGCGCCGAGGAGCACCCCAATCCGGCGGACGAGACGATCGTCGAGGCGCTGGTGCAACTGGCGCACCGGCTGGGGCTGACGGTGACGGCGGAGTGCGTGGAGAGTGCGGAGCAGGCGGAGCGGCTGGGGCGGATCGGGTGCGACACCGGGCAGGGCTGGTTCTACTCCCGCCCGGTGCCGGCGGAGCGCATCTCGGCGCTGCTGAGCACCGGCGTACGGCCGTAGGCCGTGTCCGGCCACGGCGTCCCTCAAGGGGCGCGGGGAACTGCGCGATCGGCCACCGACGGCCCGCAGCCGACACGCCACCTTTGGCCCCCGCCTGCGGGCGCGTCGTGGATTGTCGCGCCCGCGCGGCGGAGCCGCAGATTGACGCTGCCCCGCGCCCCTGCGGGGCACTGCGCGATCCGCCGGACACGGCCTGGCGTGGGGCCGCCCCCGTCCGGCGCGTGGGCTACCGGCCGGCCGGGAAGCCGTACGCGTCCGCGATCAGCTCGTAGCTGCGCAGGCGGGCCTGCGGCCCGTGGACGTTGGCGGTGATCATCAGCTCGTCCACGCCCGTCCGCTTCACCAGCGCGTCCAGCCCCTCGCGCACCTGCTCGGCCGTTCCGTACACCACGTTGTGCAGCCAGTCGGCGACGAACTCCTGCTCGGCGAGCCCCAGGGCGTGGCTCTCGGCCTCCTGCGGCGACGGCACCAGGCCGGGCCGGCCGGTGCGCAGGCGCAGCATCGACAGCGCGCCGGTGAGGACCTGCCGGCGGGCCTCGGCGGGGTCGTCGGCGGCCAGCGCCTGCACGCCGATCTTGGCGTAGGGACGGTCGAGCACGGCCGAGGGCCGGAAGGACTCGCGGTACAGCTCGAGCGCCGGCAGCGTGTTCGCCGAGGAGAAGTGGTGGGCGAAGGAGAACGGCAGGCCCAGCAGCCCCGCCAGGCGGGCGCTGAAGCCGGAGGAGCCCAGCAGCCAGATGGAGGGCCGGTCGGCGCGCTGCACCCCGCCGGGCACCCGGCCCTGGACGGGCCCGGGGACGGCGTGGATGCGGGCGTAGGGGTGGCCGTCGGGGAAGTCGTCGTCGAGGAAGCGGATGAGCTCCGAGAGCTGCTCGGGGAACTCGTCGGCGCCCTCGGCGAGCCGGTCCCGGCGGCGCAGGGCGGCGGCGGTGGCGCCGTCCGTGCCGGGTGCGCGCCCCAGCCCCAGATCGATGCGCCCGGGGGCGAGCGCCTCCAGGGTGCCGAACTGCTCGGCGATCACCAGGGGCGCGTGGTTGGGCAGCATCACGCCGCCGGAGCCGAGGCGTATGCGGTCGGTGCGGGCGGCCAGGTGGGCGAGGATCACGGCCGGGGAGGAGCTGGCCACGCCCGGCATGGAGTGGTGCTCGGCGACCCAGAAGCGGTGGTAGCCGCGCCGCTCGGCGAGCCGGGCGAGCTCGACGGTGGTGCCCAGGGCCTGGTGGGCGGTGCGGCCGGTGCCGACGGTCGCCAGGTCCAGTACGGACAGGGGCACGGGGGCGCTCCCGAGCGCCGTCGCGCGGATGGTGTCGTCCTGTACGTCGGCCACGGTGGCCCGCCTCCTTGATGAACGCCTGTGCCTGCGAGCCGGTGGGCTCGGCCGGTGTTCAACCGGAGTGCCTCTCCGTTTATTCCGGCTGCGCCTCGATCCCGTCAAGTCCCTCTCATGAGCGGCCGGTTCGCCCTTATCGTGGGCGGAGGTACACCCACAGGTAACCGCTAGGGGGAGACCGTGGCGCTCAGGCACGAGCCGACCGCACCGTTCCACGCGGTCCAGCACGCCCTGCGCGTGCTGGAGACGGTCGCCAGGCACACCGGCGGCGTCGGCGAGGACCAGCTCGCCCGCGAGACCGGGCTGCCCGCGACCCACCTGGCCCGCCTGCTGGCGATGCTGCGCCGCGAGCAGTACGTACGGCGCACCGGCGACGGCGGCTACGTCACGGGCGAGGCCCTGGTCCTGCTGAGCGCCGGGTACGACCGCAAGACCGCCCTGGAGCGCAAGCTGCAGCACTCGCTGTCGAAGCTGCGCGACACGGTCGGCGCGGCCGTCTACCTCAGCAGCTACGTGGACGGCGAGCTGCGCATCACGCAGTACGCGGACGGGCCGCGCACCCCCAAGGTCAACGAGTGGGTCGACTTCCGGGCGGCCGCCCACGCCACGGCGCTCGGCAAGTGCCTGCTCACCCAGCTCGACCACGACGGCCGGCGCGACCACCTCTCCCGGCACCGCACGGCGCGCCTGACCTCCCGGACGATCACCAACGAGAAGGTGCTCTTCAGCAAGCTGGACGCGCATCCGGCGAGCGTGCCCGTGCTCGACCTGCAGGAGTACGCGGTGGGCACCGTGTGCGCGGCGGTCCCGATGACCGCGGGGCGCTCGGTCGGCTCCTTGGCGCTGTCCCTGCCGGTGCGACACGCGCACCGGCTGCGCGAGGCGGCGGAGACGCTCAGCCGGCACGCCGCGCCCCTGCTGCTGTCGATGGCCCTGTGAGCCGGCCGGAGCCCTTGCCGGACCGGGGCGCGCGGGGCCGGTGGGGCACGTGGTTCGGAGCACCCCCGGACATCAGGTAGAGTTTTCTCTGTCAGCAGGCGCCGCTAGCTCAGTTGGTTAGAGCAGCTGACTCTTAATCAGCGGGTCCGGGGTTCGAGTCCCTGGCGGCGCACAGACAGACGAAGGCCCTCACCACACGGTGGGGGCCTTCGCCGTACTACGGCCGGACAGCGGGCATCGGCGGAAAGGAGCAGCGCGTGTCGCCCACGTCGCAGTGGCAGCGCCCTGCCCCGCTCGCCGTGCTCCTGCTCCTCCTGGCCGTCGTCCTCGCGCCCCTGGTCGGCGCGGCCGCGTCCGGCGGGGGCGCGCCCGGCGGGCCCACCACGGCGCGGGCCGCCTCCGCGGTCCGTACCCCCGAGGCCGTCCCCGTGGCGGACCTCCGCGTGGACACCTCCTCCGGCGGCTCCTGCCGCCAGCAGGACGGCCCGCTGGGCGGCGTCCAGGCGGCCGTCGCCGTCCCGCACGCCGATCCCGTCACCTGCCCGGCCGGCGCCCGCGGCACCCTGCCGCAGGACCGGGCGCCGCGGACCGGGGGCGTGCGCGCCCCGCCCGCTCCCCCGGCCGGCACCACCGGCCCGCTCCCCGTCCTACGAATCTAGACGGCCCCGCGGCGGCCCGCCGCCGGGCCGCGCTCGAGCACGCCCAGATCCCGTACGACCCAGGGAGTCACGTTCCCCATGTCCGCACGCATCTCCACGCCCTCCCGCCGGTGGGCGGCCGTGGGCGCCATAGTCGCCCTCCTGGTGGCCCTGGTGGCCGCCGGCATCGCCATCGGCAAGGGTTCCTCCGGCAGCAGTTCCGGCACGCAGGCCTCCGCCGACCCGCAGCCGGCCTACGACCCGCAACAGGCCACCTACGACAAGCTCGAACAGGCGACCAGTCGCCGGCAGCTGGGCGACCCGCTCGCCACCGGCAGCCCCCACGCGCCCGTCGTGCTCGTCGAGTACGCCGACTACCAGTGCTCCTACTGCGGCCGCTTCACCCGCGAGACCCAGCCCGAGCTGTTCGCGAAGTACGTCGACGCCGGCGTGCTGCGCATCGAGTTCCGCAACTTCCCGATCTTCGGCAAGGACTCCGAGCGGGCCGCCCGCGCCTCCTGGGCGGCCGGCAAGCAGGGCCGCTTCTGGCAGTTCCACTCCCTGCTGTTCGCCGAGCACCGCAAGGGCGACGCGCTGGCCGAGGACAAGCTGGCCGCACTGGCCCGCTCCGCGGGCGTCGCGGACCTGGAGAAGTTCCGCGCCGACCTGGGCAGCGACGAAGCCGCGGCGGCCGTGAAGAAGGACCAGGAGGAGGGCTACTCCCTGGGCGTGCAGAGCACGCCCTCCTTCCTCGTCGGCGGCCGGCCGCTGGCCGGCGCCCAGCCGCTGAAGGAGTTCGAGGCCGCCATCGCCCAGGCCAGGGCCGTGAAGGAGGCGGCCGCGGCGTCCGGGAAGGCGGGCCGGTGACCGACATCGGCTACCTCGCCGCCTTCCTGGGCGGCGTCCTCGCCCTGGTCAGCCCGTGCAGCGCGCTGCTGCTGCCGGCGTTCTTCGCCTACTCCCTGGCCACGCCGGGCCGGCTGCTGGCCCGCACCTGCGTGTTCTACCTCGGGCTCGCCACCACGCTCGTCCCCCTGGGGGCGGCCTCCTCCACCGCCAGCCGGCTCTTCAACGGCCACCGCGAGCTGCTGATCACCGTCGGCGGCTGGACGGTGATCGCGCTGGGCGCGGCCCAGATCCTCGGCCTGGGCTTCGCCTCCCGGCGGGCGCAGGAGGCGGCGGGCCGCATCACGCCGACGTCGGCGGCCTCGACGTTCCTGCTGGGCTGCGTGTACGGGCTGGCCGGCTTCTGCGCCGGGCCGATCCTGGGCGCCGTGCTGACGATGACGGCGCTGCGCGGCAACCCGGTGCACGGCGCCTCGATGCTGGCCGTCTACGCGCTGGGGATGGCGCTGCCATTGTTCGTGCTGGCCCTGTTCTGGGAGCGCTTCCGGCTGGGCGGCCGGGCCTGGCTGCGCGGCCGGGAGCTGCGGCTGGGCCGGCTGCGGCTGCACACCACGTCCCTGCTGTCGGGGCTGTTCTTCATCGGGATCGGGGTGCTTTTCCTCGGCTGGGGCGGCACGACCGCGCTGCCGGGGCTGGTGGACGACGCGTCCGAGTCCCGTCTGCAGGAGCTCGCCGCGCGGGCGGGCGACGCGGTGCCCGACTACGCGCTGCTGGCCGTGGTCGCCCTGGTCGTCGCGGGCCTGCTGGCCCGGTACGCGCTGCGGCGCGACCCCGCCGAGCAGCAGCGGGACGGCGACGGCGGGGCGGGCCGGCCGTCCTGACGGTACGCATTCCGGTGCCGGGGCCGCGCCCCGGCACCGGAGGCGGGCGTCAGAACTGCACGTCGGAACACGCGTAGAACGCGTTGCCCGTGTCGGCGATCGTCCAGACCGCCAGGACCAGCTGCTTGCCGCTGCGGCCCGCCGGGATCGTGGCCTGGTGGGTGACGGTGGCGTCGGGGACGCGACCGCCGTAGGGCACGGTCAGGAATGGCTGCAGGTCGAGGTCGGCGCGGGTGAGCGGCCGGTCGGGCCGGTAGTGGTCGTTGGTGAGGTAGTAGCGGAAGTCCGTGGTCGCGTGGCGGGCGGTGAGCCGCCAGCGGAACGTGTAGCTCCGGCCCGCCGTGACCTGCGTGGCGGGCCAGGCGCCGCCGCGCGGGTCGTCGAGCTCGGCGAAGCGGCTGTTGCCGCCGGCACAGAGCGTGCCGTCGGCCGGACCGTGGGACGGGAAGCCCTTGGGGCCCTCGACGGACTGCGGCTCCCACTGGATCTCGCCGCAGTCCTCCACCGCGCCCTGGGCGCAGAAGGCCTGGCGGCTGGTGGGTGCGTCGGTGTAGCCGTGGCTGCCGGCACTGCCGGCGGGGAAGAGGGAGATGCAGGCGACGCTCAGGCCGATGATCGTCGCGCTGATCTTTTTGCGCATACGTCACTCCTCGCGAACGTGGGGGGTTCTGTGAGACGAGTGGAACGCGGTCTAGACCAACAAGGAGGCTAGTACCGGCCCGTAGTCATGTCCAGGCCAAAAAGGCGCCCTTGACGAACGCCGCGGACCCCCGCCCGATCACGCCACGCACCGTGACCGGGCGGCCGGACCGGAACCCCTCAGCCGCACCCCGCGGCATCGTCCGAACAGGTGACGTGCGCGTCCGCCTCGTCCTCGCCCAGCAGGACGTGCGCCGGGCCCGCCCCCACCACCCGCCCGTAGAGCTGCGGCGGGTAGTACGCAAGGGTCGAGACCCGGACGCGGGTGCCGGGTCGGGCCGCCTCGATGTAGCGGCCGCCGCCCGCGTAGATGGCCACGTGGTGCACCCCCGAGGCCCTGCCGTCGGTCGACCAGAAGACCAGGTCGCCGCGGCGCAGCGCGCTGCGCGGAATGTGCCGGGTGGCGCGGTACTGGTCGGCGGCCAGGCGCGGCAGCCGCACGCCCGCGCGCCGGTACGCCTGCTGGACGAGGCCGGAACAGTCCCAGCTGTGCGGACCCTCGGCGCCGAAGGCGTACGGGTCGCCGATGTGGCGCAGCGCGTAGGCGACGGCGGGCTCCAGGTCGGGGGCGGCGGGCCGGCTCCCGGCGGGGACGCCGGCATCCTCGGCGGCGTCCTCGGTGGTGCCCTCGGTGATGCCCCCGGCGGTGTCCTCGGCGCCGGCCGGGGCCGTCTCGCGGTCCGCGTCCTGCCCGGCGCCGCCGCGGGGATCCTCGTCGGCGCCGTGCCGGGCGTCCTCCTGGACGGCCGTGCCGGCCTCCGACCCCACTCCGGGCGACGGGTCCGACGGTTCCGCTGCCGCCGCGACCGGGCCGGCGCCGGCGATCACGGCTGCTCCGACGGCGGCGACCAGGGCCCCGCGCGCCGGGTGCCGCCGGGCGCGGGCGGGGCCTGCGGTGGATATGTCCTCGGGTGCGTCCTCGGCCATCTCGCTGCCACCTTCCCCTCACGAGGATCATGAGAAAACTTTCGCCTCGTTCGCCACAGCTTCCCAGCGGTCGCACGGAACCGCATGCCGCGCGCCGATTACCCTACGTAAAGGAAATCTCCGCATAAATGGACAGAACGCCCAGCCTGCCGGCCCTGCCCGGCAGGAACGACCGGACGCCGCCCGCCGAGCGGCGTCCGGGGTGGTCGGAAGTACCTCCGGACGTCAGGTAGAGTTTTCTCTGTCAGCAGGCGCCGCTAGCTCAGTTGGTTAGAGCAGCTGACTCTTAATCAGCGGGTCCGGGGTTCGAGTCCCTGGCGGCGCACGCGAGACTCAGGGCTCCTCACGCACGTGAGGAGCCCTGAGTCGTTCTGTGCGTCCTGCGGGTCACGAGGACACAAGCGTGTCAGATGTGACCACTTTCCTTCCCTTCCGCAACCTTCATGGGCATCTTCGTTCGACGCACCACTTTGCCCGCTAAGCACCGCGTTTCACCCTTGCGATCATGACCTTGGGTTCGAGATCCTGAAACGCACGTCTTCGCCCAATATCACTGGGAAATCCGTGAGTTGGGCGGGGTCGAGGGGGGCCGGGGGGCCCACGTACGGCACGTACACACGCAGTCGCATGCGTGCGGGGGGAATGACTATGACGTCGACGCCTGCCGGTGCCCGGCAGCAGAGATCCGTTTCTGCACCGCCCGAGGGGGTGCTCGTGCCCGCGCCGGCCCGCTCGCCGGACCGGCCGCGGCGCACCGGCCCGCCGGGGCGGACCTCCCCGCCGTACCGCCGCAAACCCCTGCCCCGCTACGACTACGAGCACTACAGCCGGCTGGCCGGCCCGCTGAGCCGGCCGCCCGAGGGGCCCGGCCCCTACCGCGTCCGCTACCGCAGCCTGCTGGCCGACGAGCCGCACCGGATCCAGGCCGCACTGCTGCTCGGGGCGGCGCCCGTGGTCTCGCTGGGCCTGCTGATCTGGCTGATGCAGCCCGCGCACTGGACGCAGCGCGACCACGCGAGTGCGCTGATGCGGGCCCTGGACGCGGTGATGCTGGTGTCCATCGGGCTGATCGAGCTCTTCCGCACGCTGAACGTCGTCTCCAACGCCCACGCCACCCTGGTGGCCCGGGATCCCATACCGGTGGTGCCCGAGTCGGGCACCAAGGTCGCCTTCCTGACGTCCTTCGTGCCCGGCAAGGAGCCCCTGTCCATGGTCACCAAGACCCTGGAGGCGGCCGTCCGGGTCCGCCACCGGGGTCCCGTGCACGTCTGGCTCCTCGACGAGGGCGACGACCCCGAGGTCAAGGCGGTCTGCGAGCGGCTGGGCGTACGGCACTTCAGCCGCAAGGGGATCGAGAAGTGGAACACGCCCAAGGGCCCGCACCGGGCCAGGACGAAGCACGGCAACTACAACGCCTGGCTCGACGCGCACGGCGACGACTACGACTTCTTCGCCTCCGTCGACACCGATCACGTGCCGCTGCCCAACTTCCTGGAGCGCATGCTCGGTTACTTCCGTGACCCGGATGTCGCTTTTGTCGTTGGACCGCAGGTGTACGGGAACTACGACACGGCGGTGACCAAGGCCGCCGAGAGCCAGCAGTTCCTCTTCCACGCCCTGATCCAGCGCGCCGGCAACCGCTACGGCGCCCCCATGTTCGTCGGCACCAACAACGCCGTGCGCATCTCCGCGCTCAAGAGCATCGGCGGCCTGTACGACTCGATCACCGAGGACATGGCCACCGGCTTCGAGCTGCACCGGCACCGCAACCCGGCCACCGGTCGCAAGTGGCGCTCGGTCTACACCCCCGACGTCCTCGCCGTCGGCGAGGGGCCGAACGCCTGGACGGACTTCTTCACCCAGCAGCTGCGCTGGTCGCGGGGCACGTACGAGACCATCCTCAAGCAGTACTGGAAGGGGCCCTTCACCCTCGGGCCGGGTCCGTTCCTCAACTACACGCTCATGGTCATCTACTACCCCATGACCGCGATCAACTGGATGCTCGGCGCCCTGAGCTGCACGCTCTTCCTCGGACTGGGCGCCTCCGGCATCTCGATCGACTCCGAGATCTGGATGATGCTCTACAGCGACGCCGCCGCCCTCCAGATCGGCCTGTACATCTGGAACCGCCGGCACAACGTCTCCCCGCACGAGCCCGAGGGCTCCGGCGGCCTGGCCGGCATGGTGATGTCCGCGCTGTCGGCGCCCGTCTACGCCCGTTCGCTCATGGATGCCGTGCTGCGCCGCAAGAGCCGCTTCGTGGTGACGCCCAAGGGCGACTCCGCCAGCCCCGACACCCTCTTCGGCACCTTCCGCATCCACCTGTTCTTCCTGGTGGTCTTCGGCGGCTCGCTGGCGGCCTCGTTCGTGCTGGGCCACACCCACGTGGCGATGCGCACCTGGGCCGTGCTCGCCCTGGTGATCACCGTGGCGCCCATCGTCGCCTGGCGCTGGGGCCTGCACCGCACCCGGCGGCCCGCCGAGGAGGCCGCCCGGTGATGCGCCTGCGTCCGAGCCGCCGCACCCGGCGCACGGCCCTCGGGGCCGCCGCCCTGATGGCGCTGGCCGGCATGAACGGCCCGGCCCTGTGGGGCTACGCCGCGCACCAGTACCACGACTACAAGATCAACCAGCCGGACTACAAGGCGCGCAACGGCCACTGGGACGTCGTGGACGTGCCCCGCGAGTACCGCATCAACACCATTCACGCGGCCCTGCTGCACACGGGGAAGGTGCTGCTGGTCGCGGGATCGGGCAACAACGCGGCGAACTTCAAGGCGAAGACCTTCCGCACGGTCCTGTGGGACCCGCGCAAGAACACCTTCAAGAACATCCCCACGCCCAAGGACCTCTTCTGCGCCGGCCACACCCAGCTCGCCGACGGCAAGCTGCTGGTGGCCGGGGGCACCCAGCGCTACGAGAAGCTGGAGGGCGACGTCACCAAGGCCGGCGGCCTGATGATCGTCCACAACGAGAACCCCGACAAGCCGATGACCTTCCCCGCCGGCACCCGCTTCACCGGCAAGGACAACCACAAGACCTTCGAGTCGAAGGACGCCGTTCTCGTGCCGCGGGCCCGCAAGACCGGCGAGGGCGACCGGGTCACGGTCACGGCCAGCACGGCGCGCGTCTATGTGGAGGCCCTCGGCAAGGGCGCGCAGTACGAGACGGGGACGACCGACAACTACCGCATCGAGGGCCTCACCGGCGAGGACGCCCGCAACGCGTACGGCATCGCCAACAAGCTGTCCTTCGACAAGAAGGACTTCCAGGGCATCAAGGACGCCTTCGAGTTCGACCCGGTCACCGAGCGCTACATCACCGTCGACCCCATGCAGGAGGCCCGCTGGTACCCCACGCTGACCACCCTGCAGGACGGCAGGGTGCTGTCGGTGTCCGGGCTGGACGAGATCGGCCAGGTCGTCCCCGGCAAGAACGAGGTCTACGACCCCGCGAGCCGCACCTGGCGCTATCTGCCCACCGAGCGCTTCTTCCCCACCTATCCCGCCCTCTTCCTCGCCGACCGGGGCCGGATCTTCTACACCGGCTCCAACGCCGGCTACGGACCGGCCGACAAGGGCCGCACCCCGGGCCTGTGGGACCTGGAGACCAACGAGTTCACCGAAGTGCCCGGCATGAGCGACCCGGACCTGCTGGAGACCTCGATGTCGGTGCTGCTGCCGCCCGCGCAGGAGCAGCGCTACATGGTCCTCGGCGGCGGCGGGGTCGGGGAGAACCGCAGGTCCACGGCGAAGACCCGGATCGTGGACCTGCGCGAGGAGGCCCCCCGCTTCCACGACGGTCCCGAGCTGTACGCCAAGGTCCGCTACCCCAGCAGCGTCATCCTGCCGGACGACACCGTGCTGACCACCAACGGCTCGGGCGACTACCGCGGCCGCAGCGACTCCAACGTCCTCAAGGCCGAGCTGTACGACCCGGCCACCGACACCACGCGAGCGGTGGCCGACCCGCTGGTGGGCCGCAACTACCACTCGGGCGCCCTGCTGCTGCCGGACGGGCGGGTGATGACCTTCGGCTCCGACTCGCTCTTCGGCGACAAGGCCAACAGCAAGCCGGGCACCTTCCAGCAGCAGATCGACCTCTACACCCCGCCGTACGGCTTCCGCGACGACCGGCCGGAGTTCAAGGACACCGAGCCGAGGACGGTCAAGCTCGGGGAGCAGAGCACCTACCGCACCAGCGATCCGCGCAGGATCGCCCGGGCGCGGCTGATCCGGCCGGGCTCCTTCACCCACGTCACCAACAACGAGCAGCGCTCGATCGCCCTGGACCTCGCGCGGACGGACGGCGGCGTGACCGTCACCGTCCCCAAGGACCCCTCCCTGGTGCCGCCCGGCTGGTACATGCTGGAGGTCGTCGACGACGAGGGCACCCCGTCCGAGGCGGTGTGGGTCAAGGTGCCGGTCGCGGAGGAATTCGCCCCGGAGCCGCGGGAGTCGCGGGAGTCGCCGGAGTCGCGGGAGTCGCGGGACGAGTGACGCGCGGGACGGCTGGCCCGCAACGCGCACTGACCGGCGCCGGTCAGTGGGCGTTGCGGGCCAGCTCCAGGGCGTACGGCTCCCACCACTTGCCCGCGTCCGGACCGCCCCGGCAGGCGCCGTCGGACTCCCCCGGCCGCTTGACCCACAGGAAGGCGTCCACCAGGTCGTCGCCGGTGCGGACGGTCGGGGGGTCGCCGAGGGCGCGGCCCGCGGGGTTGCACCACGCCTTGTCGTGGTCGCCGGAGAGCGGGCCGTTGCCGTTGCGGCTGGTGTCGATGACGAAGTGCTTGCCGCCCAGCAGCTCCGACAGGCGGTGGCCGTACTCCTTGCTGGCGTCCGTGGTCTGGAAGTTGGAGACGTTCAGGGCGAAGCCGTCGGCCCGGTCGATGCCGGCGCGGCGCAGCGGCTCGGCCATCCGGTCGGCGGGGGTGACCCAGCTCGGGTTGCCCGCGTCCAGGTAGACCTTGGTGTGCGGCAGGGCCTTGAGCCTGCCGACGGCATCCTTAAGCAGGGCGTAGCGCTCCTCGTGGAACTGCTGCGGGGTGCAGCCGTCCTCCATGTGCGGCAGCGCGTCGGGTTCGAGGATCACGGTGGCCCGGCGGTCGCCGATGCCGCTCGCCGCCTTCTCCAGCCAGGCCCGGTAGGCGTTGCCGTCGGCGGCGCCGCCCCGCGAGTACTGGCCGCAGTCGCGGTGGGGGATGTTGTAGAGCACCAGCAGCGCCTCGCGGTCGGCGCCCGCGGCGGCCTCGGTGAAGCCGCGCGTCTGTCCGTCGGGGTCGTCGGGGCCCACCCATTCGGCGACCGGGCGGGCGGAGATCTTCTGCAGCAGGGCGGCGTCGTGGGCGTTGCCGTCCTTCATCAGCCGGACGGCCGCGCGGGCCGCCGTGCCGTCCGGGTTCACCCAGAAGGGGGTGCGGTCCTTGGGCAACTGGGAGGGCGGGCTCAGGGAGGCCGCGCCCGTGGCCGGGCCCTCGTCGGGGGACGTCGAACAGCCCGCGGCGGCCAGCAGCACGAGCACCGCCGCCGTGCCCCGGGCCACCGCCGCCCTGCGTCCCCGGCGCGGGCGGCCGGACCGACTGCGGTACATCCACTCCCCCTTGGGTGTACTGCCTGTGGAGGTGACGTGCCAACGTGCCTGGGCCCTGCGGGCCCCGTCCATGCTGGCACAGGTGCACCCCCCTGCGGGGGCGGTCCCGGTACGACACGGGGCGCTTCGCCCTCCCGGGCGACCGGCCGGCCGGGGGGTCCTCACGCCGTCCGGCCGGCGGCGGGGGCGGGCTCGACGACCCCCGTCAGGTAGGCCGAGACGACGAGGTTGGCGGTGTAGGAGGCGGCGTCGTGGTCGTAGGTGCCACCGCAGGTGATCAGGCGCAGTTCGGCGCGGCCCTTCTCGCGCGGGCCGTAGACCTTGGCGGCGTCGAAGCGGTCCTTGCCGTAGACGGAGACGTCCTCGACCGTGAACTCGGCGATGGAGCCGTCGGCCCGGGCGATGCTCACCTTCGCGCCGCGCCTCAGCTCGCCGAGCCGGTAGAAGACGGCCGGGGCGCGGTCGGTGTCCAGGTGGCCGACGAGGACGGCGGCCCCGGCGCTGCCGGGCTGGGGCCCGTCCCGGTACCAGGAGACGGCGCCCGGGCGGTCGTAGGGGGGCGGGTCCACCGCGCCGAGCGGGTTCAGGCCGTGCTCCTCGATGGGGGCGCGCACGTTCATGGCCTTGATGGCCAGGCCCTGGGGGCGGGCCCCGGCCAGCGGCGGGTGCGCCGGGGGCAGCTCGCTGGGGGCGGGCCGGCCCACGGCGGCGACGTCGCCGGTGGTGGTGTCGCCGGCGACCGGCACCTCGGTGATGTCGCGGCCCCACAGCCACAGGGCGGCCAGCAGGGCGGCCCAGGCCACGCCGGTCAGCAGGCGGCCGGTGCCGCTCGAACGCGCAGAGGGGGCAGACATGGCAGCCGTTCGCCTCCCGGGCCCTAGCGCCCGGCCGCGTCGGTCCGCCTCCGGTACCAGATCAGCCCGCCGGCGATGGCCGCGGTCGTGCCGGCGAGGACGAGGCCGGCGGTGTCGGGCCGCTCGGGCGCCGGCACGCTGCCGCCGCCCCCGGCGGGCACCGGGGCGACCGGCGAGGCGTGCGGGTGCGCCCGGTCGCGGCCGGCGGCGTCGCCGAACCCGTCGTCGTCCTCCTCGTGAGCGCCGTACGCGTCGTGGCCGGCGCGCCCGGGGGCGGCGACGTCGTCGTCGGGGGCGTCGTGGGGCGCGGTGCCGCGGTGGGCGTCGACGACGGTCAGCCGGCCGTCGGCGGTGGCGTCCGTGCCGGCGCAGGTCACCTTCACCGGGTACGTGCCCGGGCGCACCGCCCGGCGGATGGTGGCCTCGGCGAACAGGCCCGTGGTGTCCTTGGCGAGCCGGGCGTCGGTGACGAACGCCTCGGAGGAGGCGGTGCCGCGCTCCCCGGCGCAGCCGGAGACCCGCAGCCGCACCTCGCCGCCGGGTCTGCCGGAGACCGGGGCGAGCTGCAGGGGTCCGGAGCGCAGGGCGGGACCGTCGTGGGCGTGGGCGGGGCCCGCGCAGACGGCGATGGCCGCCGTCACGGCTCCGCAGAGGGCGAAGCGGACTGCATCCATGGTGAACCTCCTGTCATCCAGAGGTTCACCCGGTGCGGTCCGCCGCCGCATCCGGACCGTAGTCCTATTGCTCCATCCGGTGATCGGCTCAGCCGACCGGGCGGCGATCGGAGCAATGCCGGCGGGCCGGCGAGGATCCGTCAGATCAGCTCGACGAGGTCGGCGATGGAGTCGACGACGCGTGAGGGGCGGTAGGGGAAGCGGTCCACTTCCTCGGGCCGGGTCAGCCCGGTGAGCACCAGGAAGGTCTCCATGCCGGCCTCCAGGCCGGCCCGCACGTCGGTGTCCATGCGGTCGCCGATCATCGCGCTGGTCTCGGAGTGGGCGCCGATGGCGTTGAGGCCGGCGCGCATCATCAGCGGGTTCGGCTTGCCGACGAAGTACGGCTCGGCGCCGGTCGCCTTGGTGATCAGGGCCGCGACGGAGCCGGTGGCCGGCAGCGGGCCGCCGGCGGACGGGCCGGTCTCGTCGGGGTTGGTGGCGATGAACCGCGCGCCCTGTTCGATCAGCCGGATGGCCTTGGTGAGCGCCTCGAAGGAGTACGTCCGGGTCTCGCCGAGCACCACGTAGTCGGGGTCGGAGTCGGTCAGGACGTAGCCGATGTCGTGCAGCGCGGTGGTCAGGCCGGCCTCGCCGATGACGTACGCCGTGCCGCCGGGCCGCTGGTCGTCCAGGAACTGGGCGGTGGCCAGCGCGGAGGTCCAGATGTTGGGCACCGGCACCTCCAGGCCGATGCGCCGCAGCCGGGCGTGCAGGTCGCGCGGGGTGTAGATGGAGTTGTTGGTCAGGACGAGGAAGGGCTTGCCGGACTCGCGGAGCCGGTTGAGGAAGGTGTCCGCACCGGGAATCGGAATGCCCTCGTGCATGAGGACACCGTCCATGTCGGTGAGCCAGGACTCGATCGGCTTGCGCTCTGCCACAACGGACTCCTGCCGTGCTCGCGCCCCGCGGCGGGGGCCTGCTGACAACCGGAACGGCACCACTCGTGCGCCGTCCCGGCACCCCCAGCCTAGTCAGTCGCCCGGCAGGTCATCAGCGCCGCAGCCGGCGGCCCCCGAACAGCAGTCCGGCACCGGCGACGAGCAGGACGCCGGAGACCGCGCCCAGGCCGAACATCAGCCGGGCGTCACCGGTGTCGGCGAGCCCGCCGGCCACCGGCGCACGGGCGGGGGTGCCCCGCGGGGACGGCGCCGCGGCGGCCGTACCACCGGCACCGTCACGGGCACGGTCACCGGCACCGACGGTGAAGGCGTAGTCGCCGGACTCCCCCACCCACGCGCCGTCCGTGCCGCGCCGCTGCACGGTCGTGACGTTGGCGGTCACCGGCCCCTCGGGGGCGTCGCCGGAGAAACCCAGGCGCACGGGCACGACGAGCGTGCCGTGGCCGGGAACGGCCAGACCGGACTCCAGGACCCCGACGTTCTCCGCCTCGTCGGTCCGCTCGAAGCGCACCGGCTGCCAGCGGGAGTGCGCGGTGTCGTAGAAGTCCAGGTGGAAGTGGCCCGGCTGCAGGGCGCGCCGGCGGTCGGCCAGGACGGCGACGGGATGGACGTCCCGGCACGCGCCGGCGGTGGTGTTGCGCAGCTCCAGCCGCCAGGCGGCGGGCGCCCCGCCGCGCTCGTACGCGGCCGGGCCGCCGATCAGACGTGACGTGATGGGGAACTCGGTGCTGCGCGGGTCGCCGCAGTGCAGCCCGGGGGTGTCCGCGGACGGGCGCGCCGCGCCGGTCGCGGCGCCGAGCGCGAGGACGGCGGCGCCGGCGAGAAGGGCACGCCGCAGGCGTCGTGGAGGCATGTGAGGGAACCTCCCACGGTGCCCGCGGCACCGGAGGGCGGAGCGGGCGTTTACACCCGACTGGCCGTCAAACGCCGCTCATCGGGGCGACGATCACATCATCCGGGCGGGTGGCCGGCCCGAACAGCGGAGCCAGCACCGACTCCGCCGCCCCTTCGGCGACGGTGCGCTCCCCGGCGGGCGCGACGGCCACCGCGACGGTGGCCGGCACCTCGGCCCGTACGCCGCGCAGGTAGACGTCCGGGTCGGCCAGCACCGTACGGCCGCCCAGCACGACGCAGTCGACGTCGAGGAGCTGGACGAGGTTGGCGGCACCGGTGCCGAGCAGGCGCGCGGCCTGCGCACGGTCGCCCGCGGCGACCGCCCGCAGGCACAGCACCTCCAGGCAGCCGCGGCGGCCGCAGGCGCACGGGGGCCCGTCGAGCTGCAGCACCTGGTGGCCGAACTCGCCCGCTCCCGTCCTGGCGCCCCGGTGCACCGCCCCGCCGAGCACGAGGCCGGCGCCCAGACCGGTGCCGAGGTGGAGATAGGCGAAGGAGCCGCCGGGCCGCGCCGTGCGGCGGGTGAGGCCGAGGGCGGCGGCGTTGGTGTCCTTGTCGAGGACGACGGGCAGAGCGAGCCGCTCGCGCACCGCGTCCCGCAACGGAAACCCGTCCCACTCCGCGAACCCGGTCACCTTGCCGAGCACCCCCCGCCGGTGGTCGAGCGGCCCGGGCACACCGATCCCGACGCCGAGCAGCCGGTTCCCGTGCCCACCGGGCCGCACCACTCCCACACCGCCCACGAGGGCCCGCACCTCGTCCGCGACAGCGGACAGCACCGCCTCCGCCCCCGCCCCCGCCCCGAACGCCAGCGGCGCCGTCCGCACGGCGCGCACCGCCCCCGCCAGGTCCACGAGCACGGCCGTGATCGCATCCCGGTCCACCTGCACCCCCACCGCCAGCGCAGCATCTGCCACCAGCCGCAGCGCCGCCGCCGGCTTGCCGCCGGTGGAGGCGCGGCGGCCCGCGTCGGCGGCCAGCCCTTCCTCCCGCAGCCGGGCCGTGATCTTGCTGACGGCCTGCGGCGTCAGCCCCGTGGCGGCCGCCAGCTCGGCGCGGCTCGCGCCGTGCCCGCCCGCGTCGCGCAGCAGCCCGAGCACCACGGCGGTGTTGTGGTCGCGCAGGACGGAGAGGTTGGCCCCAAGATTGCTCACGGGCCCATTCTCGCCCCCGTTTGCACTTACGCAACACTGTTGCCAAAGTGGAGCCCATGGACCATCCCTTCCGCGTCGGCCTCCTCGGCTACGGCCTCGCCGGCTCCGTCTTCCACGCCCCGCTGGTCGCCGCCACCGACGGGCTCGTCCTGGACACGGTGGTCACCGCCAACCCCGACCGCCGCGACCAGGCCCTCGCCGAGCATCCCGGCGTCCGCGTCGCCGGCACCGCCGACGAGCTGTGGGCCCGCGCCGGCGAGCTCGACCTCGTCGTCGTCGCCACCCCCAACCGCACGCACGTCCCCCTCGCCCGCGCCGCGCTGGAGGCCGGGCTGGCCGTCGTCGTGGACAAGCCGCTGGCCGCCACCGCCGCCGAGGCCGAGTCGCTGGCCCGGCTGGCCGCGAGCCGGGGCCTGCTGCTGAGCGCCTTCCAGAACCGCCGCTGGGACAACGACTTCCGTACCGTCGCCAAGCTGATCGACGACGACGCGCTCGGGCAGGTCCAGCGCTTCGAGTCGCGCTTCGAACGCTGGCGGCCGCACCCGAAGGGCGGCTGGCGGGAGTCCGGCGACCCGGCCGAGGTCGGCGGGATCCTCTACGACCTCGGCAGCCACCTGGTCGACCAGGCGCTGACCCTCTTCGGCCCGGTCACCACCGTCTACGCCGAGGCGGACGTGCGTCGTCCGGGCGCCGAGGCCGACGACGACACCTTCATCGCCCTCACCCACACCGGTGGCGTCCGCTCGCACCTGTGGATGAGCGCCACCGCCGCCCAGCTCGGCCCCCGCTTCCGGGTGCTGGGCAGCACGGCGGGCTACGTGAAGTACGGCCTCGACCCCCAGGAGGCCGCTCTGCGCGAGGGCCTGCGCCCGGGCACGGCGCCCTCGTGGGGCGTCGAGGCGGAGTCGGCCTGGGGCCGGCTGGGCGCGGGCGAGTCCCCGCTCACCGGCGGCGGCGAACCGGTGCGCACTCTTCCGGGCGACTACCCCGCGTACTACGCCGCCGTCGCCGAGGCCCTGCGCACGGGCGGCGAACCGCCCGTCACGGCCTGGGAGGCGGCGGCCGCGCTGCGGGTACTGGAGGCGGCCAGGGAATCGGCCACCAAGGACACCACGGTCACGTTGCCCGGAGCCCCGTAAGGGGCGCGGGGAACTGCGCGATCGGCCACCGACGGCCCGCAGCCGACGTGCCGCCCCGGGCCCGGGCGCAGCCCGGTGCTCCGTCTGCGGGCGCGTCGTGGCTTGTCGCGCAGTTCCCCGCGCCCCTACGGGGCGCTCCGCGGCAGCGTGAGCGGGGCCCGGCTGCGCCACAGGTCGATGGCGGGCACCATCATCGGCCCCATCTCCGGCATCTGCGGTACGAGCGCCAGGGCACCGACCACCTGCAGCAGGCGGGCACCCTCCATGACGTCCAGCAGCGCGCGGTCGACCGGCCGGCCGCCGGCGCGCTCGTAGACCTCAATGGCCTGCGGGCCGGCAAGGGTGAGGTCCCACTCGACCGGGCCCCGCGTGACGTCCTCGAAGTCGCTGTAGAGGGGACCACCGGTGGTGCGCAGCATGTTGTACGCCGGCGAGTCGCCGTGCAGGGTCTGGACGTGTGCACCGGGGAAGTGCGCCGTCAGGTCGCGCACCAGCACCTCCAGGACGGCGTACTCCCGCTCGGCCCGCTGCAGTTCGGCCTCCGTCAGGCCGTGGCCGTCCTGGGTGCGCAGGCGGGCGAGGGCGGTGCCGATCGCGGGGACGAGCGGGGAGAGCACGGGCAGTTCGCCCGCGCCGGGGTAACCGGCCAGCAGCCGGTGCAGCGCGGCCGCGTCCGCGGCCTGGCGGACGAAGAGTTCTGCCAGGTCGGCGCCGTCGGCGAGGGGTTCCTCCGTCACGAACTCCCAGAACGTCAGGGACCGCCCCTCGCACTCCACGGGCTCGCGCGGCACCAGCGGGCTGGGGCGTACGACCGGCGCACCGGTGTCGGCGAGCCAGCCGGTGACGGCCAGTTCGTGGCGCTGCTTGACCGCCTGTTCCCCGGCGGTGGCCAGCGTCAGTGACGGCACGCGCACGACCACGGGGTGCGGGGCGAGGTGCACGAGGACGTTGAACACGTCGTGCAGGACGCGGGGTTGCTCCGCCCGCAGACCTAACCGCTCTCCCGCCGCTGTGGCCAGTGCCACAGCTCGTTCGGCACGCTTGCTGAGGTTGTTCATGCGTGCGATCTTCCCCTCGGGAACCGCGCTCCGTCGAAGTGTTTTCGTACGGCAGGCGCGCGGGCGCGACTGCACGAAGGGACGAGGCACCGATGGGGACCGCCGCGGACACAGCCGAGATCACCACGCACGAGGAACTGACGGAACTCCTCGGTCCGCCACTCCCCCGGGCCCGGGACAAGGTGCGCCACCGCCTGCACGAGCTGGACCGGCAGTGGCTGGCGCAGTCGCCGTTCTGCCTGGTGGCCACGTCGGCCGCCGACGGCACCTGCGACGTCTCGCCCAAGGGCGACCCGGCCGGCTTCACGCTCGTCCTGGACGACACCACCGTCGCCCTGCCCGAACGCCCCGGCAACCGCCGCGCGGACGGCTTCCACAACATCCTGTCCAACCCGCACGTCGGCCTGATCTACCTCATACCCGGCCGCGGCGACACCCTGCGCATCAACGGCAGGGCCCGCCTGCTGCGCGACGCCCCCTTCTTCGACCGCCTCACCGTGGCCGGCCACCGCCCCCAGCTGGCACTGGTCGTCGAGATCGAGGAGGTCTTCCACCACTGCGCGAAGGCCTTCCTGCGCTCCAACCTGTGGAAGCCGGAGACCTGGACCCCCCAGGCGATGCCGTCCCGGGCCCGCATCGCCAAGACCCTGGAGGCCTCGGAGCAGTCCCTGGAGGAGCTCGAGCACTACTACGGCCCGCGCTACGCCGAGAGACTCTACGGCTGAGGGAGCGGGAGTCGTGGGCGTCAGCGATCGACCCGCGTGCGGTACAGGACGGCCAGCGCCAGCACCGCGCCCGTGGCGACCAGGGCCGTGCCCAGGGCCAGGGCGGGGCTCATCGGGGGGCCACTGCGGGCGGGCGTGCGGCGGGCGCGGGGGGCCTCGGCGGCAGGGGCGGCAGGGTGTTGCTGGGGGCCGGCGAGGCCGGCCGGGTCGGGGGGCCGCGGGCCACTGGGCACCGGCAGGGGCAGGGGTTCGCCGGAGTCCTCGGGGCCGGCCGTGGGGGCCGCAGCGCACTCCGGCAGGGTGCCCTCGAAGGGGTACGCGTACAGGGTCTGGCCGCTGGTACCGGCGCGGGACTCGTGGACGAGCGAACCGGCGGTGAACAGCCGCCCGTTCACCGCCGGAACGCTGACCCGCACGGTGCTCGTGCGCCGGCCGATCAGGACGCTGCCGTCCAGGCGGCCGCTGCCGTCCAGCCGGACTTCCTGGGCGTCGGGGAAGTTCCACAGCAGCTTCTCGCGTCGCACTCCGGTGACCGAGCCTGCGGTGCTCAGGGTGCGGGTCCGCCCGCTGGGGTTGGTGAGGTTGACCAGGACGGTCACGCCGGGCGGCACGTTGCGGAAGGACACCTCCTGCGGGCCACCGCCGGGGGCCGCGATGTCGAAGGGGACGTCGAAGACCTGCGGGGCGGAGCTGCCGTCGCCGGTGAGGACCGTGGTGCCGCCCCGGTTGACGGCGCTGCCGGTGGTCCTGCGCGGCCGGCCCCTGTCGTAGGCGTAACAGGTGCTGGCGGCCGTCAGCCGGTCGCGGACGGCCCCGTACGCGGCGACGGCCCCCGCATCCCGTACGGTCTTGGGGGCGACGGTGCCGGTGTGGACGCGGCCGGCGTAGGCGACGGTGCCGGCGACCGGGCCCTCCTGGGCCACCAGCCGCTGGCCGGCCGCGACCTTGACGTCACCGCCGGCCCGCAGGAACGGCGAGCCGTCGTCCGGCACGACGCGCGAACCGGTGGCGAGGACGCCGACGTTGTAGTCGGGCGGCGCTCCGGCGGCCTTGGCGACGTCGACGTCGCCGAGGACGACGACGCGGCCCTCGGCTCCGGCCGCGGCCGCCCGCACGGCGTAGTCGCCGCCGACGAAGACGTTGACGCCGTTGTCACGGCCGCTGAGGGGGCCGTGGTGCGGTTCGGGGTACGAGCGGGGGCAGCTGCCCGGGACGCACGGGCCGGGTCCGGTGGGGGCGGGTGCCGTGCCGGTGCCGCCCAGCAGGGTGAAGGCGCCGGCCAGCAGCGTGCCCCCGATGAGGGAGAGCAGGGCCATGCCGGACGCCGCGGGGCGGTTCACCCTGAGCCAGCGCACGTACTCCTTCTGCTCCATGTACGAAAATATGCATAACGGGCGGACCGGAAGCCGGCAGCACACGCCACCGACTGCCCCGGACGGCCCAGCGGCCCGGCTCGACTCGGGGCGTCAGGGTGTCGGGGCGTCAGGCGTCCTTGAGTTCCTGCCGCTGCCGGCCGAGCCCCTCGATCTCCAGCTCCAGGACGTCCCCGGCCCGCAGGTACGGCTTGGGTTCGGGCTGGGCCAGGGCCACGCCCGCCGGGGTGCCGGTGTTGATCACGTCGCCGGGGTGGAGGGGCATGTAGTGGCTGAGGTAGCGGATCAGCCGGGCCACCGGGAAGATCATCCGGTCCGTGCCGGAGTCCTGCGCCAGGCGGCCGTTGACCCACAGCCGCATGCGCAGGTCCTGCGGGTCGGGGATCGCGTCGGCGGTCACCAGCCAGGGGCCGAGCGGGTTGAACGTCTCGCAGTTCTTGCCCTTGCCCCACTGGCCGGCGCGCCCGTGGTGGAAGTCCCGCTCGGAGAGGTCGTTGGCGACGGCGTAGCCGGCGACGGCCGCCATGGCCTCCTCGTCGGAGTCCAGGTAGCGCACGGTGCGCCCGATGACGACGGCCAGTTCGATCTCCCAGTCCGTGCGCACGCTGCCGCGCGGCACGAGCACGGTGTCGTCGGGGCCGACGACCGTGTCGGGCGCCTTGAGGAAGACGACCGGCTCGGTGGGGACGCCCACCCGCATCTCGGCGACCAGATCGTGGTAGTTGACACCGATGCCGACCATCTTGCCGATGCGGGCGACCGGCGGGCCGATGCGCAGCCCCGACGGGTCGAGGGCGGGAAGGACGCGTGCGCCCACGGCCGCCCGGATGCGGTCGAGCGCGGCGGGGTCGGCGAGCAGCGCGCCGTCGACGTCCGGCACCAGGGCGGACAGGTCCCGCAGGGTGCCGTCCTCCTCGAGCAGCGCCGGACGCTCGCCACCGGCGGGTCCGACCCGCAGCAGTCTCATCGCCACACTCCGGTTGTCCTCAGGTCGTCGGGCCCGGCTTGATCGTCCAGGACCGGAGGCCCTCTTTACAAGCCCCCTTTCGGCCCGGGGGACCCGCCCGCCCCTGTCGCAGGGCGCTGTTCCCCCGGGTGGCTCAGGCCCGTTCGGCCGGTGTGCGCAGGGGCTGCAGCACCAGCCGCTCCACCGCCGTCCACGTGGTGGACGTCACCAGGTACAGGCCGGCCGCGAGCGGCACGACGGCCACGGTGACGAGGGTGCCGAAGGACAGCAGCGGCAGCACCTTGCCCATGCGGGCCAGCACCGCGGCGCCCGGCACCTCCTCGTCGCCCGCGACGGGCGCCGGAAGGGCGGCCGCTGCCTTGCGGGCGCGCACGTACGTCCAGGTGGCGACGGCCGCGACCAGCACGAACAGGCCCAGGTAGACCAGCCCTCGCGCGCCCAGCGGACCGCCGTCGGCCAGGGCGTCGGCCCACCGGTCGCCCAGCGGCGCGCCCAGCAGGGTGTGCCGCAGCAGGTCGCCGCCGCCGTCGGTGGAGAAGAGGTGGTACATGACGTAGAAGACCGGCAGCTGGACGGCCATGGGCAGGCAGCCGGCCAGGGGCGAGGAGCCGGCCTGCCGGTACATCTCGGCGGCCTCCTGCTGCAGCCGCTCGGGGTTCTTGCGGTGCTTGCGCTTGAGCTCGGCGAGCCGGGGCGCGAGCTCGGCGCGGGTGCGCTCGCCGCGCGCCGCGGAGCGGGCCAGGGGGTGCAGGGCGAGCCGTACGGCCATGGTGAGCAGGACGACCGCGGCGGCCGCGGCCGAGGCGCCGAACAGCGGGTCCAGGGCGTCGGCGACGTGGCCGAGGAGCGAGGCGAGGAATGCGAAGACGGACATGGGTGAGCCCTCCGGGGGTCCCGTCGTGCCGATGGGGAAGGTGGAGCGATCGGCGTGACGAGTCGCCAGGGCAGCTGGCGCGGCAGGGACCTTGCGGCCCGGTGCGTTGCGGAGTGCCTAGGCGGTCGCCGGGAGGGCGTACCCGGGTGCCCGGGGACGGCGGCGGCCCCGCGCGTCGGGGTCGCGCTGGGCGAGGAAGGCCGTGCGCAGCTCGCGGTCGCGTATCGCGGTGCGTATGCGCGTGGGGGTGAGCGGACCGCTGGAGCGGGCGGCGGCCGCGGCGCACAGCAGCAGCGCCGCCGCGGCGACCACGGCGGTGGCCGTGGCGAGGGCGAGGGCGCCGAGCAGGCCGCCCAGACCGCTCTGGGTCAGCAGGAGTTCGGCGAGCAGCAGCAGGAGCAGGCCGACGTGCGTGCGGAACACGGCACTCATGGCACACCCCTCCCGGACCGTCCGGCCCTTTGCTCGTCGAACTCCTGAGCACTCATCGGCTCGCCACCGATACTAGACGCACCCGCTGACAGCGGTCGCGTCCGGGCCCGGGTCCCGGGCCAGGACCTCCTCGTCGGGCCGGGCCGCGTCGGCCGCCGACGGCTTCGGCCCCCACACGGAGACCCCCACCGCGACCAGCAGGTTCACGGCCAGCGCCAGGGCGCCGGCGTTCACCCCGCCCACCGGGTCGTGCTCGGTGAAGACCAGGGCGCACACCAGCGTCCCGCCCACCGCGAGCCCGCTCAGGGCGCCCCACAGCGTCAGCCTGCGCCACATCAGCCCCAGCAGGATCATCGGGACGAGCTGGGCCATGCCCTCGTACGAGATGAGCGACAGCCGCACGAGCGTGTTCGGCTCGGTGTACGTCAGGAGCAGCGCGAGCGCGCCGGAGAGCACCACGACGACCTGCGCCGCGGTCTTCTGCCGGTCCGGCCGGCCCGCGAGGCGGGGCACGGCGCCCAGCACGCTGCGCCCCCACATGGTGCCGATGACCAGCATGAACACCGCCATCGGCACGATCGACGACAGGGCCGCGGCCACCCCCGTGACCCCCACGGCCCAGGCCGGCAGCGAGTCGACGACCAGCTTGAACAGGGCGAGGTTCGAGCCCGCCCCCGTGAGCCCCGGCACGACGAACAGGGCCGCGAGACCCAGCAGCATCGGCACGAACAGCAGCACGTTGTAGAACGGCAGCAGGACGGCGTTGCGGCGCAGCGCGTCGGCATTGCGGGCGCCCAGGTAGCCGGCGACCGTGGTGGGGAAGATGACGACCGTCAGGGAGTTCAGCAGGCTGGTCGTGGCGAACCAGCTCACGCCCATGCCGCTGCCGCCGTGCCCGGTCAGCGTCAGCCAGTCCGGCTTCTGCGTCACCAGCCGGTCCAGGAAGGGCCCGTAGCCGCCGAAGTAGTGCAGCGGCACATAGCCGGCGAGGAAGCCGAGGGTGAGGATGACCAGGGCGTCCTTGAGCGCGGAGACCCAGGCGCTGCCGCGCAGCCCGCTGACGACCACGAAGGCGGTCGTCACGGCGAAGGCGATGAAGTAGGCCCAGTTCAGGCTGATGGTGCCGTAGGAGATGGTGGAGACGACCACGCCCATGCCGGTGATCTGGAGCTGGATGTAGGGCAGCAGGCAGACGGTGGCCAGGACGGCGACGAGCGTGCCGAGCCAGGGCCGCCCGTAGCGGTGGGCCACCATGTCGGTGATGGTCACCAGGTTGTGGCGGCGCGCGTACGCCCACAGGGCCGGTCCCACGACGTACCCGATCGCGTAGCCGCACGACAGGTACGCGATCACGTACAGCACCGGTGCACCGTGGTTGTAGCCCCAGCCGGCGGCGCCGAGGTAGCTGAAGCTGGTGTAGCCCTCACCGGCCATCAGGACCCAGATGAAGACGCTGCCCAGACTGCGCCCGCCGACCGACCAGTCCGCGAGGGCGCCGTGCGGGTCGCGGCGGGTGCGGCCGCGCACGGCGAGCAGCCCGAGGGCGACGGTGAGCACCATGAAACCGCCGAAGATGCCGGTCGCGACGGCGGCGTTCGCGCTCACGCCCGGCCCCGCTTGCGGTCGCCCCGCCAGGCCAGCCAGACGGCGAGGGGAGTGGCGAGGGTGGCCAGCAGCAGCCAGAAGAACAGGAAGGGCAGGCCCGCGACGGTGGGCCGCAGACGGTTCACCAGGGGCAGGGCCACCAGGTACAGCCCGTAGGGCACCAGGAGCCACAGCAGGTGGGGACGTTTCTTCAGCACGTTGTCCGACCCTAGGCGCGAGCGGCGGCCCGCGCTGCCCCTCACGCCCCCAGCAGCCGGGACGCGGCGTAGATGCACAGCCCCGCCAGCGCACCGACCACCGTGCCGTTGATGCGGATGAACTGCAGGTCCCGGCCGATGTGCGCCTCGATCTTGCGGGAGGTGTGCTCGGCGTCCCAGCTCGCGACGGTATCCGTGATCAGTGCGGTGATCTCGTTCTGGTAGGTCGTCACCACGTACACCGCGGCGTCCTCCAGCCAGCCGTCGACCTTCGCCCGCAGCCGGTCGTCCGCCGTCATCCGGGTGCCCAGCGACAGCACCGACTCCCGGGTGCGCCGCCGCAGCTCGCTGTGCTCGTCCTCCGCGGCCGCCACGATCATCCCGCGCACCGCGGACCATGCGGAGGCGATCACGTCCTGCACCTCGCCCCGGCCCAGCAGCTCCGACTTCAGCCGCTCCACCCGCGCCCGGGTGTCGTCGTCCGCCTGCAGGTCGTGCGCGAAGTCGGCGAGGAAGCGGTCCACGGCGCCGCGGGCCGGGTGGTCGGGCATGTCGCGCATCTCGGTGACGAAGCGCAGCAGCTCCTTGTGGACCCGCTCGCCCACCTTGCGGTCGACGAAGCGCGGCGTCCACCCCGGCGCCCCGCCGGTGACGGCGGCCGCCACCGAGTCGCCGTGCAGCACCAGCCAGTCGCGGGCCCGGGCGCACACCAGGTCGACCACCCGCCGGTGGCCGCCGTCGGCGACGATGCGCTCCAGTGCCGCCCCGATGCCCGGGGCGACCTCCGCCGCCTCCGCGCGCCGGGTGACGGTCTCCCCCACCACCGCCTGCACGTCGGTGTCGCGCAGCACGGTCAGCGCCCCGCGCAGGGCCGTGGCCAGCTCGGCCGTCACCCGGTCGGCGTGCGCCGGGTCCGCCAGCCAGGCCGCCAGCCGGGAGCCGATGCCCACCGAGCGCAGCCGCAACCGCACCACTTCGGGCGACAGGAAGTTCTCCCCCACGAAGTCGCCCAGTTGCCGGCCGAGCTGGTCCTTCTTCGTCGGGATGATCGCCGTGTGCGGGATCGGCAGCCCCATCGGCCGCTTGAAGAGCGCGGTGACGGCGAACCAGTCGGCCAGCGCGCCGACCATGCCGGCCTCCGCCGCCGCGGCCACGTACGCCGCCCAGCCGCCCGCACCCGCCGCCTGCGCCCACTTCGCCAGCGCGTACACCAGCGCCACCGCCAGCAGCAGACCCGCCGCGAGCGCCTTCATCCGGCGCACACCGCGCCGCTTCTCGGCGTCGGCCGCGCTGTCGGCGCCGCCGAGTGCGAAGCCGCCCGGACGGCCGGGCATCACCCCATCGGCGGCATTCGCGCCGCCTCCGGCGGCAGCCGGCCCCGCACCGTGGAACCGTTTCATCCACACCACCCGTTCCGGCTGTCGCCCCTGTGCATTGTCCCTACCCGACCGACTCGGGGGACGGACGAAGAGTTCCCCGTGTCCGACGCCTCGGACAGGAGATCGCCGCCATGACCAGGCCCCCGGCCCCGCGCGGCGCGGTCCGGGCCGTGCTCGCCGCGCTGGCGGCCGTGCTGCTGGCCGTGTCGGTCCCGATATGGGCGGGCACGCACGGCGCCGCCGCGCCCGCGCAGCGCCGGCCGGCGGTCCCGGCGCGCCCCGCGACGCCGGCCGCCGGCCGCTGGGCCGGCTCCTGGGCCGCCGCCCCGGCCGCCGCCGAACCGGGCACCGCCCACGGCTACGCCGGCCGGTCCATCCGCAACGTCGTGCACACCACGCTGGCCGGCTCCGCCGCCCGGGTGCAGCTGTCCAACCTCTTCGGCACCACCCCGCTGACCATCGGCCACGCCTCCCTCGCCCTGGCCGCCGCCCCCGGCAGCCCCGCCGCCGTACCGGGCAGCGTGCGCGCCATGACCTTCGGCGGGCGGACGTCGGTGACCATCCCGGCCGGGCGGGCGGCCGTCAGCGACCCGGTGCGCCTGGCCGTCGGCTATCCGGCGGACCTGCTCGTCACCACCTACTCCCCCAGCCCCTCCGGGCCCGTCACCCTGCACCCGCACGCGCGCCAGCTGTCGTTCCTCGCGGCCGGCGACCACACCCTGGACGGCGACGGCAGCGCGTACACCACGCCCACGCCCTTCTGGCGCTACGTCACCGCCGTCGACGTTCGCAGCACCGAGGCGCAGGGCGCGGTCGTGGCCCTCGGCGACTCCATCACCGACGGGGTCTCCGCCACCGTCGGCGCCGACCGCCGCTGGACCGACTTCCTCGCCCGCCGCCTGCACACCGAACCCGGCGCCCCGCGCTACGGCGTGCTCAACGAGGGCATCAGCGGCAACCGCGTCCTGCTCGGCGGCATGGGCGCCTCCCGGGTGAACAACCCCAGCGCGCTGGAGCGTTTCGACCGCGACGTGCTCGCGCGCGCGGGCGTGCGCGCCGTCGTCGTCGAGCTCGGCGTCAACGACATCCTGCGCCGCCCCCGCCAGACGCGCCCCGAGGCGATCGTGGCGGGCCTGCAGCGACTGGTGGACCGGGCCCACGCGCACGGGCTGCGGGTGGTGGGCGCGACGCTCTCGCCCTTCGGCGGGCGCGTCGGCACCGGCCCCGAGCAGGAACTGGTCCGTCAGGGCGTCAACGACGCCATCCGCACCGGGCTCGTCTTCGACGACGTCGTCGACTTCGACGTGGTACTGCGCGACCCGGCCGACCCGCAGCGGCTGCTGCCCGCCTACGACTGCGGGGACCACCTGCACCCCAACGACACCGGCTACCTGGTCATGGCGAAGGCCCTGGACCTGGCGACGCTCAAGGGACAGGGCCCGGCCCGGCTGTAGTGCGCCCCCGATGGGGTGAGGCGCGAACCTCGAATCACCGCTTTTCACTCCCAGGAGTGGTCGGACCGGCCCGATAGGCCCTTCCGGGGCCCTCAACGGTGCGCTGGCCCCCGCACCGGAACGCATGATGCGACAGTGTCCCGGGGGCGTGGAACGCAGTCCCGCAGCGCTCTCAACCGCCGTCAGACGACAGCCCGTCGCCGGGGCCGCACAACCCCGGCGGCGGCCGAGGAGTCCCAAGAGACATGAGCGACGAGCAGTCACAGCAGCGTCCCGCTGGTGGCGGCCACGCACCACCGGGCTGGGCCCCCCGGGGCCGGGTCGCCACGGACCCCGGACGGCCGGCCGGGCCGGGCCGGCCCGGGCGGGCGCGCCGCCACGGCTGGCGCCGGCTGCTGCCCACCTGGCGCATGGTCCTCGGCGCCTTCCTGCTGATCGTGCTCCTCGTCGTGGGCGGGCTCGTCGCCGGCTACCTGCTGGTCGACATCCCCCCGGCCAACAAGGCCGCCACGGCCGAGTCCAACGTCTTCCTCTACTCCGACGGCTCCCAACTCGCCCGCGACGGCGAGGTCAACCGCGAGAGCGTGTCCTTGAGCAAGGTCCCCAAGGACGTGCAGCACGCCGTACTGGCCGCAGAGGACCGCGACTTCTACTCCGAGTCCGCCGTCAACCCCGAGGCGATGCTGCGCGCCGCCTGGAACACCGCCACCGGCAAGGGCAAGCAGTCCGGCTCCACCATCACCCAGCAGTACGTCAAGAACTACTACCTGGTGCAGGCGCAGACCATCAGCCGCAAGGTCAAGGAGTTCTTCATCGCCATCAAGCTGGACCGCGAGTACAGCAAGAACGACATCCTCGAGGGCTACCTCAACACCAGCTACTTCGGCCGCAACGCCTACGGCATCCAGGCCGCCTCCCAGGCGTACTTCAACAAGGACTCCGACAAGCTCACCACCGCCGAGGGTGCCTACCTCGCCACCCTCCTCAACGCCCCCAGCGCCTACGACGTCGGCGCCCACCCCGAGAACCGCGGCCGGGCCCTGGCCCGCTGGAACTACGTCCTCGACGGCATGGTGAAGAAGAAGTGGCTCACCCCCGCCCAGCGCTCGGCCATGGCCTTCCCCAACCCCGGCAAGAGCCGGCCGCGCCTGAACATGTCCGGGCAGCGCGGCTACCTCGTCGAGGCCGTCAAGGACTACCTCACCAGCAACAAGATCGTCGATGAGACGACGCTCGCCGCGGGCGGCTACCGCATCACCACCACCATCGACAAAAAGAAGGAGGACGCCTTCGTCTCCGCCGTGCGCACCGAGCTGATGAACGACCTCGGCACCAGCCGCACCGTCGACCGGTACGTGCGCGCGGGAGGCGCCTCCGTCGACCCGAGAACCGGCAAGGTCGTCGCCCTCTACGGAGGCATCGACTACACCAAGCAGTACGTCAACAACGCCACCCGGCGCGACTACCAAGTCGGCTCCACCTTCAAGCCGTTCGTCTTCACCTCCGCCGTCGACAACCACTCCACCACCCAGGGCGGCCAGACCATCACGCCCTACACCGTCTACGACGGCACCAACAAACGGCCCGTCCTCGGACCGAACGGACCGGTGGGCTACAGCCCCGAGAACGAGGACGGCATCTCCTACCCGAACATCACCGTCACCCGCGCCACCGACCTGTCCGTCAACGCCGTCTACGCCCAGATGGCCCAGGACGTCGGCCCGGACAAGGTCAAGGACACCGCCGTCGCCCTCGGCGTCCCCGAGAAGACCCCCGACCTGACGGCCACCCCCTCCATCGCCCTCGGCCCCGCCACCGCCAGCGTCCTGGACATGGCCCAGGCGTACGCCACCCTCGCCAACCACGGCCGGCACGGCCCGTACACGCTGGTCGAGAAGGTGGCCAAGGGCGGCGAGGAGGTGCAGCTGCCCGACGGGCACGACACCCGGCAGGCCGTCTCCCGCGAGGCCGCCGACACCACGACGTCCATCCTGCAGAGCGTGGTGGAGTCCGGCACCGGGCGCCGCGCCCAGTCCGCGGGACGGCCCGCGGCCGGCAAGACGGGCACAGCGGAGGAGGACAAGGCCGCCTGGTTCGCCGGCTACACGCCCGACCTGGCCACCGTCGTGGCCGTCATGGGCCAGGACCCCGACACCGGCGACCAGAAGTCCCTGTACGGCGCCGCGGGCGAGCCCCGCATCAACGGCGGCGGCTACCCCGCGCAGATCTGGGGCGCCTACACCGCCAAGGCGCTGGAGGGCACCGAGGCCACCGACTTCGACCTGGTGCTCGAAAGCGGCGCGACGCCGCCCGCCCCGGAGCCGACGCCGTCCTCGGCGTCGCCCTCGTCCAGCGGCCCGCCGAGCCCGACGGGGCCGCCCACGGGCCCGCCGACGTTCTCCCCGCCGCCGCGGGAGCCCACGTTCCCCGGCCCGCCGCCGGTCACCCCGCCGGGCTTCCCCACTCCTCCGGGGCCGCCCACGTTCGGGCCGCCGGGCGAGGGCAGGGACCTGCTGGGGTACGAGTACTGAGGCGGGCCTCAGTGGCCGGCCGCCTCAGTGGCCCGCCGTCGCCTTCAGGCCCACCACCGCCACCAGCAACAGCACCACGAAGAAGATCCGCCAGGCCGTCGCCGGCTCGTCCAGCAGGACCATGCCGGCCACCGCGGCGCCGGCCGCGCCGATGCCGACCCAGACGCCGTACGCCGTGCCGATGGGCAGCGTCCGCGCGGCGCGCGAGAGCAGGTACATGCTGGCGGCGATGCCCGCGATCGTCAGCGCGCTGGGCAGGGGGCGCGTGAAGCCCTCGGTGTACTTCATGCCGACCGACCAGCCGACCTCCAGCAGGCCGGCGACGACGAGCAGGAACCATGCCATGACGGGCACCTCCGGGAAAGGAACGTCCAGGGGTGCGTCGTCTTGTCCTGACCCGGTACGGCGCGTCTCGTCGGGTACGTACGAAGGTAACAAACAGCGGGCCCGAGGGGCCTCAGAGGTACAGACCCGTGGAGTCCTCCGACCCCTCCAGGCGCTCCGCCGCCACCGCGTGCAGGTCCCGCTCGCGCATCAGGACGTACGCGACGCCGCGCACCTCCACCTCGGCGCGGTCCTCCGGGTCGTACAGCACCCGGTCGCCCGGCTCCACCGTGCGCACGCTCTGCCCGACCGCGACCACCTCGGCCCAGGCCAGCCGGCGGCCCACCGCGGCCGTCGCCGGGATGACGATGCCGCCGGTCGACCGGCGCTCGCCCTCCGGGATGTCGGTCCTGACCAGAACCCGGTCGTGGAGCATGCGGATGGGCAGCTTGTCGTGGCTGGTGTTCGTCCTCACGCCCACGACGGTACCCGGCCCCGGCCGGGACCGGTGTCACAGGGCCGTCATCCGTACAGGAACCTGCCGGAATCCGCCCCCGTCTAGCGGCCCCGGCGGCGGCTGCCCTTGGCGTCCTTGCCCGAGCTCTTGGTGGACGCCGTCAGCAGGCCGAGCACGCCCACCGCGACCAGCGCCACCGGGACGATCCGCTCCAGCCGCGGCCGGCCCTCCTCGTCCACGAAGCGCGAGCGCACGTCGGAGACGACGCGGTTGGCCGCCACGTACGCCCGGCCCGCCGTCCGGTCCACCTTCGACGCCACCTTCGCCCGGGCGTCCCCGATGATCGTCTTCGGGTGCATCCGCACCCCGATCTCGTCGAGCACCACGGCGAGCTCCTGCCGCCGGCGGGCGATGTCCGCCTCGATCTGCGCAGGGGTCCTGGCCTCAGCCACCGCGCTGCCTCCGTCTCGTCGATAAGAATGATGAAGAGTGATGACTACAGTCTGTCAGCTGCGCCCCGGCCACGCCCCGCGGCACCCCCGATCCGTGACCTGACTACGCTCGGGACGGACCGTAACGCGACCTCCCGAGGAGAGCCATGAGCCAGCGACTGCAGCCCGGCGACACCGCCCCCGCCTTCACCCTCCCCGACGCGGACGGGACCGAGGTCTCCCTCGCGGACCGCAAGGGCCGCAAGGTCATCGTCTACTTCTACCCCGCCGCCCTGACCCCCGGCTGCACCAAGCAGGCGTGCGACTTCACCGACAACCTCGACCTGCTCGCCGGCCACGGCTACGACGTCATCGGCATCTCCCCCGACAAGCCGGAGAAGCTGGCCAAGTTCCGCGAGAAGGAGAGCCTGAAGGTCACCCTCCTTGCGGACCCCGACAAGTCGACCCTGGAGGCGTACGGCGCCTTCGGCGAGAAGAAGCTGTACGGCAAGACCGTCACCGGCGTGATCCGCTCCACCGTGATCGTGGACGAGGAGGGCAAGGTCGAGCGCGCCCTGTACAACGTCAAGGCCACCGGCCACGTCGCCAAGATCATCAAGGACCTGGGGCTGTAACGCCCGGGCCCGGACGTAAGGGGCTGCAGCCACGGGCGACGGGCCTTACACGGCCCGCGCCTCACGGCGCCGAGGCCGTCACCGCCACGTCCTCCGGCACGTCCTCGGCCTCCGGCAGGTCGAGGACGGCCATGGCACCACCGCCGGCCGCCTCCCCGAACGACAGCCGCGCCCCCAGCACCGCCGCCTGGCCCACCGCGATCGTCAGCCCCAGGCCGTGGCCCGTGCCCCGCTCCGGCGCCGCCGTACGGAACCGGCGCGGCCCCTGGTCCACCAGCCCCGGCGGGAAGCCGTCCCCGTGGTCGCGCACCACGATCCGCGTGCCCTCGACCGTCACCTCGATCGGCGGCCGCCCGTGCTTGGCCGCGTTGGCCAGGATGTTGACCAAAATGCGCTCCACCCGGCGCGCATCCGTGCTCACGATGCGGCCCTCACCGACCACCGACACGGCCACGTCGGCCACCCCGCGCTGGCCCTGCGCCCGGCCCACGACCCCGCGCACCAGCGACGGCAGCTCCACCGCGTCCAGCTGGGCGCTCTCCACGCCCGCGTCCAGCCGGGAGACCTCCAGCAGGTCCTCCACGAGCGCCCGCATCGTCTGCGCCCGTTCGCGCACCATCTCCACCGCGCGCGGGTGCGGCAGCAGCTCCGCCGACGCCACCAGGCCGGCGACCGGGGTGCGCAGCTCGTGTGCCACGTCCGCGGTGAACTGCCGCTCCGCGGAGACCCGCGCGGCCAGCGACGTCGCCATGTGGTGCACCGAGCGGCCCAGTTCCGCCACCTCGTCCCGGCCACCGCTGTCCAGCGCCCGGGCGTCCGGCGCCTCCCCCGCCGCGATCCGCCGCGCCGCCGCCGCGCTCAGGCGCAGCCGCCGCGACAACCCCTGCGCCACGAACCACGCGACCACGGCCATCAGCGCCACGGTCGCCGCACCCGCCACCACCAGCGCCTTGTCCAGGGCCGTCTGGAACGGGTCGCGCGCCGGGTACGACGCGGAGATCGACAAGACCTTGTCGCCGCCGACGGGCGTCGCCGCCCACACCCGGGGATCCTCGCCCCCGCTGATGTACGTCCCGGACTCTCCCTTCGCCGTCGCCTGCCGCAGCGGGAACGGCAACGTCGAGTCGTCGAGCTGCGCCCCCAGCGCCAGCGACCCGTCGCGCTGGTAGATCTGCAGCGCCGAGCTCAGCAGGCCGTCCTGGTAGGCCTTGGCCTGGCGCTCCCGCTCCAGGCCGGAAATGTGGTGCACGGCCACGCCCAGCACCACCACGGCCAAGGCGGTGACGAAGGAGATCGCGAACGCGATCCGGCCCCGGATACCCATCACGCGATCGGGAGCACCTCTCGGTGCTCACCCGCCGGGGTGGCACCCGTGTAGACGACTTCCAGCGCGGTGAACGCCACGGAGCCGTCCACCTCCTTGGGGCCGTACAGGCGCAGCTTGGCCGGGAACGACTTGCCCGCGCCGCCCGCCGCGCCACCGGAGACCTGCACCACGCCGCTGCCGGCGGCGCCGTCCGCCGCGTAGTCGTCCCAGCGGATGCCGCTGGCGACCCGGCCCGAGGTCGAGCAGTCCAGCGTGATGATCGTCGGCTCCGGCACCGGCTCGCCGACCCCGCAGTCGCGTACGCCCGGCAGCTGCCGCGACGTGGCGCCGTCCAGCTCCACCTGGGAGTCCTGCTGGGCGCTCGACTTCTGGGCGGCCGCCGTCTTCGGTGCCGAGTCCACCACGCTCGCCCGGTCCGTGACGGCCCCCAGCCACACCGCACCCAGCACCAGCGCGAGCACCCCGGCGAGCCCGGCAACCACGGTACGCAGGCCGGCCCACCGGGCCGCGGCGCGATCGGTCATCGGCTCTCTTCCTCGCTCACGGGCGGCCGTTCCTGCGGGGGCCTGCCCTCCCCACCCTGAGTGACGGAGAAATACGGCCGGACGTTCCCTTGTGCCCGGACGGACACGCGTACCGCCCCGGCCGGCGGCGGGCGAACTGCCGTGCCCGGGCGAGGAGCTCGGGGTGGAGGCGGCCGCGGGCGGCCGAATAGCGATGACCGTGGTCACGGCCGGGCTGCGGCCCAGTACGATGGCCGTGCCGAGCGGCCGTGATGGAATTGGCAGTCATGCTGGGTTTAGGTCCCAGTGGGTTCACACCCGTGAGGGTTCGAGTCCCTCCGGCCGCACAGAGAACAAAGGGCCGTCCGCGTTCAGCGGGACGGCCCTTCGGCGTTCACGGGGTCAGCAGCTCCCGGATCACCGGCACCAGCCCGCGGAAGGCCTTGCCCCGGTGGCTGATCGCGTTCTTCTCCTGCGGCGTCAGTTCCGCGCACGTGCGCGTGTCGTCCAGCGGCTGCAGGATCGGGTCGTAGCCGAAGCCGCCGCTGCCCGACGGCGCACGCCGCAGCGTGCCTTCGAGGCGGCCCTCGACGACGCGTTCGGTGCCGTCCGGCAGGGCCAGGGCGGCGGCGCAGGCGAAGTGGGCGCCGCGGTGCTCGTCGGCGATGTCGGAGAGCTGGGCCAGCAGCAGCTCCAGGTTGGCGCGGTCGTCGCCGTGGCGGCCGGCCCAGCGGGCGGAGAGGATGCCGGGGGCGCCGCCGAGGACGTCGACGCACAGGCCGGAGTCGTCGGCGACGGCGGGCAGTCCGGTGGCGCGGGCGAGGGCGTGGGCCTTGAGGAGGGCGTTCTCGGCGAACGTGACGCCGGTTTCCTTCACGTCGGGGACGTCGGGGTAGGCGTCGGTGCCGACGAGTTCGACGTCGAGGCCGGCCGCGCCGAGGATGGCGCGCAGCTCGGTGATCTTCCCGGCGTTGCGGGTGGCGAGAACCAGACGCCGGGCGCTCACAGGGTGCCCTCCAGGGCCTGGCGCTGGGCGGCGTCGAGGGAGGCGCAGCCGGCGACGGCGAGGTCGAGGAGGCGGGTGAGCTCGTCACGGGCGAAGGGGGTGGCCTCGGCGGTGCCCTGGACCTCGACGAAGCGGCCGTCGCCGGTGCAGACGACGTTCATGTCGGTCTCGGCGCGCACGTCCTCCTCGTAGCACAGGTCGAGCAGGGGGGTGCCGTCGACGATGCCGACGCTGACGGCGGAGACGGTGCCGGTCAGCGGCTTGCGGCCGTGCTTGACGAGCTTCTTGCCCTGGGCCCAGGTGATGGCGTCGGCCAGGGCCACGTAGGCGCCGGTGATGGCGGCGGTGCGGGTGCCGCCGTCGGCCTGCAGGACGTCGCAGTCGAGGACGATCGTGATCTCGCCCAGGGCCTTGTAGTCGACGACGGCGCGCAGGGAGCGGCCGATGAGGCGGGAGATCTCGTGGGTGCGGCCGCCGATCTTGCCGCGGACGGACTCGCGGTCGCCGCGGGTGTTGGTGGCGCGCGGGAGCATCGCGTACTCGGCGGTGACCCAGCCCTCTCCGGTGCCCTTGCGCCAGCGGGGTACCCCTTCGGTGACGCTGGCGGTGCAGAGCACCTTGGTGTCGCCGAAGGAGACGAGGACGGAGCCTTCGGCGTGCTTGCTCCAGCCGCGCTGGATGGTCACGGGGCGGAGCTGGTCGGGCGTGCGGCCGTCGATGCGAGACATGACGGTGAGCCTATCGGGACAAGAGAGGGCCCCGTTCCGGTTGACCGTTTCGGTGCGGTTCCGGCGGGGCCCGGCTGCGGAGCGCGGTGGCTCAGCTCACAGCATGTCCTCGATCTCCGCGGCGATGGGGTCCGCGTCGGTGCCGATGACGACCTGGATGGCGGTGCCCATCTTCACGACGCCGTGGGCGCCGGCGGCCTTGAGTGCGGCCTCGTCGACGAGGGAGGCGTCGGCGACCTCGGTGCGCAGGCGGGTGATGCAGCCCTCGATCTCCTCGATGTTGTCGATACCGCCGAGGCCGGCGACGATCTTCTCAGCCTTGCTGGCCATGTGCACTCCTGAGTTGTCTTGCGCCCTTCGGCGGTGCCGCCGACCGGCTTTCCCACGGTATTCCACGTTCGGACCAGCTGTGCGGGCGTTCGTCCGCCATCTGGCGAAGGATGGGTCCCGAAAAGCGCGCCGCAAGTGGTCTACACCAGTATGCCAGCCGCCGGGAGGACGCCGATGAGCTCGACCGCCGCCGCGGCTTCCGGCGGCCGCATGCGGCTGCAGGGGCTGTTCCAGGGCCTGCAGAAGATGGGCCGCAGCCTGCAGCTGCCGATCGCGGTGCTGCCCGCGGCGGGCATCCTCAACCGCCTGGGCCAGCCCGACGTCTTCGGCAAGGACGGCCTGGGCTGGACCGACGTCGCCAAGGTGATGGCGGGCGCGGGCGGGGCGCTCCTGGACTCCTCCCTGGGGCTGCCGCTGCTGTTCGCGGTCGGTGTGGCGATCGGCATGGCGAAGAAGGCGGACGGTTCGACGGCGCTCGCGGCGGTGACGGGCTTCCTCGTCTATTACGCGGTGGTGCACCAGTTCCCCGAGACGTGCCCGGGCGGCGGGCACTTCACGGGCCTGGGCCTGCTGGGCGGGGTGTGCGTGGGGACGACGGGGCCGGCGGGCCCGGCGACGTACCAGAATCCCGGCGTCTTCGGCGGCATCGTCATCGGGCTGCTGGCGGCCTGGTTCTGGCAGCGGTACCACCGGGTGCGGCTGGTGGACTGGCTGGGCTTCTTCAACGGGCGCCGGCTGGTGCCGATCATCATGGCGTTCGTGGCGATCGCCTTCGCGGCGCTGTGCCTGTGGATCTGGCCGCCGGTGGGCCGGGGACTGACGAGCTTCAGCGAGTGGCTGTCGGACCTGGGCGCAGGAGGCGCCGGGATCTTCGGCGTGGCGAACCGCGCCCTGCTGGTGATCGGCGTGCACCAGTTCCTGAACGTCTTCGTCTGGTTCCAGTTCGGTTCGTACACCAAGCCGGACGGCCAGGTGGTGCACGGCGACATCAACCGCTTCCTGGCGGGCGATCCGCACGCCGGTCAGTTCACCTCGGGCTTCTTCCCCATCATGATGTTCGCCCTGCCGGCCGCAGCCCTGGCGATCGCCCACTGCGCGCGGCCGGAGCACCGCAAGGCGGTGAGCGGCATGATGCTCTCGGTCGGCCTGACCTCCCTCGTCACCGGCATCACCGAGCCCATCGAGTACTCCTTCCTCTTCATCGCGCCGGGGCTGTACGTGGTGCACGCGCTGCTGACGGGCGTGTCGATGGCCGTCACCTGGGGGCTGGGGGTGCACGACGGCTTCAGCTTCTCGGCGGGCCTGATCGACTACGTCATCAACTGGGGGCTGGCCACCAGGCCGTGGCTGATCATTCCCATCGGCCTGGTCTTCGCCGCCGTCTATTACGTGCTCTTCCGCATGGCGATCGTTTTCTTCGATCTGCCGACTCCGGGACGTGAACCGGAGGAGATCGCGGAAGAGATCGAGAAGAAGACCGTCGAGTAGAACCGTCCGGTCGCACGGACAGGAACCCTTCAGCGGTTTTCGCCGCTTTTGCGGCCCGCGCGGCAACGGCACGTGAGGGGCGGGTGACCCAGCGCAGAGCGCTGACGCCATCCTTAACCTTGTGGTCCCCACCACTTGGAACAGTGGATTCCTTTATGCCCGGCGTACGTGCTACAACAGGTCTAAACCACTAGTGGTGTAGACCAAAATGCGGGCCCCTCCCACTCCCCCCGAGCGCCCGCCTCACCTGGAGGAATCCGATGAGTACGGCAGCCAAGGCGGCGAAGAAGGCGCCTGAAAAGGCCGCACCGGAAGAGAAGAAGAAGTTCGGCGCCGGTGCCATGGCGGTCGCGCAGCGCATCGGCCGCAGCCTCATGCTGCCGGTGGCCGTCCTGCCGGCCGCGGCGCTCCTGGTCCGGCTGGGCAACAACGACATGCTCGGCCGCGACTCCTTCCCGGAGTTCATCACCAAGATCGCGGGTTACATGTCCGCGGGTGGCGGCGCCCTGCTGGACAACATGGCCCTGCTCTTCGCCGTCGGTGTCGCCATCGGCTTCGCGAAGAAGTCGGACGGCTCCACGGCGCTCGCCGCCGTCACCGGTTACCTGGTCTTCCAGAAGGTCCTGGCCACCTTCACCGACAGCAACCTGCCCAAGGTCGCCAAGGTCGTCGACGGCAAGATCGTCATGACGGAAGCGCCGGTCAACGCCGGTGTCCTCGGCGGCGTCGTCATGGGCATCGTCGTCGCCCTGCTCTACCAGCGCTACCACCGCAAGAAGCTGCCCGAGTGGCTGGGCTTCTTCGGCGGCCGCCGCCTGGTCCCGATCATCTCGGCCTTCGCCGGCCTGCTCATCGGCGTCGTCTTCGGTCTCATCTGGCCGGTTCTGGGCACGGGTCTGCACAACTTCGGCGAGTGGCTGGTCGGCTCCGGCGCGGTGGGCGCGGGCATCTTCGGCGTCTTCAACCGCGCGCTGATCCCGGTGGGCATGCACCACCTGCTCAACTCGTTCCCGTGGCTGCAGGCCGGCGACTACCACGGCAAGCACGGCGACATCGCCCGCTTCCTGGCCGGCGACCCGAGCGCGGGCCAGTTCATGACCGGCTTCTTCCCGATCATGATGTTCGGCCTGCCCGCCGCCTGCCTGGCGATCGTGCACTGCGCCCGCCCCGAGAACCGCAAGCGCGTCGCGGGCATGATGGGCTCGCTGGCCCTGACCTCCTTCGTCACGGGCGTCACCGAGCCGATCGAGTTCACCTTCATGTTCCTCGCCCCGGCCCTGTTCGCGGTGCACGCGGTGCTCACGGGTGTCTCCCACGCCCTGACCTGGGCGCTCGGCATGAAGGACGGCTTCGGCTTCTCCGCCGGTGTCATCGACTTCCTGCTGAACCTCGGCATCGCCACCAAGCCGTGGATGCTGATGCTCGTGGGTCTGTGCTTCGGCGCGCTGTACTACGCGATCTTCCGGTTCGCCATCACGAAGTTCAACATCCCGACCCCGGGCCGTGAGCCCGAAGGCCAGCTCGAGGACGTCAAGTGACGTCCTGACCGGGCCCCGAAACCCGAAGCCCCCGGAACCGTCAGGTGTTCCGGGGGCTTCGTCGTACCAGCTGTACGGGAGCCGGGGGATTACAGCTCGTACACCGCGCCCGCGCGCGCCAGTTCCGCCGGCCCGCCGTAGACCGCGCGCGCGTCGCGCAGATTGGTCAGAGGGTCCGTCCACGGCGGGATGTGCGTCAGCACGAGCCGGCCGACGCCCGCCGCGTGGGCCACCTCGCCCGCCTGGCGGCCGTTGAGGTGGAGGCCGGGGATGTCCTCCTTGCCGTGGGTGAAGGACGCCTCGCACAGGAACAGGTCGGCGCCGCGGGCGAGCTCGTCGAGGGCCTCGCAGGGGCCCGTGTCGCCGGAGTACACCAGCGAGGAGCCGCCGTGCTCCACCCGGAAGGCGAACGCCTCCACGGGGTGGCTCACCCGTACCGTACGCACCGTCAGCGGGCCCACCTGGAACGTGCCGGGGGTCAGGGTGCGGAAGTCGAAGACCTCGCTCATGCACGCCTCGTCGGGCACGTCGCCGTACGCGGTCAGCAGCCGCTTCTCGGTGCCCTCGGGGCCGTGGACGGGGATGGCGCCGGCCCGGCCGCCGTCGTGACGGTAGTAGCGGGCGACGAAGTACCCGCACATGTCGATGCAGTGGTCCGGGTGCAGGTGGGAGAGGAGCACGGCGTCGAGGTCGTACAGACCGACGTGGCGCTGGAGCTCGCCGAGGGCGCCGTTGCCCATGTCGAGGAGGACCCGGTGGCCGTCGGCCTCCACCAGATAGCTCGAACAGGCCGAGTCCGTGGACGGGAACGAGCCCGAGCATCCGACGACGGTGAGCTTCATGCGGGCCTGAACCTCCGTGGGCCGGTTACGGGGGGCCATGCGTGCAGTCGAGGGTAAGGCGAGATCCGGTCGGTGACTCCTCCGGGAACGGGGCGTGTGGGCGGAATCACCAGGACGGACGTGGCCGGGCCGGGGCTCGGTCACCCCGGGCAGACGCGGGGCCCCGGCCGCGCTGCCGGTGAGGGCGCGCGACCGGGGCCCGGGGGCGTACAGAAGTGCGGAGGGCGCTCGCCGGGGGCGTGCAGTCCTGGGCGGGCGCGGCTACAGCGGGCGGTGCCGCTCCGCGCGGTCCAGCGTCTCCATGAAGCGCTGGAAGCGGTCGGCCGACTCCTCGCTGCCGGCCGTCACCGTGAACACCTCCGGCGTCATGAACGCCGAGAGCCGCTCACGCGTCTCAGGGGCGAGCGCTTCCCAGGCCGCCCTGTCGAGCCGTGTGCGCTCCAGCCGTGACCGCGCCGCAGTTTCCGCACTGCCAGTTTCCATTGTTGAGTTGCCTCATGTCCGAAGATCCACATGCGGGACAGTTCATGTGCGTCTCCCACGTGATGATGTCAGCAGCGTCCCAACATCGGTAGTAGCGACTTCACCCGTGCGCGGGGTACCCCCGCGCATGCGCGCGCCGTGCGCCCGCCGGCCCGGTCAGGCCCAGAGCTGGCCGTGCAGCGCCTCGACGGCCTCTTCCGTGGTGGCGGCGGTGTAGACGCCGGTGGACAAGTACTTCCAGCCGCCGTCGGCGACGACGAAGACGATGTCGGCGCTCCGCTGCGCCCGTACGGCCTTACGGGCGACACCGAGCGCGGCGTGCAGGACGGCACCGGTGGAGATGCCGGCGAAGATTCCCTCCTCGGCGAGGAGTTCGCGGGTGCGGCGGACGGCGTCCTCGGACCCCACCGAGAAGCGGGTGGTGAGCACCGTCGCGTCGTAGAGCTCGGGCACGAAGCCCTCGTCGAGGTTGCGCAGCCCGTAGACCAGATCGTCGTAGCGCGGCTCCGCCGCGACGATGCTCACGTCCGGCTTGTGCTCGCGCAGGTAGCGGCCGACGCCCATCAAGGTGCCGGTGGTGCCCAGCCCGGCGACGAAGTGGGTGATCTCCGGCAGGTCGGCGAGGATCTCCGGACCGGTGGTGGCGTAGTGCGCGCCGGCGTTGTCGGGGTTGCCGTACTGGTAGAGCATCACCCAGTCCGGGTGCTGCTCGGCGAGCTCCTTGGCCACGCGCACGGCCGTGTTGGAGCCGCCGGCGGCAGGAGAGGGGATGATCTCGGCGCCCCACATGGCCAGCAGTTCCCGGCGCTCCTGGCTGGTGTTCTCCGGCATGACGCACACCATGCGGTAGCCCTTGAGCCGGGCCGCCATCGCCAGGGAGATGCCGGTGTTGCCGGAGGTGGGCTCCAGGATGGTGCAGCCCGGGGTCAGCCGTCCCGCCTTCTCCGCCTGCTCGATCATGTGCAGGGCGGGGCGGTCCTTCACCGAGCCGGTCGGGTTGCGGTCCTCCAGCTTGGCCCAGATCCGCACGTCGGCGGACGGGGACAGGCGGGGCAGGCGGACGAGCGGGGTGTTGCCCACCGCCGCCAGGGGGCTGTCGTAGCGCACGCCGGGCGCCCGATCAGGCCATGCCGCCGGCGACGGCCGGGAGGATGGTGACGCTGTCGCCGTCACCGAGCTCGGTCGCGATGCCGGAGATGAAGCGGACGTCCTCGTCGTTGAGGTAGACGTTCACGAAGCGGCGCAGCTCACCGGATTCGTCCACCAGGCGCTCGCGGATGCCCCTGTGCCTGCTGTCGAGGTCGCGGAAGAGCTCGTCGAGCGTGGCGCCGCTGCCCTCGACGGCCTTCTGCCCGTCGGTGTACGTGCGCAGGATGGTCGGGATGCGGACCTCGATGGCCATGGTGTGTGCTCCTGCCGGAGTGCGGAGGGATTCCTGGTACGTCGTGGGGAACCGTGGGCGCATCGTATCGATTCCCCGTGCGCCCACCGCATGTTCGTCCCATGTGGCGGAATGCGGCGTCTCACCGCTCAGTACGCGTCGACCACCTCGACCGCTTCCTCGGTGACCTCGCCGTCGAGGATGCGGAAGGAGCGGAACTGGAAGGGGCCGGCGTCGTCGGTGTCGGCCGTGGAGACCAGGACGTAGTGGGCGCCGGGCTCGTTGGCGTAGGAGATGTCGGTGCGCGAGGGGTAGGCCTCGGTCGCCGTGTGCGAGTGGTAGATCACGACGGGCTCCTCGTCGCGGTCGTCCATCTCGCGGTAGAGCTTGAGCAGGTCGGTGGAGTCGAACTCGTAGAACGTGGGCGAGCGGGCGGCGTTGAGCATGGGGATGAACCGCTCGGGGCGACCGCTGCCGACCGGACCGGCGATCACTCCGCACGCCTCGTCGGGGTGGTCGGCGCGGGCGTGCTCGACGATGCGGTCGTACAGGGCCTGCGTGATGGTCAGCATGCGGAAAGGATAGGCAGGGCGCAACGCTCGGGGGCGCGCCGGTGTTTCACCTGCATGAACAAAGATCCACGGTTACCTTCGGGCTCCTCCTCGGCACCGGCGGCACCGGGGGCGGCGGCGATACGGCCGCAGTGGCGGCCCGGCTCAAGGAGCTGGACCCCTGCTGCGTCGTCGCCGGTACGGAGACGGTGATCCCGCAGATCTGCACGGACGACGCCGGGGAGGTGGAGTCCTGGATCGAGCGCGAGGGGCTGGCCGGCGCCGACCTGGTGACCAAGGACCTGCTGGCCACGCTGTCGCTGGGCTTCGTGGTCCTGGCGCACGCGGACCGCGAGCAGGTGTGGGCGGACTGCCGTGCGGTCCGGGAGATGGAGAAGCGGCTCGTGCTGCAGGAGCCCTGTCCCGCGGAGTGAACCGTGCGGTGCAACCCGGCGGCGTCCGCCGGTGTTTCCCCTATGACGAGACGATGACCTGCTGACCGGCCATGGTCCGCGGTCGTTCGATCCGTACCGATTCCGAAGAGGACGAGGTCCATGGAAGATTTTGCGTCACTGACCGCCGGCCGCCTTGCCGAGCTCATCCGGGCCGGGGACGTCTCCCCTGTCGAGGTGGTGCGCAAGAGTCTTGAGCGCATCGAGGAGTACAACGGAGTGGTCAATGCCTTCGTCACGGTGTGCCACGACGAGGCACTGGCGGCGGCCGAGCGGGCGGAGCGCGCGTTACTGTCGGGCGCCGAGGTCGGGCCGCTGCACGGTGTGCCCATCGGGGTGAAGGATCTCGATCCGGTGGCGGGGGTCCGGACCACCCGTGGATCGTTGATCTTCGCCGACGAGATCGCACCGGACACGATCGAATGCGTCGACCGGCTGGTGCGGGCGGGTGCCATCGTGGTCGGGAAGACGAACACACCGGAGTTCGGCTTCAAGGCGACGACCGACAGCGCCCTGTTCGGCCCGGCGTCCACCCCGTTCAACCCCGCCATGAACGCCGGCGGGTCGTCCGGGGGCAGCGCGGCCGCCGTCGCCTCGGGGATGGTGCCACTGGCCCAGGGCTCGGACGCGGGGGGTTCCCTGCGGGTCCCCGGGGCGTTCTGCGGCGTGTTCACGATGATGACGACCTTCGGCAGGGTCGCCGTGCCCGCCCGGCCCAACGCCTTCCGGCGGCTGAACCCCATGGTCTGCTACGCACCCCTGGCACGGACCGTGGAGGATGCCGTCCTCGGGCTGGACCTGATGTCCGGGCCCCACTCGAGGGACCCCTACTCCTTCCCCGTCGGTGACACGCTCGCCTCCGCACTGACGCCCTCGCTCCAGGGCATACGCATCGCCTACAGCCCCGATCTCGGGGGATATCCGGTCGAGGCGGAGGTGGAGCAGCTGGTGCGGGCGGCCCTGCCGGCGTTCACGGAGGCGGGCGCGGAGGTCGTCGAGGCGGGCTTCCGGCTGCCCGTGCCGCACGCGGAGCTGACCGCGACCTGGCGGCGCTACCTCTCGCTCGCCCACGCCGAGTCCGCCGAGATCAGCCGGCCGATGGGGCTGGACTTCGCCGGCGACGAGCGGATCGACCCCGCCTACCGCGAGAGCGTGGCGGTCGGTGCGGGCCTGAGCGCCGTGGACTTCCGCCTGGCGGACCTGCTGCGCACCCAGGTGCTCGACACCTTCGAGAGCGTCTTCGACGAGTTCGACCTGATCATCAGCCCGGTCAACTCGATTGCCGGGATCCCCAACGACGCCACGCGCACCACGGTCGGCCCCACGCAGGTCGGGGGCGAGGCAGTCGACAGGTTCGTCGGCTGGTCGATGACCAGCCCCTTCAACCTGATCGGCAGCCCGGCCGCCACCGTCCCCGTCGGCCTGGCCTCCAACGGTGTCCCCGTCGGCCTGCAGATCGCCGCCCGGCGTCACCATGACGCGGCGGTGGTGCGAGGTGCCGCCGCCCTCCAGACGCGGCGGCCGTGGCAGCACCTTTACGAGGGTCTCGAAGACACCCTCGCGGCGGCCGCGAAGGCCGTGCGCGCGGACGCGTGACGAAGCAGCACAAGACGCAGGAGAAGCACAGAACGCAGGAAAGGCTGGCACTCACCTCATGACCGATCCCTCCGTGGCGCGGACGGAATCCAGCAGCCCACCGTGGCACGCCGCGCTCTTCGACCTCGACGGCACACTGGTGGCCACCGAACACCGCAGCCGTGCCGCATGGACCCGCCTTTTCCAGGCCCACGGCCTGGAGGTGGACGACGCGTTGCTCGCCTCCTTCGTCGGACGGCGGGGCAAGGAGGCGCTGGCCGACCACGTCCACCGCTTCCCGGGCAGCACCGTGGACGAGCTCTTCGACGAGGCCGTGGGATATCTCAACGGGCCCGGCATTCCTGCCGCGTACGCGGTTCCGGGGGCGGAGGCCCTGGTCAAGCTGCTGGCCGCCGAGGGCGTGCCGATGGCGGTGGTCACCTCCGGCCTGCGGGAGCACGCCCGGGAGCTCCTCGCGCTGGTCGGCGGGGCCGAGTTGTTCTCCGCCCTGATCACCGCGGAGGACGTGAGCCGGGGGAAGCCCGACCCCGAGGGTTATCTGGCCGGGTGTGCGGCCCTGGCAGTGGAGCCGGCCCGCGCCGTGGCCTTCGAGGACGCCCCTGCAGGTGCGGCCGCGGCCAAGGCGGCCGGAATGGCCTGCGTGGGGATCACCACCACCCACTCGGCCTCCGAGTTGCGGGCCGCTGATCTGGTGGTGCCGGATCTCAGAGAGATCGGCTGGCCTCCGTTCGCCCACGGCATCTCCGGCTGACCACACCGCTCAGGAGGGTGGGAGACAGCATGTCGCGACCCGGCGCAGTGCAGGAGGGGGCGGCGCTCACGGACGGGCGTCGCTGGCGTGTGCTGGCGGTGCTGCTGGCCGCGCAGTTCATGGCCAATGTGGACACCGCCATCGCCAACATAGCGGCGCCGTCCATACAGTCCGGGCTGGGCGCATCCGGCGGCGAGGCCGGGCTGGTGGTGTCGGGCTATGTGGTGGCCTACGCGGTGCTGCTGGTGGCCGGGGCCCGGCTGGGAGCGGCACACGGTCATCGCCGCGTCTTCAATGCGGGGATGGCGGTCTTCACCGGTGCGTCGCTGGCCTGCGCCCTGGCCACCGGGCCCGTCCAGTTGATCGTGGCCCGGCTGGTGCAGGGTGCCGGGGCGGCGCTGATGGTGCCGCAGGTGCTCAGCGGCATCCAGCTGCACTTCCGCGGGGATCAGCGCATCAAGGCACTGGGCTACTACGCCGTCGCCCTGTCGGGAGGCGCCGTGGCCGGGCAGGCGCTGGGCGGTCTGCTGATAGCGGCTGACATCTACGGCACCAGCTGGCGGCCCATCTTCCTGATCAACGTGCCCGTGGGGCTGTTCCTGATCTACGCGGCGATGCGCTGGATCCCGCAGGACGAGGGCGACCGGCGAGCCGAGGAGCTCGATCTGCGGGGCATGTCGCTGCTGGCGGCCGCCGTGCTGCTCCTCATCGTCCCGCTCCTGCTGAGCACGGACCAGGGATGGTCGGTGTGGATGTGGGTCTCCCTGGCCGCCAGCGGTGCGCTGTTCGCCGCCTTCCGCATCGGGCAGCGCCGCCTGGCGGCGAAGGGCGGGCGGCCGCTGATCGCCGAGGAGGTGATACGCGAGCCGGCGGTGCGGTGGCCGCTGGTCGCCCACGGCGTGACCACGCTGACGTACTTCGCCCTGCTCTTCGTGCTCGCCGTCTACCTGCAGGACGGCTTGGGGCACGGGCCGACGTACGCGGGGCTGGCGATGGTGTCCTGGGTGACCGCCTTCGGGTTCGCCGGTCCGCTGCTCGCCCGGATACCCGAGGAGCGCCGGGCCGCGATGCCGGTGGTGGGCTGTCTGGTCCTGGCCGTGGGCTATGCCGCGGTGTGGGTCTATGTGCTCTGCGGCCACCACAGCGGGCCGACGCTCTTCGTGCTGCTGGGCATCGGTGGGCTGGGGCTCGGCATCAGCTCCAACGCCCTGATCGGCTGGATGACGTTCGCCATGCCGGACCGCTATGCCGCCGACCTGTCCGGGGTGATCAGCACCAACGCCCAGCTCTGCGGGGCGCTGGGGGTGGCCGCCCTGGGCGGCGGCTACCTGGCCCTGGCCGGGAGCGGCTCGCCGGACCGGTCCGCCTCGGCGCTGGGCCTGGTCCTCGCCGCGTGCATGGTCATGGCCGTGCTCAGTGCCGGTGCGGCCCGGCTGGGCACCCGGCGGCGGGCAACCGATGGCGAGCCGTCGGTGTTCATTGGGTAATGGACGAGATGACAGGGCAACTGACTGATCGTCTGGCCTTGGACCTCGACGACGGCTTCGTGGAACTGGTCCGGGTCCATGGCTCGGCGATCCGCACGTATTTATTACGCCTCACCGGCTCACCGGCCGAGGCGGACGACCTGGGGCAGGACACGTTCCTGCGCGCCTACGTGGCGCTGCGGCAGTTCTCCCCCTCCCGTCGCCGCTCGCTCCGGCCACGGGCGTGGCTGATGAGCATCGCGACGAACGTCTGGCGCAACGACCTCCGGTCCAAGAGCAGACGACCGGTCTCGGCGGGCCGGGTGGAGGAGGCCGGCCTCGGCTGGCCCGACGACCAGCCGGGGCCGGAGGAGCGGGCCACGGCCACCGTCGACCGCAAGGCGCTCGTCGACGCGCTGGCCACGCTGCCGGAGCGCTACCGGGCCGCTGTGATCATGCGCCATGTGATCGGGCTCAGTTACGCCGAGGTGGCCGAAGCGCAGCAGTGCGCGGTCGGCACGGTCAAGGCACAGGTCTCCCGGGGGCTCGCCAAGCTCCGCGAAGCCCTGGAGACGGAGGAATCCATGCTGAAGGAGGTGATGACATGAGCAGTGTCAACGGCCCCTCGGGGGTGACGCCCCTGGAGGGGATGCTGGCGGCGTTGGGGGCCGAGGACGCCCCGACGGGATTCGAACTGGGGGTCCTCAAGGCTCTGGGGATCACGCAGAGCCGCTACGACACCTACGCCCTGGTCGACTCACCCGCAGGCGGCCTCTATGTCGCGGGCAACGGGCGGGCGCTGACCGGTGCCACGCTGGCAGCGGTAGTCGCCGACCGGCGGGAGTTCGAGGAGAAACATCTGGCGCGCACCGGGCGTTCGGTGATCTCCGCCGCGGACCCGCCCGCCGGGGTGCGGCCCGCGCTGCGGACGGGGCGAGCTTCAGGAGTCGCCATCGACCTGGCGGGGCTGAGCGCCCTGGAGCAGGCCGTGCTGGGAGCCGTGCGCCGCATTCCGCGGGGGCAGATACGGCCGGTCTCCTGGGTGGCCCACGAAGCAGGGCTCGCCGGGACGGCCCCGGTGGCCGAGGCGCTGGCGAGGAATCCGGTGCATGTGCTCATTCCCTGCCACCGGGTGGCCGACGACAGCGGACGCCCCTACGACGCGGCCTACGGCCGTGATGTGGGAGACGCGCTGCGCCGGGCGGAGGGGATCGACCCGGAGTACGTCGAGTCGTTGACGCGGCTGAAGATGGTCTTCCTGGGCAGCGACACGACCCACATCTACTGCCACCCGACCTGTGCGCACGCCCGCAGGATCACGCCGCCCCACCGGGTGCCCTTCCGCTCGGCCGCGGAAGCCCGGCACGCCGGGTACCGCCCGTGCAAGAGCTGCCGGCCCGTGCCGGCCTGAACCGGACAAGGAGGTCCCGGTGACCGAGAACCGCTCGCCTCTACTGGACTCCGTGGCGGTGACGAGGCACGACACCGCAGTGGGCCGGCTGTCGCTCGCCGCTTCGGACGACGCCCTGCTCTACTGCGGCTTCGCCCCCGTGGACGTGGCGCAACGACTGCTGTCCCGGGTGGCCCGGCACTGCACCGACGACCCGAGCACCATCCGTCCCGGCCGGCGCGCGGTGCTGGAGCAGGCGCAGGCGGAGATCGACGCCTATCTCGCCGGTGAGCGCCGCACCTTCTCCGTGCCGCTGGATCCAAGGCTGGCCAGTGACTTCACCCGCGAGGTGCTCCGGGCGGTCGACGGGCAGGTGGGCTACGGCCGCACCTCGACCTATGCGCAGATCGCGGCGGCGATCGGCCGGCCCGGTGCGGCGCGGGCCGTGGGCGTGGCGCTCGGGTCCAATCCGTTGTGCCTGGTGCTGCCCTGCCACCGGGTCATAGGCGCGCACGGCCGGCTGACGGGCTACGCCGGAGGCATACCGGCCAAGCAGTTCCTCCTCGATCTCGAAGCACGGCCCTCGGCATCCGTTGCGGCGGAGAGGCGATGGGAGAAGGCACGAAAAAGTACAGGCCCCAGCATGCCTGCAGGGGGCAACTAAACGATTCAGCCAAAAACCAACGGGCCCGCCCGCACCCCGGAGGGTGCGGGCGGGCCCGGCGAGGGACGCCTGCGGTCAGGCGGCCGTTCCGGCCTCCTCGACGGCGGCCGTGTGGTCACGGCGCGCGAACGCCTGCGGGTTGCGGCGCTTGAGGACGAGGTACGAGACCCACATGATCGCGGCCCAGACCGGCGCGCAGTACAGGGAGATCCGCGCGTCCTCGTCGATGCCCATCAGGACGATGACCATGATGATGAACGCCAGGGCGAACAGGCTGGTCCAGGGGGCGCCCGGGGCCTTGAACTCCGACTGCGGCAGCAGGCCCGCGTTGGCCATGCGGCGGTAGCGCAGCTGGCAGAGCAGGATCATGATCCAGGCCCACATGCCCGAGATCGTGGCGAAGGAGACGACATAGTTGAACGCGTCGCCCGGCCACTGGTAGTTGATCCACACGCCCACCAGCATCAGCGCGGCCGAGAAGGTGGTGCCGCGGAACGGCAGGCCCTTCTTGGACAGCTGGCCGAAGAACTTCGGGCCCTGGCCGTTGAGCGAGAGGTCGCGCAGCATGCGGCCGGTGGAGTACATGCCGGAGTTGCAGGAGGACAGCGCCGCGGTGAGGACGACGAAGTTGACGATGCCCGCACCGGCCGGCAGGCCGATCTTGGCGAAGGCCGCCACGAAGGGGCTCACGCCCGGCATGAACTCGGTCCACGGGACGACCGACAGGATGATGATCAGCGCGCCCAGGTAGAAGACGGCGATGCGCCACGGCACGGTGTTGATGGCCTTGGGCAGGGTCTTCTTGGGGTCGGCGGCCTCGCCCGCCGTGACGCCGACGAGCTCGACGGCGAGGAAGGCGAACATCACGATCTGCAGGGTCATCAGCGTGCCGCCGATGCCCTTGGGGAAGAACCCGTCGTGGTCCCACAGCAGGCTGAAGGAAGCGGTGTCACCGGCCTTGGAGAAGCCGAGGATGATCACGCCGAGGCCGATGAGGATCATGCCGATGATGGCGGTGACCTTGACCATCGAGAACCAGAACTCCAGCTCGCCGAAGAGCTTCACGGAGATCAGGTTGACGAAGTAGAGCAGGACGGTGAAGACCAGCGCCGAGGCCCATTGGGGAATCGACTTGTTCCAGTACTGCACATAGGTCGCCGCGGCGGTCACCTCGGTGATTCCGGTGACGACCCAGAAGAGCCAGTAAGTCCATCCGGTCACATAGCCCCAGAAGGGGCCGAGGAACTCCCGGGCGTACTCGGAGAAGGAGCCCGACACCGGGCGGTACATGAGCAGCTCGCCGAGCGCTCGCATGATGAAGAAGATGACCAGGCCGGCTATCGCATAGGCCAGGATGAGGCTCGGTCCGGCCTTGGAAATGGCCTTGCCCGCGCCGAGAAACAGACCGGTTCCGATGGCGCCACCAATGGCGATCATCTGGATCTGACGGTTGCCCAGTCCCCGCTGGTAACCCTCGGAAGCTTCCTTGTCGCTTCCGTCGCCGTCCCGCACTGCGGTCCGGTCCGCGACCTGCTCAGAGGTCATGGTGGTGCGCCTTTCTCCATACCGATCCGGTTGCTCCGGATCGGGTACCGATCCCCCCGGATGGAGTTCCTGCTAGGCGCCGGCGGTCGGCCGGCAAAGCGCTCCCGCCGTGACAGGGGTGGCGTCACGGAGGCAGGTCGGCAAGATGTATCACGGTTGACCGGGAGATCGTCTCGGCATACGAGCAGCTGGAGTGGCCTGCATCACAAATAAATCAGGACAAAAGCAATAACGGCGGCTAATAGCCGCCGTTACAGTGATTCGATCGTTATCCGGAATTGAGCGTTCGGTGAGCGGACGCGTATGGATACCGACAAGTAACGATCAAGCCATCAGTGCTTCCACCAGCGTTTCCTGAAGTCCGCCCAGCCACAGGTACGCCATGACCATGGGCTTGCGCGGGTCGGCGTCCGGCAGCCGGTACAGCGCGTCGCTGTCGTCCTCGGTGGTGATCTCCAGCCGGGCCGCGATCGTCAGGCGCAGGTCGTTGAGCGCGCCCAGCCACTGCCGGCCCTCCTGCGGGGCCAGCCGCAGCACGGCCACGCCGTCGCCGGCGACGGTGAGCGCGTCCAGCGAGCGCACCACCCCGAGGGCGTCCTCGCGTTTGCGTTCGCGCAGGTCGTTCTCCGTGTAGCGGCGGAACTCGGCGGCGTACGCACGCTCCTGCCGGTCCTGCTCGGCGCCGGGGGTGCCATAGGCATCGGGGAAGAGCCGGGCCAGGGCGGGATCGGCAGGAGGCTCACTGGGGCCCTCCGCGAACAGGCGGGCCAGCGGGTCGGCCGCTTCGGGGCCGTCCGTCTCGCCGGGGCCGATCAGTTCCAGCAGCTGCACGGCCAGGCTGCGCAGGATGGAGATCTCGACCTCGTCCAGGGCAACGGCGGCCCCGCCGCCGGGGAGCGGCTCGAAGTGCCCGGCCATCAACGGTCCTGCGACAGGGTCGCCCACAGTCCGTAGCCGTGCATCGCCTGCACGTCGCGCTCCATCTCCTCGCGCGTGCCGCTGGAGACCGTCGCGCGGCCCTTGTGGTGGACGTCGAGCATCAGCCGGTGCGCCTTGTCCTTGGGGTAGCCGAAGTACGCCTGGAAGACGTAGGTCACGTAACTCATGAGGTTGACGGGGTCGTTGTGGACCAGAGTCACCCAGGGGACGTCGGGCTCGGTCACCGCGAAGGGCGACTCCCCCGTATCGGGCCGTTCGATCTCGACCGGTGCAACACTCACAGGTTCCATGCTGCCACTTGCCGACTTCGCCCGCACAAACGGCCCCCCGCAACGGTCCCCCGCAAGGACCCCGCGCCGGGAAATCGTCACTCTGACGAGTATTGGGGGTAGCATCGGCGCCATGAACACTGCGGACCTGGGACTCCCGGTGACCGTGCCGTCCACGGCGCTGTTCACCGACCGGTACGAACTGACGATGCTGCAGGGCGCCCTGCGGTCCGGCACCGCGCACCGCCGCTCGGTCTTCGAGGTCTTCACGCGCCGGCTCCCCGAGGGCCGGCGCTACGGCGTGGTCGCGGGCACCGGACGGGTCCTGGACGCCGTGGAGAACTTCCGCTTCGACGGCGCCATCCTCGACTTCCTCGCCGCCGGCAAGGTCGTCGACGACGCCACCCTGGCCTTCCTCGCCGACTACCGCTTCAGCGGTGACATCTGGGGCTACCCCGAGGGCGAGGTGTACTTCCCCGGCTCGCCCGTCCTGCGCGTCGAGGGCACCTTCGCCGAGGCGGTGCTGCTGGAGACGGTGATCCTGTCGATCCTCAACCACGACTCGGCCGTGGCCGCCGCCGCATCCCGGATGTCGGTCGCGGCCGGCGAGCGGCCGCTGATCGAGATGGGCGCCCGCCGCACGCACGAGCTGGCGGCCGTGGCCGCCGCGCGCGCCGCCTTCGTGGGCGGCTTCAGCTCGACCTCCGACCTGGCCGCGGGCTTCCGCTACAGCATCCCCACCGTCGGCACCAGTGCGCACGCCTTCACGCTGCTGCACGACAGCGAACGCGACGCCTTCACGGCGCAGGTGGCCTCGCTCGGCTCGAACACCACCCTGCTGGTGGACACCTACGACGTGGCCGAGGCGGTCCGGATGGCCGTGGAGATCGCCGGCCCGGACCTGGGCGCGGTGCGCATCGACTCCGGCGACCTGCTGCTGCTCGCGCACCGGGTGCGCCGGCAGCTGGACGAGCTGGGCGCCAAGGACACGAAGATCGTGGTCACCAGCGACCTGGACGAGTACGCCATCGCCTCCCTCGCCGCCGCCCCGGTGGACGCCTACGGCGTCGGCACCCAGCTGGTGACCGGCAGTGGCCACCCCACCTGCTCGATGGTCTACAAGCTGGTCGCCCGTTCGGACGAGGCGGGCCCGGACGCGCCGCTGCGGCCCGTGGCCAAGAAGTCCATGGGCGGCAAGGCCTCCCTCGGCGGCCGCAAGTGGGCGGCACGCCGCGTGGACGCGCACGGGGTGGCCGAGGCCGAGGTCGTGGGCACCGGTGCCGTCCCGGAGGGCCTCGCGGACCGGCAGCTGCTGGTCGAGCTGGTGCGCGGGGGCACCGTCGTCGGCCGGGAGCCGCTGGCCGCGGCCCGCGAGCGGCACCGCACGGCGCTCGCGGGGCTGCCGATGTCCGCCACGCAGCTCTCCCGCGGGGAGCCGGTCCTGCCCACGGAATACGCTTCCTGAGCGCCCCCAGTGCCCCTCCCGCACCGCCACCCGACTCACTACCCTCGGTCACACAGGCTGATCCGTACGACCGGCCGGGGGCCCCTCACATAAGGATCTGCACCATGACCCGTGCACTGATCATCGTCGACGTGCAGAACGACTTCTGCGAGGGCGGCAGCCTCGCGGTGGCCGGCGGCGCCGACGTGGCCGCGGCCATAACCGACCTGGTGGGCGAGGCGCCCGCCGGGTACGCCCACGTCGTGGCCTCCCGGGACATGCACGTCGACCCCGGGGAGCACTTCTCCGACGAGCCGGACTACGAGCACTCCTGGCCCCGGCACTGCGTGGCCGGCACCGAGGGCAGCGGCTTCCACCCCAACCTGGCGCCCGCCATCGCCTCGGGGGCCGTGCAGGCGGTCTTCGACAAGGGCGCCTACGAGGCCGGCTACAGCGCCTTCCAGGGCGTGGACGAGACCGGCGCGAAGCTCGCCGACTGGCTGCGCGAGCGCGAGGTGACCGAGGTGGACGTGGTGGGCATCGCCACGGACTACTGCGTCCGGGCGACCGCCCTGGACGCGCAGCGGGCCGGCTTCGCCACCCGGGTGCTGCTGGACCTGACGGCCGGGGTGGCCCCGGAGACCACGCAGCGCACGCTGCAGGAGCTCGGCGCCGCGGGCGTGCAGCTGCGCGGCGAGCCGGTCGTCCAGGCGGCCTGAGGGCCCGCTAGGGCCGATCGGCGGAGCGGGCGGGGCGCAGCAGGCTGCCGATCGGGTGCCAGGACTCGGTCCGCCCGTGCGGCAGCGAGCGCCACAGCAGCCCGTCCGGGTGGTGCAGGACGGCCGTGACCTCGTCGGGGGTGGGCGGTTCGGTGTTGCCGCGCAGGTAGACGGCGCGCAGCCCGAGGTTGCGCAGCCGGGTCAGGGCGCGGGCCCGGTTCGGGGCGCGCACCAGGACGCGTACGCGCCCGTCCGGCGGGGCGGACCCGGCGTGCGGGGCGGCCAGGGACAGGGCGACGACGACACTGCCGTCGGGGAGCCGCACGAAGCCTCCGCCTGCCATCTCACCCCCGCCGGGGGGACGGGGACGCCGGTGGCGTCCGTAAGACCATCATGAGAAGCATTCTCGGCACGAACGGCCGGTGCCCGCCAGACGGGCACCGGCCGTACAGCTGTGCTACGAGCCCTGCGGGGTTACTTGGCCGGGCCCACCTGGATCGTCATCGTGGAGCCGGTGAGCGCCTCGTTGAGGATCCGGATGCGGGTGTTGGTGTCGGTGATCTTCACACCGCCCGAGGGGTTGGCCGGGTCGACGTAGGTGTTGCGGTGGTCGTCGAAGACCGGGGTGCCGAGCTTGCCCTTGACGCGGGTGGCGACACCGTTGCTGTGCACGGTGTAGCCGTCGGTCGGGTACCAGCTGAAGGGCGAGTCGTACGCCTGGAAGCGGTTGCGCATGATCGTGCCGTCGGCCCACTTCTCGGCCTTCGGGTGGGCGTCGATCGGCAGGATGCGGCCGGCGCCGGGGTGCACGCCGACGTTGTTGTCCGCCTGCGAGGTGTCCCACTGCCAGATCAGCAGGCCGTTCTGGTACGGGTAGTGCTCGACCCAGTTGGGCTTGGTGTTGCGGAAGCCGAAGTTGTACGGGCCGACGCGCAGGGTGCGGTCGTAGGAGACGTACTGACGGTTCTCCGCGATGTAGTACTGCGGGTACTCCTTGGTGAAGGAGGCGCCGATGCGCGAGAAGCCCTGGGCGGTCCAGCCGTTGTCGCCGTTCTCGGCGCCGTCGGCGAAGAGCTGGGTGCCGTCGGCGGTCAGGGTGATGGCGTCGGCGGTGAAGCCCTTGCCGGAGGTGCCGCCGTCGGTGGCGTAGCGGAAGCGCAGACCGATCTTCTTGCCGGCGTAGGCGTCGAGCGCGTACGACAGCTTCTTGTAGGCGCCGGAGGTGCCGGTCAGGGCGGGCTTGTTGCCGCCGTCACGGGTGATCTGCTTGCCGTCGGCAGTGCCGTCGACGGGCGTCCAGTTGGCGCCGCCGTCCGTGGAGACCTCGGCGTAGAGGTAGTCGTAGTTCTCCTCGATGTCCCACCAGCCGGACAGGTCGAGGGTGGCCTTGGACTTGCCGGTGAGGTCGACCTGGCGGGTGAGGGTGTTCTTCAGGTCGTCGCCCTGGCCGCTCCACCACTGGCTGCTGCCCTCGGCGGGCTTGACCACGTCGGTGGTGACCTTCTTGGCGGGCAGGTCGACCACGACGGCCTGCTTGTCGCGCGTGTTGTACTCGGCGACGCCCAGCTTGTGGGTGGACTTCGTCGCGGCCTTGGCCTTGTCGTAGTTGAGCCAGCCCAGCTGCAGCTTGTCCCAGGCGCTCATGTCGCCGGGCATGTCGCCGATGGTGTCCTTGCCCTCGCCCAGCCAGGAGCCGGACGACATCAGGGACCAGTAGGCGACGGAGGACTCACCGGTGCCGGTGGTGTCGTACTCGTCGGGCAGGCCCAGGTCGTGGCCGTACTCGTGGGCGAAGACGCCGAGGCCGCCGTTCTCCGGCTGCATGGTGTAGTCGCCGACCCAGAAGCCGGTGTCGCCGATCTGGGTGCCGCCCGCCTTGTTGTTCCCGGGGCCGGTCTTGCCGGCGTCGGAGCCGTAGGCGTACCAGCGGTGGGCCCAGATGGCGTCCTTGCCCTGGGCGCCGCCGCCCGCGGACTCGTCCTCGCCGGCGTGGACGATCTGGAAGTGGTCGATGTAACCGTCCGGCTCGTTGAAGTTGCCGTTGTGGTTGTAGTCGTTGCGGTCCCACTGGTCGTACTGGGCGAGGGTGGCCTTGATGTCGGCGTCGCTGCGGCCGGCGGCCTTCTGGTCCTTCACCCACTGGTTGACCGCGTCGCGGATCAGGTCCCAGGCGCTGGGGCAGTTGGTGGAGCCGCAGTAGTTGGAGCCGTAACGGGCCTCGTTCCAGGGGACCCTGACCCAGTCGGTGACGACGCCGTCGACCGAGTAGCGGCCGGAGGACTGCTTCTCGTAGTACTTGGCCAGGGACTCCTTCTTCTCGTCGTGCGAGAAGTAAAGGTCCTGGAAGTACTGGCGGTTGTAGTCCTGCTGCCAGGCGGTGCTGTTGTCCTTGGAGCGGTCCGGCTTGGGGATGGTGTTGTGCGCCGGGCCGGGGGTGCCGCCGTACTTCTTCACGGGCGGCTTGGGGCCGTCGGGGCCGTCCGGGTCGTACATCGTGGTGTCGTCGACCTTGTCGCCGAAGTCCACCAGGATGGTGAATATCTTGTCGGTCTTCTCCCGGCCGAGCTCGACGTACTTGCCCTTGCCGAGCTGCACGACCTTGGACGCGCCGCGCTGCTGCGCCGTGGCGTCGCCGGATATGACCTGCTCCAGCGCGGCCTTGCGCTGGTCCTCCTGCTTCTTGCTGAACGGGCCCTTGAGGTCGTGCTCCGCACCCTTCTTGACCTGCGCCGGGTCCTGGCGCTCGATGGTCGCGGGGCGGTCGGACGCGCCGGACGGGGTGGTCACGCCCGCCGCCTGCGCGATCCCGGCCGACAGGGTGCCCGTGCCGAGGGCCGCGACCACGGCGGCCACCGCGGCGGATCGGACGACCCGACGTTGGCTGATCTTCACTTGTGAATGTCCTCCCCAGTAAGAACTGTGGAGGTATTTGATCGGAGTGACGCCAGAAAAGACAGATCTTGACTGTGCAAGGTCAAGCAAGTACGTTATCCGGCCTTTAAGTTGCGGATAACGGGCAAGCCCGAGCGCGACGGCTCACTCCGGGCGCGCCGAACACCCCCGTGCACCCCTTGTGCTCCCGGTACCGTGGGTTAGGTCACGCTTACCACCCGTTCCGCCAGGGCAGAGACCCTCGTAGAGTCGAAGGCGGTACATACCAGGGGTACGTACCAGCGACTCGATCCCCTCCCCTGTCCGCTGACGCCTTTGATGCCTTGAGGACGGATCCCGCCATGCCGCGTCCGGCTCCTGCACAGATCGCGTACGGATCGGCCACCGTCGTCTGCGCCGCCCTGGCCATGCTGCTGCTGGCACCGGGCGCCCCGGGCGCCGCACTGGGCGTCATCGCCCTGGCCGCACTCGCCCTGGGGGTCGCCGTGGCCCTCCTCGTGCCGTCCCCGCGGCGTACGAGGACACGGCGCGAGCGCCGCCGATGCCCGGCCGCCGAAGGGGCCCTGGCCGACCAGCGCACGCCGGCCGCCTCACTGCACGGTTGAGACCACCACCGTCTTCGCGGCCTTGTCGTGGATGCACTGGTGGTACGGCTCGTCCCAGGTGCACCACAACACGTTGACCAGCCAGAAGACGAAGCCGCAGCACGGAATGACCTCCGGCAGCGAGTACACCGCCGCGCGCGTCCAGCCCGGCCTGCCGTGCGGGATCGCGCCGTTGTCCAGCATCGCGACCCGGATCCTCATCGCCATCTTGCCCACGGTCTGGCCACGCGCCGAGAGCATCAGCCCCTCGTAGAGGAAGTAGACGATGGCGACGATGATCGACAAAGAGGTCGAACGGCCCTGGTCGTTGCGCCAGTCCCAGGCGTCGTGGTCCTGGCTCCAGGTGGCGGCTGCGTAGATCACGCTGATCGGAACGCTGATCAGGAGGCCGTCGATGATGCGGGCGACCAGCCGCTTGAAGCGGCTGCCCAGCGGCGGCATCCCGGCCAGGGGATCGGCCGGCCCCGGGGCGGGCGGCGGTGGCGGGAACGGCGGCGGCTCCGTGCTCATGGCCCGAGTACACCGCGCCGGCCGGCCCGTCGCATCCGACCGGCCGCCGTTCGGGGGGCTGCGCCCACGGCGGGTGGGCGCACGGAGTGGGGCGGCCGGCTCAGCCGCTCGCCACGAACGTACGGGCCGCCTTGTCGTGCCAGCACTGCCGCCAGGGGCGGTCGAAGAGGCACCACAGCACGTTCAGCACGCCGACCACCAGCACTCCCAGCACCCCGTAGACCAGCCACCTGCGCACCGCCGCGCCGAAGCCCGCCACGTCGTGCGACTCGATGTCCACCACGCGCACCTTGAAGAGCTTCTTGCCCAGCGTCCGCCCCCACTTCGCCGTGGGCAGCGCCTCGTAGAGCAGACCGCCGACGAAGAGCACGGCCAGCACCACGGCCAAGTACGTGCCGGTCGTGCCGTCGAGGAGCCAGACCGTCACCGTCCGCCCCGTCTGCCGCGCCTGCTCGACCTTCTCGTCGATGTGCTCGACCGACTTCGCCCACAGCGGCACGGCCACCGCGCCGACCGCGCCGCCGAGCACCACCGTGTCCAGCAGCCGGGCGGCCAGCCGCCGGCCCAGCCCGGCCGGCCGGGCCTGGGCGGCCTGCGCGGCCCGCACGAACGGGTCGTCCACGACCGGCTTCCACGGCGCCCCGGGCGGCGCCTGCTGAGCCAGCTGCTGCACCTGCTGCGCCCAGCCCACGGGCTGCTGCTGCCGGGGCACGGGCGCGGACTCCGGGCGCCGGGCCGGGAGCCCGGCGGCCTCGGCCTCCGCCGGGGCGGCGGGGGCTGCGGCCGGCTCCTGGGCGCGCCGGTCGGGCCAGGCCACGGGAGCCGCCACCGGTGCGGGCGAGACGGCGGGGGCGGGCGAGGAGGCGGGGACGGGCGAGGAGGCGGGGGCGGCGCCGTGCGCCGTGGGGCGCAGGTCGAGGGTGCCCTGGCCGCTCTCCACGGCGGCCGCCGCCTCGGGGCGCTGCGGGGGCTGCTGCGCGGACCGCAGCGGCTCCTTGACGGGTAGTTCGGCCAGCCGCGGGTCACGGGCCCGCGGCAGGGCCGGCGTCGCCGGAGCCGTGCCGGCTGCTGCTGCCGTCGTCGCCGCCGCCGCCGAGGGAGGCTCCTCGTCGAGGAACACCGGACCGGTCTCCTCCGCCCCGCGGGGGGTGGCGGGCGCGGGCGGTGCCGGGCGCGGCGCGACGACCGCCGAGGGCGGCGGCGCGGGCATCGGCTCGCCCTCGGCGGGCGCGGGCCGGCTGGTGCCGGGCACCCAGGCGGTGCCGCTCCAGTAACGGATGTAGCCGGGGATCGACGGGTCCGGGTAGTACCCCTGCGGGGGGCTGCTGTCAGCGGATCCCGAGGTGGGTGCGCTCATGGTCTCCGGTGTCCCGTATCTGCTCGGCCGTACTTGGGTGGTCACCAGGTCTACCAGACCGCCCCGCCCTCCGTGACGCACCCGCGGCGGACCACTCACACGTGCGAACCGTACCGATGGCCGGAAGTCGCGTCATGAATCGCGCCCTCCGCCCTCTGGGGAAATGCTGATCCCCGAGCAGAGAGGGCGCACTCATGCACACCGTGGTGGAACGAGAGCTGGAGACCGACCTGGTGCTGTCGCCGGAGCGCAGCATCCCCGTACCGTCCCGGCTGACCTACCGGACGGCCGACCCGTACGCCGTCCACCTGACCTTCCACATCACCTCCAAGCAGCCGGTGACCTGGACGTTCGCGAGAGACCTGCTGGTGGAGGGGGTGTTCCGGGCGGCCGGCGCCGGGGACGTGCGCATCTTCCCCGGGCGCGACGGGGACCGCGCGGTGGTCTGCGTCGCGCTGTCCTCTCCCGACGGCACGGCCCTGCTCAGGGCGCCGGCGCGGGCGGTCTCGGCATGGCTGGACCGCACGCTGCGGGCCGTGCCGCCCGGTGAGGAGCGCGCGTGGCTGTCCCTCGACGAGGCGCTGCGCGAGCTGCTGGCCTCGGGGGCGTAAAGCCGCGGGCGGTGCGGGCGGAAGGGCTCCTTCGGGTGCGCCTCACGTGGGGGTGGGAAACCCGATGGGGTGAGGGGCGGCAACGTCGAGCACCTTTCCGGGGTTGAGAAGACCGAGGGGGTCGAAGACGGCCTTGATGCCCCGCTGGAGCTCCATGGCCAGCGGCCCGGCCTCCTCGGCCAGCCACTGCTTCTTCAGCAGCCCCACGCCGTGTTCGCCGGTGATGGTGCCGCCGAGCTCCAGGCCGAGGGCCATGATGCGGTCGAAGGAGGCCCGGGCGCGCCGGGCCTCCTCGGGGTCGGCGGGGTCGAAGCAGACGACGGGGTGGGTGTTGCCGTCCCCGGCGTGGGCGCACACGCCGATGGTCAGGTCGTGTTCGCGGGCGATGGCCGCGGTGCCCTGCAGCATGTCCGCGAGCGCCGAGCGGGGCACGCACACGTCGTCGATCATGGTGGCGGGGCGCAGCCGTTCCAGGGCGGGCAGGGCCATGCGGCGGGCCTGCAGCAGCAGTTCGGATTCGGCGGCGTCCTCGGCCGGTACGACCTCGGTGGCGCCCGCCCGCGTGCACACCTCGGCGACCGCGGCCAGGTCGGGGGCCGGGTCGGGGGTGTCGAAGGCGGCCAGCAGCAGGGCCTCGGTGCTCTCCGGCAGGCCCATGTTCCCCAGGGCGTTGACGGCCCGCACGCAGGTGCGGTCCATCAGCTCCAGCAGGGAGGGCGCGTGCCCGCCCGCCATGATCTGCCGCACGGCCTCGCAGGCGGCGGCGACGGAAGGGAACTCCGCGGCCAGCGCCAGCTGCTGGGGCGGTGCGGGCCTGAGGGCGAGCACGGCCCGTACGACCACGCCGAGGCTGCCCTCGGAGCCGACGAACAGGCGGGTGAGGTCGTAGCCGGCGACGCCCTTGGCGGTGCGCCGGCCGGTCCGCAGCAGCCGGCCGTCGGCGAGGACGACGTCCAGCCCGAGGACGTACTCGGCGGTGACGCCGTACTTGACGCAGCACAGGCCGCCGGAAGCGGTGCCGATGTTGCCGCCGATGGTGCACTGCTCCCAACTGGAGGGGTCCGGCGGGTAGTACAGCCCCTGATCGGCCACCGCGCGGGAGAGGTCGGCGTTGACGACGCCCGGTTCCACGACGGCGATGCGCTCGACCGCGTCGATTTCGAGGATGCGGTCCATCTTGACGAGGGACAGCACGATGCACCCGTCCGTGGCGTTGGCCGCCCCCGACAGCCCCGTACGGGCGCCCTGCGGCACCACCGGCACGCGCAGCGCGGTGGCGGTGCGCATCACGTGCTGCACCTGCTCCACGGTGCGCGGCAGGACGACCACGGCGGGCGCGCCGGCGGCGCAGAAGCTCGCCATGTCGTGCGCGTAGGAGGCGGTGACGTCGGGGTCGGTGACGACGGCTTCGGGGGGCAGTCCCGCGCGCAGCATTTCGGTGAGATCACCCATGACCCCACCCTGTCATCGCACGCCTCCACAGGGGAAGCGCCCCGAAGGGGCGCGGGACAGTGTCGATATGCGGCTACCGCCGCGTGGGCGCGACCGGCCACAGCCGGCCCGCAGCCGAAACAATCGCACCCCTTCGAACCCCGCCGGGAGGCTAGAGGTTGCCGCGCTTCTCCTGTTCGCGCTCGATGGCCTCGAAGAGGGCCTTGAAGTTGCCCTTGCCGAAGCCCATGGAGCCGTGCCGCTCGATCATCTCGAAGAAGACGGTGGGACGGTCCTGGACCGGCTTGGTGAAGATCTGCAGCAGGTAGCCGTCCTCGTCGCGGTCGGCGAGGATCTTCAGCTCGCGCAGCGTGTCGATGGGCACGCGGGTCTCGCCGACCCACTCGCCGAGCGTGTCGTAGTACGAGTCGGGCGTGTCGAGGAACTGCACGCCGGCTTCCCGCATGGCGCGCACGGTGGCCACGATGTCGTTGGTGGCCAGGGCGATGTGCTGGACGCCGGGGCCGCCGTAGAACTCGAGGTACTCGTCGATCTGCGACTTCTTCTTGGCGATCGCCGGCTCGTTGAGCGGGAACTTCACCTTGCGGGTGCCGTCGGCGACGACCTTCGACATGAGCGCGGAGTACTCGGTGGCGATGTCGTCGCCCACGAACTCCTTCATGTTGGTGAAGCCCATCACCTTGTTGTAGAAGCCCACCCACTCGTCCATTTTGCCGAGCTCGACGTTGCCGACGCAGTGGTCGATGGCCTGGAAGCGGCGGGGGCCGGGCTCGACGATGGGCCGGGCGGCGGCGAAACCGGGCAGGTACGGGCCGCTGTAGGCGGAGCGCTCGACGAGGGTGTGCCGGGTCTTGCCGTAGGTGGCGATGGCGGCGAGGACGACGGTGCCGTGCTCGTCCTTCACCTCGTGCGGCTCGGTCAGACCGGTGGCGCCGTGCTCGACGGCGTACGCGTACGCCGCCCGGGCGTCGGGCACCTCGATGGCGAGGTCCACCACGCCGTCGCCGTGCTCGGCGACGTGTGCGGCCAGGAAGCGGCCGTGCTCGGTGGAGGCCTTGATCACCGTGGTGAAGACGAACCGGGCGCTGCCGGACTCCAGGACGTAACTCGCGGTCTCCCGGCTGCCGTTCTCCGGTCCGGAGTAGGCGACCAGCTTCATGCCGAAGGCGGTGGAGTAGTAGTGCGCGGCCTGCTTGGCGTTGCCGACGGCGAAGACGACCGCGTCCATCCCCTTGACCGGGAAGGGGTCGGCCTGCCGAGCGGTGTGCGGGGTGTGATCCGTGGTCTGAGTCATGGCCGCAGGGTCTCTCCGAACCGCAAGATGCGCAATACTTTGCGTTTTCACTGGGCAATGTGTTCAGCGATGCCCCGGGAGGTGCGGGCGATCCGTGCAGGATGACCACGAGAGGTGGCCGAGGGTGATCGATCGTTTGGACGGCCGGCTGATCGAGCTGTTCGCGCAGGAGCCGCGCATCGGGGTCCTGGAGGCCTCCCGGCGCCTGGGGGTGGCCAGGGGCACGGTGCAGGCGCGCCTGGACCGGCTGCAGTCCCAGGGCGTCATCCGCGGCTTCGGCCCCGACGTCGACCCGGCGGCGCTGGGCTATCCGGTGACCGCCTTCGCGACCCTGGAGATCAAGCAGGGCCAGGGCGCGGACGTGCGCACCCACCTCGCGACGGTGCCGGAGGTGCTGGAGCTGCACACCACGACCGGGCACGGCGACATGCTCTGCCGGCTGGTGGCCCGCTCCAACGCCGACCTGCAGCGGGTGATCGACAAGGTGGTGGCCTTCGAGGGCATCGTGCGCGCCTCGACGGCCATCGTCATGGAGAACCCCGTGCCGCTGCGGATCATCCCGCTGGTGCGGCAGGCTTCGCAGGACTGACGTCGCGTGCCGGTCAGCAGGTGGGGACGCGCCCGCCGTCCTTGAGCGCCTTGAGGGACGCCACCGCCTGGTCGAGCGTCGTGACCGGCACCAGCCGCATGCCCTTGGGCAGCTCCGCGCTCGCGTCCGAGCACTCCCCCTTCGGCACGAGGAAGACGGTGGCGCCGTCCCGGGCGGCCGCCTGCGTCTTCAGCGAGACGCCGCCCACCGCGCCGACCTCGCCCTCCGGGGTGATGGTGCCGGTGCCCGCGATGACACGGCCGCCCGTCAGATCGCCGCCGCGCCCGTCACCGGCCAGCTTGTCGACGACGCCGAGGGAGAACAGCAGCCCCGCGCTCGGGCCGCCGACGTCCGCCAGGCTCAGCTCGACCTTGACGTCCTTGGACGAGCGGTGCAGGTAGCGCAGGGCGGCGTCGGCGGCCGCGTCCTGCGACTTCTTCATCTCCGCCACGTTGTGCTGCTCGATTTCCCGGTCGGACTGCCCCGAGGGGTAGACCGCCTCGCGCGGCATCACGGCCCGGTCGGTACGGAACCAGCTGTCGACCACGTCGCCCAGCCGGATCTGCGTGTCCGGCCCGGTGGCCTCGATCGTCGTCATGCGCAGCTGCCCGCTCGTGAGGCGCGTCGGCGCACCACTGATGGTGATCACGGGCTTGTTCTTGTGCTCCCCGAGCACGTTCGCCGTCGTCGTGCCCGGCTGGGCGATGACGAACGGCAAAGGAGCGAGCGCGACCACGGCGAACAGGGCGACGACGAGAACGCCGCACACGGCGAGGGCCCGGCGGGACGAGGTACGAGCAGCTGGCATGCTGCGACCCTATTTCACCGCAAGGACGACCGCCCTACCGGTGCCGGTGGACGGGCGGGGGTGGGACCCGTCCACCGCACGGTGCGCGTGCCTCCCCGCACTAGCGCAGGGCGTCCGCCACCTCCTTCGCGGCCGCCATCACCCGGGCGCCGACCCGGTCCGGCACCGAGTCGGCGAGCATGACCACGCCGACGCTGCCCTCGATGCCCGAGACGCCGAGCAGCGGCGCGGCCGCACCGCTGGCCCCGGCCTCCAGCTCGCCGTGGGTCAGCGCGTACCCGGGGTTGTCCACCTCGCCCCTGCGGGCGGCGAGTATCGCCCGGCCGGCCGCACCGCGGTCCAGCGGGTGACGGAACCCGGTGCGGTACGCGACGTGGTAGTCCGTCCAGCTCGGCTCGACGACGGCCACCGCGAGCGCCTCGGTGCCGTCGACGAGCGTGAGATGGGCGGTGGCCCCGACGTCCTCGGCCAGGGCCCGCAGCGCGGGCAGGGCCGCCTCCCGCACCAGCGGATGCACCTGCCGGCCCAACCGCAGCACCCCGAGCCCCACCCGGGCCCGCCCGCCGATGTCGCGGCGCACGAGCGCGTGCTGCTCCAAGGTGGCCAGGAGCCGGTAGACGACGGTCCGGTTGACCCCGAGCCGGGTGGACAACTCGGTGACGGTCAGCCCATGATCGGTGTCTGCCAGCAATTTGAGGACTCTGAGCCCTCTGTCGAGCGTCTGCGAAGTCTCCGCGGTCACGACGCCCCTCCTCCGATGAGAGGCGGCCCCTCGTCACGGTGGGGTTGCGCCGGCCGGTCCCGTCCGGCAGCGCGCGAGAAGAGGCCGCCGGCGGCTTGACGCATGTTCCGGCTGCGCTCCGCGGCGGCGCTGCCACGGGGCGTGTGCGTGACCGGCACCGTAGCGCCGCCGGTCCGCTCAGCGGAAGAGTCTGCCCACAATCCGGGCAGGGTGCACGGCATTTCACGGGCCGGACGCCGTGAGTGCAGCGATCCAGGGGGCCGTTGACGTTGCAGGGGCTTTAGTGTGATCGCCATGCAGATTTCCCGAATAGCCACGATCGTGGCGGCCGGTGTCATCACCCCGGCCCTCTTCCTGGCCGCGCCGGCCGTCGCCGCCGACGCCCCGGCCACGACGGGACAGACGACCGAGCAGACGACGCAGACGAACCAGACGACGACGGGGACGACGGACGCGGGCAAGGAGAAGCCCGCCACGGTGGTCAACCCGCTGACCGTCCGCGGCCTTCCGAAGACCGTGAACGCGGGCACCACGCACGTTTTCGAGATGGTCTTCAACAACGGCAGTGAAAACGACGTGGTCTTCACTCCGCAGGTCGCCTACCGCACCACGGACCCCGATGCGGCCAAGCCCGGGGACTACCCGGTCAAGCTGTGGTACCGGCATGGCCCTCACGGCCAGTGGGTGGAGGCGAAACTGACCCGGCGTGAGAGCCAGAGCGGGAAGGAGCAAGGTTTCTTCGACCGCGTCGGCAGCCTTGGCGACGCCAAGGGCTTCACGGTGGAAAAGGACAAGCAGGAGGCGTTCGAGCTACGGCTGGAATTCGGCAAGCAGACCGCCGCAGGCAAGAACGTCCGCTTCACCGTGACGGACGCCAAGGACCTGAACGCCACCGGCGAACAACAGTTCGCTATTGAAGCCGCCAAGGACGACACCGCACCGACCGGCAGCGCCTCGCCCACCGCCACCGGCAAGACGACGCCGACTTCCGGCAGCTCCAAGGCGCCGACGGCCTCCGCCTCGCCGACCACGTCGGCTTCCGCTTCCGCTTCCGCCTCCGCCAGCGCCTCCGCCTCGCCCACGACGTCCGGCAGCGGCTGGTCCTCCGGCGGCAACAGCGCCAGCGGGTCCGGCTCCAACAGCGCGAGCGGCCAGCTGGCCGCGACCGGTTCCGACCCCGCCACGCCGTGGATCGGCGTGGCCGGTGCCGCCGCGATCGCCGCGGGTGCCGGTCTCGTCGTGGCGACGCGGCGTCGCCGCTCCGGCTCCGCCGCCGCCGAGCAGGCGTAACGCACGACGGGCCCCGGACGCGAGACGCGTCCGGGGCCCGTCGACCGGGTCATCCGGTCACTTCATGCGCGTGGCCCACTCGCGCACCTTGGTGATGCGCTCGGTGAGCTGTCCGGCCGTCGCTTCCGCCGTCGGGGGGCCACCGCACACCCGTCGCAGTTCGGTGTGGATGACGCCGTGCGGCTTGCCGCTCTGGTGGGAGTAGGCGCCGACCAGCGTGTTGAGCTGCTTGCGCAGTTCCAGCAGCTCCTTGTGGGTGACGACCGGCCGGCGCTCGGCGGGGATCTCCAGCAGGTCCGCCTCGGCGTCGGGCTTGCGGCGGCTGTGGGCGATCTGGCGGGCCTGCCGCTTCTGGAGCAGGAGCTGGACCTGTTCGGGCTCGAGGAGGCCGGGGATGCCGAGGTAGTCCTGCTCCTCCTCGCTGCCGGGGTGGGCCTGCATGCCGAATTCGGCGCTGTTGTAGAGCACGCGGTCGAAGACGGCGTCGGACTCCAGGGCCTCGAACGGCAGCATGTCCTGCTCGCCGGTGTCCTCGTCCTGCTGCTTGTTCGCCTCGTCCATTTCCTTCTCGGACTCGGCGTACGGGTCCTCCTCCTCGCCCTCCTTCTTGGGCTTGTCGAGGACGTGGTCGCGCTCGGCCTCCATCTCGTTGGCGAAGGAGAGCAGCATGGGGATCGTCGGCAGGAAGACGGACGCGGTCTCACCGCGCCTTCGTGAGCGCACGAAGCGGCCCACGGCCTGGGCGAAGAACAGGGGCGTGGAGATCGTCGTCGCGTACACGCCGACCGCGAGGCGCGGTACGTCGACGCCCTCGGACACCATGCGGACGGCGACCATCCACCGCGAGTCGCCGGCGGAGAAGTCGTCGATGCGCTGCGAGGCGCCGGAGTCGTCGGAGAGGACGACCGTGGGCCCCTCCCCGGTGATCTCGCGCAGCAGCTTGGCGTAGGCGCGCGCCGAGTCCTGGTCGGAGGCGATCACGAGGGCGCCCGCGTCCGGGATGGACTTGCGCACCTCGGTCAGGCGGCGGTCGGCGGCGCGCAGCACGTTGGGCATCCAGTCGCCGCGCGGGTCGAGGGCGGTGCGCCAGGCCTGGGAGACCGCGTCCTTGGTCATGGGCTCGCCGAGGCGGGCCTCCAGCTCGTCGCCGGCCTTGGTGCGCCAGCGCATGTTGCCGCTGTAGGAGAGGAAGATCACGGGCCGCACGACGCCGTCGGCGAGGGCGTTGCCGTAGCCGTAGGTGTAGTCGGCGGAGGAGCGGCGGATGCCGTCGTTTCCCTCTTCGTAGGTGACGAAGGGGATGGGGTTGGTGTCGGACCGGAAGGGCGTTCCGGTCAGGCACAGGCGGCGGGTGGCCGGCTCGAAGGCCTCCAGGCAGGCGTCGCCCCAGGAGCGCGAGTCGCCGGCGTGGTGGATCTCGTCGAGGATGACGAGGGTCTTGCGCTGTTCGCAGCGGTTGCGGTGCAGCATGGGCCGTACGCCCACGCCGGCGTACGTGACGGCGACGCCGTGGTACTCGCGGCCCAGCGGTCCCGCGCTGTACTCCGGGTCGAGCTTGATGCCTATGCGGGCTGCGGCCTCCGCCCACTGCTTCTTCAGGTGCTCGGTCGGGGCGACGACCGTCACCTGCTGGACGACGTGGTGGTGCAGCAGCCAGGAGGCCAGGGTGAGCGCGAAGGTGGTCTTGCCGGCGCCGGGCGTGGCGACGGCGAGGAAGTCGCGCGGCTGCGTCTGGACGTACTTGTCCATGGCGCCCTGCTGCCAGGCGCGCAGCTTGTTGGCGGTACCCCAGGGGGCCCGGCCGGGGAAGGCGGGCGAGAGATGGTGAGTGGAGGTGGTGGTAGTCACGGTCTCCGTCGGCTGGCTCGGCGATCGGCAACCGCGTCAGCCTAACCGCGTCCGCGGGGGCGACCGGGTACGACCGGCCCTCCTCACCCGGCGGTGGGACCGAGGTCACAACACGCTGCGTGGCGGGTGCGTCCCCCGATCCTCCCCGTCCTGCCCTCCCCAGTCCCTCCCTGCCCGCTCCCTACCCGCGCGGCCGCAGCCGCGTCGCCACGTAGGCGCCGGTCAGCGCGCACCCCGCCGCCAGCGCGAACACCGGTACGAAGGCCCGCCCGCCGAGGGCGAAGAGCACCCCGGCCACACCGACGAGCACGATGCTGCCGAGCGCGTCCGAGACCTGCAGCGACGCCGAGTTCGCGCCTTCCTCGCCCTTCCGCGACAGGCGCAGCAGCAGCACGGCACCGCTGGAGATCGTCAGCCCCATCCCGTAGCCGCCGATCACCCAGGCCACGGCCACCGTCCAGGCCGGTACGGCCCCGATCAGCACGGTGGGGGCGAGGGCGATGGCCGCGGCCAGCAGGGTCATGCCGAGGACGACCAGGCGCTCGCGGTGCGGCTCGACCCACGACCGGCTCTGGGTGAAGGAGGCCAGGGCCCAGCTCAGTCCGCCGCCGGTCAGCGACAGGCCGGCCAGCGTGGGCGAGAGCCCGCGTTCGCTGACCAGCATCAGCGGGACGAAGCTTTCCGCCGCCAGGAAGGAGCCCTGCGCGATGCCGCGCAGCAGCACCACCGCCGGCAGTCCCCGTCCGGCCCGGAACGTGCCGCGCGGCAGCAGCCGCAGCGCGGCCGGTGCTAGCAGGGCCAGCCCCAGCACCGCCGGTACGGCGGAGAGCGGGCGCAGGTCCTGCCCGGCGTACTGCAGCAGTCCGGCTCCGGCGGCGACCGCGAGGGCCAGCAGGATGCGCCGCCGGTCGAGCCGGTCGCTGCGCTGCCCGGCGGGCATCCGGCGCAGGGCCGGCAGCATCACGATCAGCGGCGGCACGATCAGTACGGGGATGGCCAGGAACACCCAGCGCCATCCGAGGTGCTCGGTCACGCTGCCGGCGACCAGCGGGCCGACGATGACGGGGACGACCCAGGCGGCAGAGAAGGAGGCCATGACCGCGGGCCGGAGCCGTTCGGGGTAGGCCCGGCCCACGACGACGTACAGGGCGACGATCACCAGTCCGGCGCCGGCTCCCTGCACGCCGCGCGCGGCGACGAACATCCACATCTGCTGGGCGGAGCCCGCGCCCACCAGCCCGAGCCCGAACGCCGCGATGCCGCTGAACAGCGGCGCGAGCGGTCCGGCACGGTCGCACCACTCCCCCGACAGCACCATGGCGAACAGGCTGGCGGTGAAGAAGGCGGAGAAGGAGAAGGCGTACAGCCCGATGCCGTCGAGGGCGCGGGCGGCGACCGGCATGGCGGTGTTCACCGCGCTGGCCTCGAAGGCGATGAGGGAGACGACGGAGACTATGCCGAGGGTGAGGGCGCGGTACCGGCGCCCGAGAACGCCTTCATCGGTGTCCGCTGCGGACCGTCCGGCTATGGCATCGGCGGTGGTGGTCATGACCTTCAGAGTAAGAGGCGAAGGCCGGTTTGACCCCTGTCGCGAGCCCGAGATCCACTCGGCCTTGCGATCTAGTCACGTGGTCGGTCCGGGGCTCGGCCCCTGGTCCTTCCGAGGCCCGGCGCACCGCCGGCCCGGCACTCGGTCACGACTGGCCACGGATCGGCCACAGCTCCGTCCTGGTTCTGCCGCGATTCGATCATGATCAGGCAAATCGTCGACTTTTCGCCATGATCATGTCCATACACTTCCTGGCGATCGGCGCCACCCGGCGCCCGCAACCAGCACCACCACGGGGGATTCCAGTGTCCATTCGTCATGCCGTCGCCGCCGCACTGCTCGTGTCCGGCGCGCTCACGCTGACCGCCTGCGGGCCCACCGACGACGACGGCGGCAAGAACGACGCCAAGGGCTCGGCGAGCGCGGCCCCGTCGAAGCCCACCGGCGACAAGGGCGGAAAGGGCGACAAGGATGGCAAGGGCGGCAAGGGCAAGGACGGCTACAAGGACCCCTGCGCCCCGCTGCCCAAGGGCCACAAGCTCATCCACGTGAACCTCGTCGAAGGCGCAATGAACAACATCGTCGCGCAGGACGCCAAGGTCTCCTGCAACACGAAGATGGACGAGGGCGCCTTCTACCGCCCCGAGGGCGAGACGCGCACCTACGCCTTCGACAACGACAACGCCAAGGTCACCGTCCTGACCCTGGACGGCCCCCAGGCCCGTCCGACCAAGCCCACCGGCACCGCCATGTCCGGGATCGGCCACGTCAAGGAGTGCGCGGACCCGAACCACCAGCAGTACGACAACCAGTCCAAGGCGGACCACAAGGAATGGTGCGCGGGCCAGAACTACTACGACGTGACGATCGGCCCCGGCAACAAGATCACCGAGATGACCGAGCTCTCGGGTTCGTGAACCCCTCATTGGCTTAGGTGTAGACGCAGGCGTTCGCTCACGTCGTGAGCAGGACGCCCCCGTACGACAGCCCGGCGACGACGATCCACGCGCCCAGCCCGAGGGCGGCGACCCGCCCGCCCGTGCGGGCCAGCGAGGGCAGGTGCACGGCGCTGCCCAGGCCGAAGAGGGCCGCGGCGAGCAGCAGTTCCTGCGCGTGCCGGGCCGCGGCCAGGACCGTGCCGGGCACCAGGCCGGTGGTGCGCAGGCCGGCCGTGAGAAGGAAGCCGAGCACGAACAGCGGCAGGACGGCCGGCCGCTTCGCCGTCGCCTTCCCGGCCGTCGTCCTCCCGGCCGTCGTCCTCCCGGCCGTCGTCCTCCGGGTCGTCGTGCTCCCGCGCCTGCGCAGGGCCACCGCCACCGCCGCCACGAGCGGGGCGAGCAGCGCCACCCGCAGCAGCTTGACCAGGACGGCCTGCCCCAGCGCCGCCGCCCCGGCGGTCTGCGCGGTGGCCACGACCTGGCCGACGTCGTGCACGCTCGCGCCCGTCCAGCGCCCGAACCGTGCCGCGTCCAGCCCGAGCGGGTGCTGCAGCAGGGGCAGGACGGCGATGGCCAGCGTGCCGCATAGCGTGACCAGGGCGACAGAGGTGGCGACGTCCTCCTCGTCGCTGCCGGCCGCCTCGCCGACCGCGCCGATCGCCGAGGCGCCGCATATCGCGTACCCGCTCGCGACGAGCAGCGGCTGGTCGCCGGGCAGCCCCAGACGGCGGCCCAGCCACAGCGTGCCGGCGAAGGTCGCGGCGACGACGGCGAGCACCATGGCGACGGTGGTCCAGCCGAGGGCGAGGACGTCGCCGAAGCCCAGTCCGAGGCCGAGCAGCACGATGCCGGCGCGCATCAGCCGCCTGCCGGCGAACGCCAGGCCCGGCCTGGCGCTGCCGCGCACGACGCTGCGTACGCCGGGCAGGTGGGCGGCGGCGATGCCGAGGACGACGGCCGCGGTGAGCGCGGGTACGGTGGGCAGCAGCCGGTGCGCGGTCCACGCCAGGGCGGGCCCGGCGGCGGCGAGGGCGAGCCCGGGGCGCAGCGAGCGGGAGCCGGCGACCGGGTACGTGCGCACCTGCTGTTCGGTGACCGTCACGGCGACGTGCCCCCGGCCCGGCACTCACGCTCGCGCTCGTGCTCGCCCTCGTTAGCCGGCAGGTCGTACACGCGGCGCACGCTGGAGCCCAGGCGCAGGACGTCGGCGCCGTAGACGTGCAGGGAGATCGCGACGGAGGCCGAGGCGTTGCCGACCCGGTGGATGTCGCCGGGCGGGGCGAAGCCGCACACGTCGCCCTGCCGGTTGACGACGTCCGCGGTGGCGACGAGGCGGGCGGTCGGGCCGTCGGGGACGAGCCGGTAGCGGCGCTCGCTCTCCCGGCCGCGGTGGACGCCGGTGACGCACCAGGAGACGTGGTCGTGGACGGCGGTGTGCTGGCCGGGCAGCCAGACCAGGGCGACGACGGAGAAGCTGCCGTCGCGCTCGGCGTGCAGCACGTGCTGGCGGTAGTGGTGGGCGTCGCCCCGGCACTGCTCGGCGGTGAGCAGGTCGGGGGCGCCGAGGTGGGGGGCGAGGCGCTCGCCGACGAGGTACGCCGTGGTGTCGGGGGCCAGGCCCCGGGCCACGGTGTCCCCGATCTCGCCGACGAGCCGCGCCATGCGGGTGGTCACCGGGAGGGTGCGGGGGGCGGCGTGGGTGGTCATGCCAGGAGGATCGCCCCGGTCGTTCCCCCTGGTCCAACGACGGTTTCTTGCCGGGATGCCAACACCGGCTTATGGGTGGCGGCCGGATGACGTCTCGTGTGCGCTCCGGCCCGTACGTTCTCAGCAGCCGACGCGGCGGGCGGCCGCGGCCCGTACCTCGTCGAGCACCAGCGCCGTGGCGGGGATCCGCAGGTGCTCGCGCAGCACGTAGGCGGCGACCTTGCGGCGCGAGGCCGGGTCCAGGGCCCGCCCGGTGATGCGGTCGTGCCGCAGGAACGACAGCACGAGCCCCGGCATCATCGCCACGCCCAGCCCCTCGGCGACGAGCGACTGCACGACGAGGTTGTCGTTGGTGGTGAAGGCGATGTCAGGTGCAAAGCCCTGTTCGGCGCACTCGTGCAGGAGGTTGGCCCGGCAGCGCAGGCAGCCGGCGATCCAGCGCTCGCCGGCGAGGTCGGCGAGCTTGACGGCGCGGCGGCGGGCGAGGGCGTGCCCGGCGGGCAGCAGGACGGTGAGCTGGTCCTCGAACAGCGGTATCTCGGCGAGCTCCGCGGGCACCTGTTCGTGCAGGCCGGGATAGGTGAAGGCCAGCGTGATGTCGCACTCGCCGCGCACCAGCCGGCCGAGCGAGTCGGGCGGTTCGCCCTCCTGCAGCTCGACGCGGACGCCGGGGTGCTCGGCGCTCAGGCGGGCCAGCGCCTCGGGGACGAGGGTCGCACCGGCGCTCGGAAAGGCGCACACCCGTACGCGTCCGGCGCGCAGCCGGGTCAGGGAGCTCATTTGCCGCTGTGCGGCCGCAATGCTCTCCAGGATGATCCCGGCGTGCCGGGCGAGCGCCTCGCCCGCCTCGGTCAGCCGCATCCGCCGCCCGACGCGGGTGAACAGCGGGGTGCCCACGGCACGTTCCAGGGCCTTCATCTGCTGGGTGACGGCGGGCTGGGTGTAGCCGAGGACGCGGGCCGCGGCGGAGTAGGACCCGGCGGTGACCACCGTATGGAAGGTCTTGATGTGCCGCGAGTCGAACACGCCGGAATCATAAGCGGAATTTGGGACAGGCGCGGGGGTACTCGGGGGTTGCTTCTGGATCGCTGGACATATCCGTCATGGTGGACTCATGCCGCACTACACCTCATACGACTCGGCCGAGCTGAGCTACCGGATCCTCGGCGAGGACTCCGGCGGGCCGCCCCTGCTGTGCCTGGCCGGCGGCCCCGGCCGCGACGCCGCCTACCTCGGCGACCTCGGCGGCCTCGCCGCCCACCACACCCTCGTCGTCCCCGACAGCCGCGGCACGGGCGCCTCCCCGCCGGCCGGCGACCCGGCCGCGTACGCCTTCCCCGCCCTCGCCCGCGACCTCGAAGCCCTGCGCGCCCACCTCGGCCTGGAGCGCTTCGCCCTGCTCGCCCACGACGCCGCCTGCGCCACCGCCCAGGCCTACGCGGCCGCCCACGGCGACCGCCTCAGCCACCTGGTGCTCGTCACCCCCGGCTCCCGCCTGCAGGGCGAACTGCCCACCGACGCCGAGGAGATCTTCGAATCCCGTACCGACGAACCCTGGTGGGTCGACGCCTACGTCGCCGTCCACTCCCTGCCGGACGCCGCCGACCTCGCCGAGGTCCGCTCCCTCCTGCTGCGCGCCGCCCCGATGGCGTACGGCCGCTGGGACGCCCCGCAGCGCGCCCACGCCGCCGGCGAACCCGACCAGCTCAACCCCGTCCCCCGCGCCGGCTTCTGGCAGGGCGTGGACGAGCCCGTACGCCTGGGGATCCTGCACGCCCTGCGCGAGCTGCCCGTCCCCGTCCTCGTCGTGACCGGCGACCTCGACGCCGTCACGGGCATGCGCGCGGGCGAAGCGGTCGCCGCCTCCTTCCACCACGGCACCCTGCGCCCGCTGCACGGCGTCGGCCACTACCCGTGGGTCGACGAGCCGGACCTCTTCCGCCCCCTGGTGGACGACTTCCTGCGCACCCCGCTGGGACTGTGAACCGGCACTGCGAACCGGCACTGTGACGGCCGCGTGTCCGCAAAGTGACAGCCCGGCCGGAACGCTTGAGGCCACCCACGGCCACCCCTACGGTGGTCTCACGAACGCTGGCCGTGTGCCCGAGTGGCTCAGGGGCTCGCCTGCAAAGCGAGTTACGCTGGTTCGATTCCAGTCACGGCCTCTACAACAATCCGAGATCGCGCAGTTCCTTGTGCAGGTCGCCCCGCGGATGCCCGGCGGCAACGGTCTCTTCCTTTGCCTCTCCCTTTGTCTCCCCCTTCCGCCGGTCCCGGAAGACCCACCCCCCGACCAGGCCCCCGACGAGCCCACCGAGGTGCCCGAGCCAGCTGATGCCCGGAGTGCCCGGCACGGCGAGCGTGAGCAGATAGGCGTACGAGGCGCCCATGACGACGCCCACGAGGCTGTCGACGAGCCGCCGGTCGAAGAACCCGCGCACGACCACGTACCCGAAGTACCCGAAGACCAGCCCACTGGCCCCGACCGTCCCGGAGTGCGCCCGCTCCAGACACCACACGGCCACCCCGCTCGCCACGGCCACCAACACCGTCAGCCCCAGGAACCGGGCCACCCCGCGATAGGCCGCGAGGAAAGCGAACACGAACAGCGGCCCGGAATTGCTCTCGATGTGCGCCCAGCTCCAGTGCAGCAACGGCGCGGCAAACACGTCCGGCAGCCGCCCGACCTCGCCCGGCACGACGGCAAACGTCCGCGCCAGCTCGTACCCGCTCCCCCAGTTGGCCACCTGCAGGGCCCACACGACCGCCAGCAACCCCACCACGACGAAGAACGCCTTCCGCGCCTCCGCCACCATCCGCACCGCGTCCACGGGGACCGCTGCCTCTCTCCTGCTCATCCGCGTAGGTTACGGCGGCCCTGCGGGCTGGTACGGAACCGGGCGCATGTTCCCCTCCTGACACGGTTTTCGCCACACGCGTCAGAGGACGTTCAGATTTCCACCCTTCCGGGGCACCCCTCGTCACGACCGGGTGATCAGCGGATTGATGACGTGTCGGGTATTCCTATTCGCCGCTAACCTCACGCAGGGATGCCGGGGCCCGGCCCGCAGCCGTGTGCCGGCGTCCAGAGGGAGGGAGCACGCGATGGGACCCGCCGTGACCTTCGGCGAGCTCGAACAGCTGCAGGGTGAGGAACTTCCCCCGCGCATCGCGCTGTCGAGCGTGGCACCGGTGGCCGGTGGCAGCGATCAGCCGGTGTACCCGACGCTGGTCAGAACCGAGCACGGTGCGACGGTCGCCTACGCCTGCCAGTACCGGCAGAACGACGCCGGTCCGGCGCTCCTCGTCGCCCTGGGGCTGGCCTCCAGCAACCCCGGCTACACCACCACCTGCGTTCCCGCGGCCATTTCCACCCACTGACAATTTCACTTCTTTCACTTCCTGCTCACTTCCTGCCAGGGAACCCCAGAACTCGTTCTCGGCCCGATTCCCTGACGCACTTACGCAGCGGAAATCGTGCGAGGACGACCTGCCCGGCGCGCCGTTCCGGCGGACCGGGTGACGTACCGGAGTGCGGAAACCAGAGAAAGGGGAACGGAAATGAACAACGCCGTCAGCTTCGAGGAACTCGCCGGTATTGCAGGAGAGGTCCTTCCCGAGCGCACGGTCATGGGCATCGTCGCCAGCCCGTTCGGACGCCTCGCGGCCGGACCGGGTGACGGTACGGGCGCGGGTGCCGCGTCCGGCGCCAGCTCCTCGGCGGCCTCGGGCGGCGGGGTGTTCGCCCCCGTACCGCACGACCACGGCACCACGATCCTCTCGTCCTGCCAGTCCATCGACCGCCAGGGGACCCCGGGCCTGTTCGGCAGCCTCGGCCTGGGCTCCGAGAACCCGGCCAGCAACGTGACCTGCACGCCCGCGGCGATCGCCAGCCACTGACCGTCGCCGCCTAGCCGCTCGGCGCACCGCCGGGGGAAGGGCCGGGAGCTCCCGCCGGCCCTTCCCCTCGGCCCGGATCCTGGGGAGAGCCGACCATGACGACCCTGCCATCCGTCCCCGCTCTGGTCACCGGCACCGAGCTGGTCGGCGAGTTCGAAGGATCCGGCTACCGCGAACCACCCCAGCTCGTCTGCCGCCCCGACGGGCAACTCGTACGGCTGCCCCCACTTCTGTACCAGGTCGCCAAGGCGCTGGCCGGAGGGGCGACCGCCGCTCAGGTGGCCGACGACCTCAGCCGGGAAACCGGCCGGGAATTCACCGAAGAGCACGTCGTCTTCCTCCTGGACAAGAAGCTCGCACCGCTCGGCATCACGACGTACAGCGACGGCTCCCCGCCTCCGCCCACGGCCAAGAGCGACCCGTTCCTCTCCTTCCGCTTCCGGATCGCGGTCCTGCCGGAACACGTCACCTGGTTCCTCTCGGGTCTCTTCGCCTGGCTCTTCCGGCCCTTTCTCGTCGCCTTGGCCGTCGCCGCCTTCGTGGCCGGTGAAACCTGGCTGTGGACGACCCAGGACACCGGCGCCGCCCTGCAGACCACGCTCACGGACCCGGCCGGCGTCCTGCTCGTCCTCCTCCTGGCCATCGCGTCGTGCGTCTTCCACGAAATGGGCCACGGCGCGGCGTGCCGCTACGGCGGCGTACGCCCGGGAGCGATGGGCTGCGGCATCTACCTCGTCTGGCCGGCCTTCTACACCGACATCACCAACTCGTACCGCCTCGGCCGCGCCGGCCGCATCCGCGCCGACCTCGGCGGCGTCCACTTCAACGCCCTCTTCGTACTGGGCCTGCTGGGCGCCTACGCCGGTACGGGCTTCCAGCCGCTGCTGGTGGCCGTCCTCTCCGTCCACCTGGAAATGATCCAGCAGCTCCTGCCCACTCTCCGCTTCGACGGCTACTACATCGTCGCGGACCTGATCGGCATCCCCGACCTCTTCAAGTACATCGCCCCGATCCTGAAGCGCGTCCTGCTGCGCCGCCCGGACGAGGACGGCCGCCTGGCCGCCTTGAAGCGCGGCCCGCAGATCGTAGTGGCGGCATGGGTGCTGGTGCTGATCCCGGCGATCGTCCTGCAGCTGGGGATGGTGCTGATCAACCTGCCGGAGCTGCTGGTGGCCGACTGGCAGCACATCTCCTTCCTGCTCACCACAGCGGACTCCTCCAACAACCGCCTGCTCGGCCTGACATCGGCCCTCATCCAGAGCCTGCTGCTGGTGCTGCCGCTGGCGGGGCTGGCCGTGGCACTGGCGCGGCCGGTACGGGGGCTGGTGCGGTGGGCGCGAACCACCGCCTTCAGCCGGTGAGCCGGAATCACACCCCCTTGCCGGGCCCCGGCCCGTGCCGGCAGACGCCCCACTCCTGCACACAAGCCCGCACGAGCAGCAGCCCACGGCCGGTCTCGTCGTCGCCCCGGCCCGCGTCGTCCTCCTCGTCCTCCCGCGCCGCCCGCACCCACCCGGGCGCGGGCGGGAAGACGGGCGAGAAGTCGCTGCGAGGCGGAAAGTGGGCGGCAGAGGCGGCGGCTGGTGCGGTGGTGCCGGGACACATGATGTGACTCCCCCAGGGTTTCACCGGTTGCCCTCCGAGCGACGTGCGGTGGCTTGCCGCGCGCAGGCATACGGACGAAGGCATGCGGACGCGGTGCGCTTCCGGCTTACGGCCGCGGAGGGCGGGACGCTTCGACGGCAGGGAGAGCGGTTTCCGATCAGCAACCCGATCGCCTCGATTCACCCCCAACGAGTGCCCCACACCTCCCGTTTACCGGCGTGGGTGCACATCCCGGGCCCGCTCCAGACAGCCGACTACATGCGGGTCCTCTTCGAGAGCGCCCAGCCGGAGGCAACGGCTGCCAGCATCGACAAGCAGATCGAGTTCCGGCTGCGTCGCCACCAGCTACTCACCGGCCCGCCCCCCGACGTTCCACGCCGTGATCAGCGAGGCGGCGTTGCGTATGCGCTTCACGAGCGCCGAGGTCATGCGTGCACAGATCGAGCACCTGGTGGAACTGGCGCGCATGCCACACATCCGCATCCAGATCCTTCCGTTCGAGACCGGCGGCTTCCCAGCCGGTTCGGCACCCCGTTCGTGGTCTATGAGCACGCCGTACAAGAACTCAGCACAACGTACGTCGAGCAGCCCACCTCTTCCCCGTTCATCCCCGACCAAGCGCTGCGCACACGCTTCGCCGAGACGTTCGAGCACTTGACCAAGGCGGCACTTGAGCCGATTGGCCTCGTCACCGAACCCTCTCACTCATTCAACACATCCTCTACACGCCGTGAAAGGTCAACCGTGCCTGTCCTCACGTGGCTTAAGTCAAGCTTCAGCTCGGGCGGGCCCGACGACGAATGCATAGAACTGGCCGCTTCGGCCGGCACCGTCCACCTCCGTCAGAGCGACGCCCCGAGCACGGTCCTGACGGTGACGCCCGCTGCACTCCGCACGCTGCTCACGCACACGCGAGCAGGGGGACTGCACAGGCCAGCGTGACCAAAAATGTCCACATGCGATCTCTCGCTGATCACTCCCTGTAAGGTGCATGCCAGGCTCTGCCTGTAATGCGTTCGCTCGACGTTGCGCAGGCAGCTACGCAAGCGCGAGGGGGGATTGTCCGTGGGTTCAAATGCCGGTGGAGCAGGGGACAGCCAGGGCAAGCTGGCGAGCTCCGCGAGCGACAAGCAGCAGGCCGCGACGTTCATGGAGCAGCACTTGCTGCCCGACACTCAGCTCGCCGGCCGCATCGGGATAGGCGGCGCCATGCAGCCGCCCCTGACCGGCCTAGGAGCCCCGCAGTCGGGCCTGCTCAAGCCGGACACCGGGCTGAAGGGGCTATCGGCTTGGGCCACGGAAAAGGGGCTGTCGGAGGCGATGAGCATATGGCAGTCGCAGGCGAGCGGTCTCATGAGCCGGCTCAGCCGCGAACTGGACGCACTGCGCAGCACGAACACCCTCCTCCAGGGCCAGGACATCGCCGTCGGAGCGCAATTCGGCTCGACAACCGCGGGGCAGGGGCCGCTCCACAGTCGAATAGACGAGTGGTGAGCAGGTAACAACCGTGTCATTGACCTATCGGGATGTCATGACGGCCGACCTGTCGCCGCTGCTGAACGCGTCCGAGCTCTGGCAAAAGATGGGCAAGCGCTTCGGCGAGCTCAAGGAAGACTACGAAAATCACGTCCAGCGTGCCCTGGCCAATGGGAACTGGCAGGGCCAGGCGTTCACTGCGCACCAGAGCAGCTCTACCGCTACGGCCTCCGAATACGCTGCGGCCAAGACTGAAGCACTGGCCCTCGCCAGCCTTCTGCAGCAGGCGCACACCGAGCTCACCCGGCTGCAGAAGGCAGCGAAGGACCTGGTCGCCGAGGCCGAGGCGAAGGACTACAAGGTCGACGACTCGGGCAGGGCCACGTACGTCGGCTTCGGCAAGCTTTCCCCCCAGGAGCAGTCCGCTCTCCAGCGCGACCCGGACTACCCAAAGCTGGTGGCCGACGCCCGACAAAAGACACAGGAGTGGACCGACGCCATCGCCAAGGCCGTGCGAGCCGTGGACGAGGCCGACCAACTCGTCAACCGGGCGCTGATAAGCACGGCTGGCTTCGGCGGCTTCAACGCGCACGCCGAAGGCGACTTGGCCAAGGCGGGAGCGCCGGAGGCAGCCGCCACACGAACCGACGGCTGGAAGGTCACGAAGACCGGACCCGGTATCGGCTTCAAGGTAACCGACAGCCCCTCATACGGCAAAGAGGGCAGGCTCAAACTCTACGGCGATCTGGGCCACGTGACGGCGGAGCGATCACTGACCGACGGTCCGGCGGATGTCCACGTAATCGCCGATGCCTACGCGGGCTCGCGGGCCACGGCAAATTACGGCTTCAGCAACAAGAGCATCAGCGCTGCTGCCGAGATGTCCGACGGTGGGCGCGGCATGGTCGAGGTGCGCGAGAACCACGGCCCGATCACCTACTACACGCGGGCAGATGCGTTTATCGGCAGTGAAGCCGGAGCCAGCATCAAAGCGACCAAGGGCGAGATCGCTGCGGGAGTGAAAGGGTTTTCGGGAGCGAAGGGCGGTGTCGCCGGAGGCTTCGAATTCGCCGGTATCAGCATCGGCGGGACGGCCGAAGGATGGGCCGGCTCCGGCATCGAAGGCAAGGCTGCTTACAGCAAGGACGAGGACACCGGCAAATGGAAGATCGGCGGCAAAGCCGGTGCTGCCGACGGGCTCGGCGGCGCCGTGGGAATCGAGATTACCGTCGACCCGCACAAATTCGAAAAGGCCGTCGGCCGCGCAGCCGACGCAGTGGGTGACGCCGCCCGCTCCGTCAAGGACACGCTGAGCAGCTGGTTCTGATGCATGCCTCCATGAAAGAAGGGGCCGAGATGGCCGCGACACTGCCGGTTCCCATCGAATTTCGCCTGCCCGCCGGCTGGCGCCCGACAGATGTCGATGGTCGCGCTGCCGCAGAAGTAGCTTTTGCTGCAGTGCATCCGGAGCCCGCCGACGGATTCACCGCCAATATCACAATCAGTGGCGAGTACCGGTCCGGCGCAACGACGCTTACCGAGCTCGCTGACGATTCGGTGGAACGTCTCCGCAGGCTCGCCGAGTCGGTGGTGGTGGCGCAGCGCCACGAAATCGGCCCCCTCGACACCCCTGCCCTGACACAGCGCTTGGTCTTTTCCGTCCGCATTGGCGATGCATATCGCGACCTCGTCCAGTCCCAGGTTTACCTTTGCATAACGGACGTCCTTGACTCACACCGATGGGCAGTGGTCCGCCTGGCCCTGACCGCCGCCGCCTCCCAGCACGACGACATCCTCGAGGAATTCCAGGGCTTCGTGCGCACTGTACGCCTCACCATGGATTCGGAGGCATAGCGATGGGCAGCCTTCTGGACAAGCTGGACCGCCTTCGGGATAAATGGCGTGGAACCCAGTATCCCGACGGCAACGTCGTACCGCTCTCCACCACTGAAGTCCTGGACGCACTGCTATCGGTCGGCTCGCCTCCGGCCCCGTACCGCGTGCACAAAGCCATCACTTCGGAAAGCATTGATTTGATAGCGGAGTGGTCGCTCCAATATTCTTCGTTCGGTGAGCGCGTAAGCCAGAGGATCAAGATCCAGATGCGTCTGCATCCGGCACTGCACGAGGTCTGGGCTGTCCAGGAGAACTGGAGCATCACCAAGGGCCAGCTGACACGATCGTGGTCACATGGTCGCGGGTCGGGGTTCTATGTGGAGTGGACGTACGAGCGCGGGCCCGACGGCCGGCGACGCAAAGTCAAAACCCTGGACACGCGCGACATGCGGAACACCCTGCGAAAGGTGGTCGTCAGCTCAGGGTGGACTTGGCGCGCACTGGGCACAATGTGACCGACGCCGCCCCGCCACGTCCACCTCAGTTGGTATGGGCCCTGCGGCGGCGAAAGAGCAGTGCGGCTGCCGTCGCCGCTCCCGCAACGGCGACGCAGGCGCCTGTGGTGATCAGGTTGCGCTTAGACAGCAAGCTGTCGTTGTCGTGCGCGCTGGCCCGACCGGCCTCGGGCCCCGGTGACTTGGCGGCTGCCAGCTCCGGGAGAGGGCTCACGTCCGGGGGGCCCGGGTCTCCGGGGTTCTGCAGGGCGATGCGGGGGCGGACCACGCCGTAGCCGATGCTGTCGCTGCGCTTGTCACCGTTCTTGGGGCCGCCGGCGGTGTTGATGAGGACACGGAGGACCTGGTTGGCGGTCCAGTCGGGGTGAGCGGACCAGATGAGGGCGGCGGAGGCGGAGGCGAGGGCAGCGGCATCACTGGTGCCGTGGGAGCGGCATACGCCGGTGCCACCAAGGCATGTGGTCACCATGTTGTCGCCCGGGGCCGCGAGATCTACCTGCGGCCCCCGCACGGACCATGAGGGGGCTTTGATGTCCTGATCCACCGCAGCGACACCCACTACGCCTGGGTAAGCCGCCGGATATTCAGCCCCGTTCTCCTTGTCGCCCCTGTTTCCTGCAGAGGCGAATACCAGCTTCCCCTTTCCGATCGCGTACTCGATCGCCTTGGCGTCCTCGGGGTCAGCAGCCGGCGCTCCCATGGAAACGTTGATGACCTTTGCATCGGAGTCTGCTGCAGCACGGATGGCTCTGCGTACGGTCGCTCCGGGCAACAGATGTGTTCGCGGCGCCCTGAGGCTGGCGACCTTGAAGGGAAGGATCTTCGCGCCTGGCGCCAAGCCGAACGAGCCACGGCCGCCGTCACCCTTGCCCGAGATCAGAACAGCCATTTTCGTCCCGTGGCCGTCATAGTCCGGCCTGTCGTCTCCTTCGATGCCGGAGAGGTCCTGGCCCGGCAGAACCTGGCCTTGCAGGTCCGGGAGACTGGGGTCCACTCCGGTATCGACGACGGCAACTGTCACACCCGCACCAGTGCTGACCTTCCACATCTCTTCGGCATGCATCGCATCCAGCCACCACTGCTGGGAGCGAAGAGTGTCCGCATGAGCGGATGCCGGTGACAAGAGCCAGGGCAGGAGCGCGACAACAGCGCAGGCCGCGCTCCTCCATCGAGTAGTGACCATTCGCAGACGCATGCTTTCTATCGGTCTTTACGATCAGTCGATGACCGGCGGAACCACGCGGCGGTTGGTCTGGTCCCAGGTCGCCTCGTCCTCCACCAGGTAGTCGGGACGCTGACCCTTCCGAGCAGTGCGGCTTTGGCTACGGCTCGGCTCACCTGGGCCGCGCACTAGTCCCATGCCTCCAGGAGTGAATGTTCCGTTACCGCTCGCACCGGGACGCCGCTGGGCAGTGCCTCCCACCACTCCCCCGGGGTTCGTCGCCAGGCGACGCCCCGGGGTTGCGCTTCCCGCTCGTCCTGCAGGCCCTCCGGGCGCAGCACCGTGAGCCGGTGTATATCCCATGGGAGAAGCCGCCTGGCTGCGCCCCTGGCCAAGTTGCGCGCCCCCTACCGTGCCGCCCGTCGCGGGGGCCTCAAGCTGATTCGGAGTGCGAGGGAATCCCCGGCCACCGACAATGCCATCGCCAGGCAAACGCACGCCGGGGAGGGGAACCCGGCCGCGACCAGCGCCTCGTTCCGGCATGCCCGGAGCGATATCGAAGCGGCCTCCACCAATACCCCGTGCAGCCTCGGCAACCGCTTGTCCGCCTGCACGAGTAGTGGCGGGGCCGGGGGCAACATGCGGTACTGGAGGCACAACAGGCATGTCGCGGCTGCCACCAATCTGCGGTGTTCCCTCCAGGCCCGGTGTTGCTGCCGGAACATGCGGTACAGCTAGCCCTCCGTCCACCCGGAGGTGAGAGGAGGCCGCACCGGATCTGGCATTTGGCAGTAGGTCCGGCGCACTTACATGCCCACCTGCGCTGCCAGAGAGTCCGGTGGTGTATCCCTGCCTCTGCCCTCCTCCAGCGACTACAGGAAGGGCTTCATGGTTTCCACCACCTACGCTCCCAGATGTTCCGCGTCCTGACGGTGCTGGGATGTACTCGGAAGCATCCCTGGGATCAGGCATGAGGCCCCGAGGCGGAGGCGGGAAAGTAGGCCGCGGCGCCGTCTGCAGGTTGTGGGTCGACCACGAGTACGACTCCGCCAGTTGGCGCATCAGGCGGGCTGCTTCCAGGCGCTCCTTCTCCAGGCGTTGCTGGGCGGCGTATGCCTGTTGCTGGGTCGGGCCCTGCGGTTGGAGGCCGGTGGGTTGTTCGGTGAGGACGGACTGGGGTACCGAGCCCACCTGGCCGGGGTGGTTCTGGTGGTACGAGGCCAGCGTGGTCCTGTCGGCAGCGGGGATGTCCGGCATTGCCTTTTTGACGTCGCTCAGGGTCGAGGCCGCGTGGCCCATCCACGTGCTCGCCGTTTTGGCGAAGTCGCCGAGGCGGAGGGTGGAGTTGGCCATGTTGGCGCCCCAGGTGCGGAAGGCGTCGCCGCCTTCGCCTTCCCAGTGGACGGCTGCCATGTGTTCCTTGAGCCGGGTGCCGATCCTGGTGATGGCTGCTGCGGCTGTGCTCAGTTTCTCGCTCAGGGCCCTCGTCTGGCCCGGGTCCGCGTTCGCCACCATCGCGCGCAGTTCCTCGTGGGACTTCGACTCGAAGTCCGACGTGGTGAACAGGCCGCTCACCGGCTGGTTGATCACGGGGCCGACCGGAGTCGTCATCAGATGGCTCCTTCGTCGCTGCCGCGCTTGGCGGGGGCTGCCGGGGTGGCGTTCGGGTCCAGGGTGGGGTTGTAGAGCTGTTCCGTGCGGTGCTGGATGGCCCACATGCGGTCGCGGAGGTCGGCGTCGACGTTTTCGTAGCCGATCCGGGCGCCCAGGACCGCGGTGCTCAGGGCTTCGATCTGGTCGGCGAGGAGCCGGGAGAAGGTCTCCAGTTGGGTGTGGACCTCGTTATAGGCGCCGTGCAGCCCGTTCGCCTCGGTGAAGTTCACGCCCAGGTGGCCAGCGGCCAGGCGGGCGTCGGCTATGCGGGGTGGGGCCGCCTCGCCTTCGTGGAAGGTGGTCAGGAGCTCGTCCACCTGGCCCTTGAAGGTTTTGAGCGTGTCCAGTTCCGCCTGCAGTCGTGATGCTGAACGCGGGCCCGCGGCCGCCACCTTGTTCCCCACCCCTCAGTTGTCCCTGCTGTCCCGTTTTCCGGTGGGGTCAGGTTACTAAGGGGGACCGACAGGTCACCTGAGTAGAGGTACTCAGTTCACCGTCGCGGTTTGCGGGCGGATGGGCAGGCGGTTCACCGGGCGACCCGTGGCGGCGCGTACCGCGGAGGCCACCGCCGCCGGGGAGGTGACGACCGGGACCGCGCTGATGGCCTTGGCGCCGAAGGGGGCGACCACGTCGCGTTCCTCGACGAGCTTGACCACGTGGATGTCGGGGGCGTCCAGTGACGTCGGCAGGGCGTACGACGTGAGGTCCGGGCGGCGGACCTGGCCGCCTGCCGTGCGGAGGTTCTCCGTCAGGGCCGCGCCGATGCCCTGGGTCACTCCTGCTTCGATGCGGGCGCGGGCCTGGGCGGGGTTGAGGACGCGGCCGACGTCCTGGGCGACGGCCATCTCCACCACCCGTACGGTGCCGAGTTCGACGTCGACGTCCACGACGGCGCGCACCGCGCAGAAGGCCATGCCCACGAAGGCGTCGCCCTGGCCGGTCGCGTCGAGGGGTTCGGTGGGGTGGGGGCGGCACTGGGCGGTGGCCCAGAGCTCCTTGCCGGCCAGGGCCTCGTCGACGCTGGTGCTGAGCACGCCGTCGTACGACGTGATCTTGCCGTCGGCGATGGTCAGCAGCTCGGTCGACATGCCGAACTGGTGGGCCAGCGGCTGCAGGAGCTGGGTGCGCACCATGCGGGCGGCGCGTTCGACGGCGCCGCCGGAGACCCAGGTGTGGCGGCCGTGGCCGGCGGGGCCGGAGGGGGGCTGGTCGGTGTCGACGGGGGCGACGTGGACCTCGTCGATGCCGAGGACGTCCTGCACGATCTGCCGGGCGAGGGTGGTGAAGCCCTGCCCGGTCTCGACGGCGGCGCAGATGACCGTGGCCACCGAGCCGGTGACCTTGACCGTGGCGGTGGAGACCTCGTCGGCACCCTCGGCGCCGAGCATGTGGACCATGCCCACGCCGTAGCCGACGCCGCGCCGCACCGCGCCCGGTTCGCCGGCGCCGTCGGGGCCGCCGGGCAGCAGCCAGTGGTCGTCGGTGCCGGAGGGGTCGTCCACCGGGAGCGGCGGGAGGGGGTAGTCGCGTACGGCGCGCAGGAGCTCGGCGACCGGGGCCGGGCAGGTGACGGTCTGGCCGGTGGGCAGCACGTCGCCGGTGGCCATGACGTTGCGCAGGCGCACTTCGGCGGGGTCGAGGCCGAGCTGGGCCGCGAGCTTGTCCATCTGGCCCTCGTAGGCGGCGCACACCTGCAGGGCGCCCTCGCCGCGCACGTGGCCGGAGGGCGGGTTGTTGGTGCGGACGGCCCAGCCCTCGACGAAGGCGTTGGGGACGACGTACGGGCCGCAGGCGAAGGCGACGGCGGCGGCGAGGGCCTCGGAGGAGGAGTCGGCGTAGGCGCCGGCGTCCATGAGGATCTGCGCCTCGACCTTCAGCAGCCGGCCCTCGGCGTCGGCGTGGTGGCGGTAGCGCAGCAGGGTGGGGTGCCGGTGGGGGTGGCTGAGGAAGGACTCCTCGCGGGTGGCGACGAGCTTGACCGGGTGGCCGGTGCGCAGGGCGAGCAGGCCGAGGGCGAGCTGGGTGCCGGGGTCCTCGCGGTCGCCCATGGCGCCGGGGACGCCGGTGACGACGACCTTGACGCGTTCGGGTTCCAGACCGAGGCGGGCGGCGACGAGGTCGCGGTCGGCGTGCGGGTCGGTGGAGGCGGTGTAGATCTCGACGCCGCCGTCGGGGCGGGGTACGGCGAGGGCGGCCTCGGCGCCGATGGGCGCGGGGTCCTGGCGCCCGATGCGGTACAGCCCCTCGACGATCACGTCGCCGACGACCTCCGGGTCGCCGAAGCTCAGCGGGATGTGGCGGACGAGGTTGCCGTCGGGGTGCAGGGGTTCGGCGGCGAAGGCCTGCTCGGGGTCGGTGACCGGGTCCAGCAGCTCGTACTCGACGGCGATGGCCGCCGCGGCGAGGCGGGCGGTGTCGGGGTGGTCGGCGGCCACGGCGGCGAGGGGCTCGCCGTGGTGGCGCACGACGTCCGAGGCGAAGACGGGCCGGTCGGCGGTGCGGTGGCCGTGCGGGCCCCGGCCGGGCACGTCGGCGTGGGTGACCACGGCGCGTACGCCCGGCATCGCGGCGGCGGCGGAGGTGTCGAGCGAGACGATGCGGGCGTGGGGGTGCGGGGAGCGCAGGACGGCGGCCCACAGCAGGCCCTCGGCCCACAGGTCGGCGGCGTAGGGGAAGGTGCCCTGGGTCTTGGCGGGGGCGTCGGTCGCCGGCAGGGAGACGCCGATGCCGCGCAGCCGGGCCGGAGGGGTGGTGACGGGCAGGGCGAAGGCCGTGGCGACGGAACCGGGGTCGTCCAGGCCCGGCGTGCCCGCAGCTCCACCCGCCCCGCCCATGCCGGACGTGCCGCCCATTGCCGTCATGCCGTCGCCTTTCCGAAGCCGCTGCCGGTGCCGTCGTCGCCGTACGGGGCCGCCTGGTGCGGGATGCGGGCCGTGCCGTCGCCCTGGCCGCCCTCCTGCTGTTCCTGGGCCTCGGCCAGGGCCGCGGCCGCTTCGGCGCGCTCCTCGGCGACCTGGCGGACGGCGGCGAGGACGCCCTGGTAGCCGGAGCAGCGGCACAGGTTGCCGCACAGGGCCTGGCGGGTCTCCAGGTCGCTGGGAGCGTGGTTGCCCTCCAGCAGGTCGTGCACGGTCATGGCCATGCCTGGTACGCAGAAGCCGCACTGGACGGCGCCGCAGTCGATGAGGGCGCGCTGCACGTCGGAGGGCCGGCCGTGCTCGGCCAGGCCCTCGACGGTGCGGATCTCGGAGCCGGCGGTGGTCGCGGCGGGCACGAGGCAGGAGGCCACGAGGCGGCCGTCGACCTGGACGGAGCAGGCGCCGCACTCGCCCTGCGAGCAGCCGTCCTTGGCGCCGGCGAGACCGAGGCGCTCGCGCAGCACGTACAGCAGCGACTCGCCGATCCAGGCGCCGGTCACGGGCCGGTCGGTGCCGTTGACGCGCAGGACGTAGGAGGCGCAGGGGTGTTCGTTGTGGGGGTGCGCCTCGGCGGCCGGTCCGGGCTCGGCGTAGCCGGTGGCCGCGTCGGCGTAGTCGGTGGCGGCGTAGTCGGTGGCGGCGTCGGCGTGGTCTGCGGTGTCCGCGGGCTCGGCCGGGTGGTCGGGGGTGTCCGCGTGGTCCGTGTGGTCGGCGTGGTCCGCGTGGTCGGCCGCGGCCGCGTCCCCTTCCGCGGTTGCCGCGGGAGCAACCGGCTCCTCCACCGGTTCCGCCACGTCAACGGCCGGGCTCTCGGCAGGAGTACCGGCCGGAGTGGGCGTCCACTCCTGCGGGCCGTGATCGCCCGCACCGGTGACGGCGCCGGCGTCGCGCAGCGCGTACTCGCCGGACTCCTCCACGGAGTCGTCCCCGGCGGCCGGGACCGTCCACTGCCCCGTGCCGTGCACGTCGTGGACGTGCGCGGGCGCGGGCTCATGTGCGGGCTGCGCGGGCTCGTGTGCGGGCTCGTCAGCGGTGGCGAACGGCATGGCCCACTGCTGCGTGTCGTCGAGCCCCTCCGCGGCAGGAGCGGCAGGGGCAGCAGGAGCGGCCGGGGCCGGCGCGGCGGCCGGCTCGTACGCCGTCTGCCAGTGGCCGGTGTCGGCCGGCGGCGGCGTGTAGCCCGTGCCGGGCGCGGTGAGGGGGTCCCAGGAACCGGTGGCGCCCGGGCCCGGGTGGGCGAGCAGCTCGGGCGGGAGCTGTACGAAGGTGGTGCCCTCGGCGTCGAGGCCGGCGCCCTGCGGGATGGGCTGCCAGGTGCCCGCGCCGGGCGCGGCGGTGTGGTGCTGCTGTTCGTCACTCACGCGAGTGCCCTCCCCAGTGCTCGGCGGGCCAGGGTCGCCACCGTACGACGCAGGTGCAGCACGGCCGGCGGCAGGGTACCGGGCGCGGCCGCCCCGTGGTCGGTCAGGGCGTCCGGCGCGGGTGTCGGATCGGGGATGCAGGCGGTGGCGACGTACTCGCCGAAGGCGGCCAGGACGTCGGGCGCGAGGGCGCGTTCGCCGTCCCAGTCGACGATCGAGGACACCCAGCGCTCGGCGTCGAACGGGCGCAGCGGCATGGGTGCCACGGCGCCGACCGCGCAGCGCACGCTGCGCCGCGCCGGGTCGAGGACGACGGCCACGGAGGCCGTGGCGCGGCCGGGGCCGGTGCGGCCGGTGGCCTTGAGGAAGGTCTGCGGGGCGTGCAGCAGGGGCACGCGGACGTAGCCGATCAGCTCGCCGGGGCGGAGCATGTCGAGGCCGGCCAGGAGGTGGCCGACGGGGACCTCCCGGCGCGTGCCGCCGGGGCCGGCGATGACGAGGGAGGCCTCCAGGGCGGCGAGGACGGGCAGGCAGTCGCCGGTCGGGGCGGCGGAGGCGATGTTGCCGCCGAGGGTGCCGGCGTTGCGGATCTGGGGCGGTCCGGCGGTGCGGGCGGCGGCGGCGAGGGCGGGCATGAGGGCGGCGAAGTCGGGCCGTCCCATGCGGGCGTGGGTGAGCCCGGCACCGAGCAGGGCGGCGCCGTCCTGGTACTGCCAGCCGCGGATCTCGTTGATGCGGCCGAGGCCGACGAGGCCGGCGGGGCGCAGCAGGCCGGCGTTGACGGCGGCCATCAGGTCGGTGCCCCCGGCGACGGGCACGGCCGTGGGCATGGCGGCCAGCGCTGCCACGGCTTCGTCGAGCGAGCCCGGCAACGTCACGGTGTGCGCCGCCTGTGGTGCGTGCGTGGTCAACCCAGCTGCCCCTTCCCCGGTGGTCCCGGTGGTCCCGACTGTTCCGCCAGGTCTCGCCGTACGGTACGTGCTGTCGGCCCGGACGTGGAAACTGTGGCACATCTTCCGGGTCCGCCGTCGTGAGGGTCCACGAACCACCGGAACGCACCTGCTTACACAAAAGGTCCGTATGTGGCGACCGGCTCCACCCCGGGCCGGATGGCCGATTTGGTCATGATGGGGACGATTGCCCGCGTAATGCCATGCTTCGGAACCCTTGTGCGACTTACGGCGGTGTGCGAAGGACCACCGTGCCAGGAGCCGTCGTACGGTTCGTCAGCTTCCCGCCGGGCTCACACGATCGGGGGCGCGCCCTCGATCGGGCGTCCGAGCACGCCGGGCCGGCGCTGCCAGGGGCGGGGGCCGGCGGGCGGCCGGTAATCGACGCCGAGGGCGTCCAGGCGCGGATAGTGGGCGGCCATGCGCCGTTCGAACCCGGCGAAGTCGCGCTCCGCGGGCGCGGGCAGCACGGACCACACGGTCTCGGCGAACGCGGCCAGGCGGGGGAACGCCTGGTAGTCCACGCGCTGCTGGTTCTCCATCACCTCGGTCCACAGGTTGGCCTGCGCGCCCAGCACCCGGCGCGCCTCCTCGCCGGTCAGACCGGGCGGTACGGGCTCGAACCGGTGGACGTCCTCCAGGGTGCGCACGTAGCCGATGGGCACGGGCTCGTCGGGGCCGGGAGCCTGCCGGTGGTCGAGGTAGACGTGCTGCTCGGGGCACATGACGACGTCGTGCCCGGCCCGGGCGGCGGCGACCCCGCCCGCGTAGCCGCGCCAGGAGGAGACGACCGCCCCTTCCGCCAGGCCGCCTTCGAGGATCTCGTCCCAGCCGACGAGGCGGCGGCCGCGCTGCGCGAGCCAGCGGTCGAAGTGGCGGATGAACCAGCTCTGCAGCTCCTCCTCGTCCGCCAGCCCCTCCGCCGCCATCCGCGCCTGCGCGGCCGGCGAGGCGCGCCACTGGTCCTTGGGGCACTCGTCGCCGCCGATGTGCACGAACGGCGACGGGAAGAGGTCGAGGACCTCCGTCAGGACGTCCTCGTAGAAGGCGAGGACGCGGTCGGTGGGCGCGAGCACGTTGGGGTTGATGCCCCAGGTGTCCCAGACCCCGAGGGCGGCGGTGTCGACGACGTCGGTGTTGCCCAGCTCGGGATAGGCGGCGATCGCGGCCTGCGAGTGGCCGGGCAGGTCGATCTCGGGAACGACCATGACGTGCCGCTCGGCGGCGTAGGCGACGATCTCGCGCACGTCGTCCTTGGTGTAGTGACCGCCGTGCGGCCGCTCGTCCCACAGCGGCGAGGCACGGTGCCCCACCTTCGTACGCGCCCGCCAGGCGCCGACCTCGGTCAGCCGGGGGTGGGCGTCGATCTGCAGCCGCCAGCCCTGGTCGTCCGTCAGGTGCAGGTGCAGGACGTTGAGCTTGTGGGCGGCCAGCAGGTCGATGTAGCGCAGCACGCCGTCCTTGGGCATGAAGTGCCGCGCGACGTCGAGCAGGACACCGCGCCAGGCGAAGCGGGGGGCGTCCTCGACGACGACGCAGGGCAGGTGCCACTCCCGCCTGCCCGTGACCGGCGCGCGCCGGAACGCGTCCGGGCCGAGCAGCTGGCGCAGGGTCTGGGCCGCCCAGAAGACGCCGGCCGGGCTGCCGCCGTCGAGGCGTACGGCGTATCCGTCGACGACGATCCGGTAGCCCTCCGGGCCGAGCTCGCGCTCCACGGCGGGGTCGACGGCGAGGACGAGGCGGTTGTCGTCGTCATCGCCCGGGGCGAGGGGCAGGCCGGTGGCGGCCCCGACCGTGGCGCGCAGCCAGCGGGCGGTGCCCTCGGTGCCGGGCCGCGCCTCGACGAGGGTGTCCTCGTCGAGGACGTACAGGCCCGCGGGCGGCACCTCCCGGACGGAGCGCGGCGCGGGGATCAGCGTGTGGGCGGCGTCGGCATCGGTCATGCCCCGATCATCGACAGCCGCAGGCCGTCGTATGCACGCACGCGTATGCACGCACGGCTCCCGGAGCGCACGCCAGGTGCGTCCCGGGAGCCGTGGCAGAGCCGAGGCGGGCAGGGAGGGGGCTACTTGTCGCCCTTGCCGCCCTTGCCACCCTTGTCGTCGCCGCCGGCGCCCATGCCGTCGAAGATCTCCTTGCACATCGGGCAGACCGGGTACTTCTTGGGGTCGCGCCCGGGCACCCAGACCTTGCCGCACAGGGCGACGACCGGGGAGCCGGAGAGCGCGCTCTCCATGATCTTGTCCTTCTGGACGTAGTGGGCGAAGCGCTCGTGGTCGCCGTCGCCGTGCGACACCTGCGGTGTCGGCTCTACGAGGGTGCCGGTACCTGCTCCGCGCTCGGGCTCGAGAGTGCTCATGGTCTCCAAGGGTACTGGGGCGGAGCCGGGTCAGTTGAGGCTCGGGTCGTCCGGATAGGTGGCGACCATCGCCAGTTCGTTGCGCTGGCGGCGCAGCACGGCCCGCCACAGCCGCTGCGGGTCGGGCGAGGAGACGTCGCCGGGCTCGGACTCCACCACGTACCAGGCGCCCTCGACCAGCTCCTCCTCCAGCTGGCCCGGGCCCCAGCCCGAGTACCCGGCGAAGATCCGCAGCGAGCCCACCTGTCTGGCCAGCAGCTCCGGCGGGGCCTCCAGGTCGACCAGGCCGATCGCCCCGTGCACCCGGCGCCAGCCCAGCGGCCCGGGCGCGGCGCCGGCCCCGGCGCCGCCGCCGTGGGCCTCGCCCGGCACCACGGCCACGCCGAGGGCCGAGTCCAGCGAGACCGGACCGCCCTGGAAGACGACGCCCGGCTCCCCGGCGAGCGCCGCCCAGGACTGGAGGATGTCGCCGACGCCGATGGGGGTCGGCCGGTTGAGGATCACGCCCAGGGAGCCCTCCGCGTCGTGGTCGAGCAGCAGGACCACGGCCCGGTCGAAGTTCGGGTCGGCCAGAGCCGGCGTCGCCACGAGCAGTCGCCCTGTGAGCGAGGACACCTCGGTCATGGCGACATGATCCCGCATTTCGGGCCGCTGTGGGGAGTGCGGTGGCCCGCCCGGCAGGGGCGGGCGGGGGCGTACGAGAGCAGCCCTGCAGCGTTCCGGGGCACCGCTGCGGGCCGCGGGGGCCGGAATGCCTGCGCCGCAACCGGGGAACCCGGAAGGGTCCGGGAGCGTCTTGCGAGTGCGTGCAGCGCCCGTAAGGGGTCATACCGCCCGTAGCCGCCCGGCCGCGACGGCGGCGTGATAACCGGTAGCGACCGTTCCATTAACGGAGCGTGTTGTGACAAACCCATGACGTTCCCGCACCCCCTGCGGGGCGGCAGAAGGGCCCCGCGGTCGCATTACCCTTTCTTCTTGCCCCTTGCCCAACTCCAGGAACGCGAGATCCATGACCGGCCCTGACGATGTCCTGCTTGTCCACGGCGGTACCCCGCTCGAGGGAGAGATCCGCGTCCGCGGCGCCAAGAACCTCGTGCCCAAGGCCATGGTCGCCGCCCTGCTCGGCACCGGGCCGTCCCGGCTGCGCAACGTCCCCGACATCCGCGACGTGCGCGTGGTGCGCGGCCTGCTGCAGCTGCACGGCGTGACCGTCCGCCCGGGCGACGAGCCCGGCGAGCTGGTCATGGACCCGACCTACGTGGAGAGCGCCAACGTCGCGGACATCGACGCGCACGCCGGCTCCTCGCGCATCCCGATCCTCTTCTGCGGCCCGCTGCTGCACCGCCTCGGCCACGCCTTCATCCCCGGCCTGGGCGGCTGCGACATCGGCGGCCGGCCGATCGACTTCCACTTCGAGGTGCTGCGCCAGTTCGGCGCGACCATCGAGAAGCGCGAGGGCGGCCAGTACCTGGAGGCCCCGCAGCGGCTGCGCGGCTGCAAGATCCGCCTGCCGTACCCGTCGGTCGGCGCGACCGAGCAGGTGCTGCTGACGGCCGTGCTCGCCGAGGGCGTCACCGAGCTGTCCAACGCGGCGGTCGAACCCGAGATCGAGGACCTCATCTGCGTGCTGCAGAAGATGGGCGCGATCATCGCCATGGACACCGACCGCACCATCCGCATCACCGGTGTCGACACGCTCGGCGGCTACAACCACCGCGCCCTGCCCGACCGCCTGGAGTCCGCCTCCTGGGCCTCGGCCGCCCTGGCCACCGAGGGCAACATCTACGTCCGCGGCGCCAGCCAGCGCGAGATGATGACCTTCCTCAACACCTACCGCAAGGTCGGCGGCGCCTTCGAGATCGACGACGACGGCATCCGCTTCTGGCACCCGGGCGGCTCGCTCAAGGCCATAGCGCTGGAGACGGACGTCCACCCCGGCTTCCAGACCGACTGGCAGCAGCCGCTGGTCGTCGCCCTGACGCAGGCCAGCGGCCTGTCGATCGTCCACGAGACGGTCTACGAGTCCCGCCTGGGCTTCACGTCGGCGCTGAACCAGATGGGCGCGCACATCCAGCTGTACCGCGAGTGCCTGGGCGGCTCGGCCTGCCGCTTCGGCCAGCGCAACTTCCTGCACTCCGCGGTCGTCTCCGGCCCGACGAAGCTGCAGGGCGCCGACCTGGTCATCCCCGACCTGCGCGGCGGCTTCTCGTACCTCATCGCCGCGCTGGCGGCGCAGGGCACGTCGCGGGTGCACGGCATCGACCTGATCAACCGCGGCTACGAGAACTTCATGCAGAAGCTGCGCGATCTGGGCGCCAACGTGGAACTGCCCGGCGGTGCGGAGGCTGCTGCGCAGGGCTGAGCCGGGGCGACTGCGTCACGACTGCATCAACGGAAGGGCGGGCTGCATGCGCAGCCCGCCCTTCCGTTTGCGGCCGCGCGCCCTGACGGGGCGCCACGGGGCGGGCGCGAGGCGGTTGGGCCCTGGGCACCCTGACGAGGCGTTAGGGGGTTCACGGGCCGTTCACGGGCCGTTTACGCCGAAAGGGCGGCCACCCCGGTGGGGTGGCCGCCCTTCCTGCTGAAGGTTTACTTGCCCTTCGCGGCTTCCTTGAGCTTGGAGCCCGCGGAGACCTTCACGCTGTAACCGGCAGCGATCTGGATCGGCTCGCCCGTCTGCGGGTTGCGCGCGGTCCGAGCGGCACGGTGCGTGCGCTCGAAGGTCAGGAAGCCGGGGATGGTGACCTTCTCGTCGCCCTTCGCGACGATCTCGCCGACGGTCTCGGCGAAAGCAGCCAGAACGGCGTCGGCGTCCTTGCGGGTCACCTCGGCGCGGTCGGCCACTGCGGCCACCAGCTCACTGCGGTTCATGTTGTACTCCCGTGTTCTTCTTGCCAATGAGGCGTGAGATCGAAGCCGATGCTGCCAGGGCCCTCGGACAGTCCCCGGACCCGGGTCCGTTTGCCAGACCCTCGCGCCCGGTTACGCATCCTGCCCCCACCAGTGGCGGGAAAGCCAATCCGGCACCCTGGAGAGTCACACGGAAAGCGCCACGGCCAGCGCCACAGCCTCGGATGCAGCCGCATTTCTGCAGCCGGATGTCTGCCCGACACCTTATGGGGGGCCAAGTGGCGTCGCGCCACTCGACGCGCCGTGCTCAGAGCGTCGTGGTGGCCGTCACAGCCGCTCCGGCCGCCTTGGCGGCCTCCCGGACCGCACCCGCGACCGCCCCGGCGACCTTGTCGTTGAAGACGCTGGGGATGATGTAGTTCGCGTTGAGTTCCTCGCCGTGGACGACGTCGGCGAGGGCGCGGGCGGCGGCGAGCATCATGTCGGTGTTCACGGTGCGGGACTGGGCGTCGAGCAGGCCGCGGAAGACGCCGGGGAAGACCAGGACGT